>JBBRUV010000001.1:0-46325 GCA_038247465.1 Cytophagales bacterium
CCGCCGGATAGACGTTCAGCGACGTACCGACAACGATGAAAATATCGGCCTGATCGGCAATTTCCAGAGCCATGTCCATCATCGGTACGGCCTCGCCAAACCACACGATGTGCGGACGCAACTGCGAGCCTTTCGCGCACTGATCGCCCGCTTCGATTTCCCAGCCTTCGATGTCGTAAATCAGCGACTCATCTACCGACGAGCGCGACTTGAACAACTCGCCGTGCAAATGAACCACGTTGGTTGAACCGGCTTTTTCGTGCAGGTCATCGACGTTCTGCGTAATGATCGTTACGTCGTATTGGGTCTCCAGTTTCACGAGCGCGTAGTGACCGGCGTTAGGCGTTACGCTCAGGGCCTGACGCCGGCGTTCGTTGTAAAAATTCTGTACCAGCGTGGGGTCCCGCTGCCAGGCTTCGGGGGTGGCCACGTCTTCGATACGGTGGTTTTCCCACAGGCCATCCGACGCCCGGAAGGTGGGGATACCGCTCTCGGCACTGATGCCCGCGCCCGATAAAACGACTACTTTTTTGCGTGTTTCCATTGGGATAAAGATACGAAATGACAGGCTGATTTGGTAGATGAAGTTAACTTACTCAAGCCGCGTTTTCATTGTCGGGCAGGGCCACCGGCTGGGTAAAGAGCTGTTTGATAGCAGGGAACTGCGCCTGAATAGACCGGTGTATGCGCTGGATGGCTGCGCTGATGTCGGCGGTTGTTATGTCAGTCCGAAAGACAACGTCCTGTACCAGTGCAATTTCCTGCGGGCCGAGGTATGTAGTGGCGGTACGTACCACGTTTTGCACCGCCGGGTCGGCTTCGGCCAGTTTAATGAGTTACTGTTGCGTTTCGGCATTGACGCCCTCGCCCATCAGCAGGCTTTTGCTTTCGCGGGCCAGCACAATGGCTACCGACACCAGTAACAGGCCAATCAGAATAGACGCCCCACCGTCAAAGTACGGGTTGTTTAGTTGGTGACCCAGAAAAACGCCGAAAAACGCAATGAGCAGTCCCAGCACGTCGGATCCGTCTTCAAAGAGTACGGTGAAGGTAGTGGGGTCTTTGCTGTCTTTGATTGAGGCCCAGAACGGTACATTGCCCCGCTGCGCACTGAACGCCCGCCATGCCACAATCAGCGAGTAACCATCGAGTAGAAAAGCTATGCCCAGTACGATGTAATTCCAGAAGGGGTCTGTAATGGGTTCCGGGTGCTGAATGTGCGTAACGCCTTCGTAGTACAGCGCGGTATTCGAAGAAGCCATGCTCTTCAAACCGTATCCGGCTCATGGATGTTTTCTGTAGCGGGTTTGTCATGCTGAGGAACGAAGCATCCCGATGTAGAGCGGATTTTTACTACATCGGGATGCTTCGTTCCTCAGCATGACAAACTACACAGGACAGAAAAGAACCTACGCGCTCTTCGCTTTGGCAGCGGGTTTTTTCGCCACCGTTTTCTTTGCGGCAGGCTTTTTGGTGGCCGATGCTTTAGCTGTTGTTTTTTTCTTTGCCGGAGCCTTACCCGCGTCGTCGCCACCGGCCAGTTCAAGGCATTCTTCCAGCGTCAGCGAAGCCGCGTCAGTTTCTTTAGGAATACGGACGTTGCGTTTACCAACAGCGAGGTACGGCCCGTACTGCCCGTTTACGATTTTGATTTCGGGCCGTTCGGGGAATTCTTTGATGTATTTGTTGGCTTCGGTCTGCCGCTTGGCCTGAATCAGTTCAACAGCCCGCTCCAGCGTGATGCCCGCCATCGGTTCGTTGCGGGGCAGCGACACGTACTTATCCAGGTGCTTGACATACGGACCAAACCGACCTTTCCCGGCCGTGACCGGCGTACCCTCGAACTCGCCCAACGATTCGCTGATCGACTCCACGCGCTTCTGCTGAATCAGTTCGACGGCCCGCGCTTCGGTAATTGTATAGGGGTCATCGTCGCGGGTGAGCGACACGAATTTGCCATCGTGCTTGACGTAGGGGCCGAACTTGCCGATGCCGATGGTCATGGCCTGATCTTCGAAGAAGCCAGCCTCGCGGGGCAGCGAGAACAGGTTTATCGCATCATCGAGCGAAATAGTCTCGATCAACTGCCCATCGCGCATACTGGCGTAGCGGGGTTTCTCCTCATCGCTCGGGTCGCCAATCTGGACGTAGGCGCCGTATTTGCCGAGCCGGGCCGAGATAGGCTTTCCGGTTTTTGGGTCGCTGCCGAGTAGCCGTTCGCCGGTTTGGAACGCTACGCCATCGGCCCCTTTGATTGCTTCGATATTCTTGTGGAAATCGCCGTAGAAACCGCCCAGCATCTGCTGCCAGTTCATTTTACCATCGGCAATCTCGTCAAACTCCTTCTCGACCGATGCCGTGAATTTATAATCGACAATATCCGGGAAGTACTCGACCAGAAAATCGCTGACCACCATACCCGTATTGGTCGGAAACAGTTTGGCTTTTTCGGAGCCGTAGGTTTCGGTACCGCTTGTTTCGCTGACGGCATCCTGTTGCAGCGTGTACTCAACGTATTTGCGTTCCATGCCGGGCCGGTCCTGTTTTACCACGTAACCCCGGTTCACGATGGTCGAAATCGTTGGTGCGTACGTTGATGGGCGACCGATGCCCAGCTCTTCGAGTTTCTTTACCAGCGAGGCTTCGGCGTAGCGAGGCTGCGGGCGGGTGAATTTCTCGGTGGCCCGCATCACGCCGAGGTTCAGCCCCTGCCCAATGGTCAGCGGGGGCAACATGCCTTTTGCGTCTTCGTCGTCCTCGTCGTCTTTCGATTCGAGATAGACCTTCAAAAAACCGTCAAACTTGATAACCTCACCCTGCGCTGTCAGCTCGCGCGGAAAACCCTGTCTGATTGGTGCGCCTGTTTGATCAGCTGCATCATTATCTGCCTTGCTCTGAATAAACGTCCGCTCCGACGCTTCGCCTGCAGACGTGAAGCCAACGCCAATCGTTACGGTGGTACGTTCCAACTGGGCGTCGGCCATTTGGGAGGCAATAGCACGTTTCCAAATCAGTTCGTACAGGCGTTTCTGGTCGCGGTCGCCCCCGGCGTTGCGGTCGTTGAAGTTGGTAGGTCGGATGGCTTCGTGGGCTTCCTGCGCCGATTCGTTTTTGTTCTTAAAGTGCCGCGTCTGCACGTATTGCTGGCCAAACTCAGTCGTGATTTCGGCAACGGCTTTCTCAACGGCTTCCGTCGAGAGGTTTATCGAGTCGGTCCGCATGTACGAAATCTTACCTGCTTCGTAGAGGTTCTGCGCAATCCGCATGGTGCGGTCAACGGAGTAGCCAAGTTTGCGCGACGCTTCCTGTTGCAGCGTAGAAGTGGTAAACGGTGGCGCGGGCGATTTTTTAGCGGGTTTCGTTTCTAAATTTCTGATGGAATACCCCGCGCCGATGCAGGCATTTAGGAACGCTTCGGCACCGCCCGCCGTCTGGAAATTCTTTGACACTTCGGCGTTCAGAACTTTACTGCCATCGACCACGAACTGGGCCGTAACTTTAAAGGACGACTTGGATGCGTGGCTATCCACTTCGCGCTCCCGCTCTACCACGAGCCGCAATGCTACCGACTGCACCCGCCCCGCCGACAAGCTTTGCCCACCTTTGATTTTGCGCCACAGCACCGGCGAGAGTTCGTAGCCTACAAGCCGGTCCAGAACGCGCCGGGCCTGTTGCGCATTTACCAGATCGACGTCAATGGTACGGGGTGATTTGATGGCGTTCAGGATGGCCGTTTTGGTGATTTCCCGGAACACAATGCGCTTGGTATTGTCGCGCAGGCCGAGCGCTTCTTTAAGGTGCCACGAAATGGCTTCGCCTTCGCGGTCATCGTCAGTAGCCAGCCAAACCTCGTCCATTCCCTTCGCCAGCGTTTTGAGTTCGCTGACCAATTTCTTTTTGTCGGGCGATATTTCGTACGAAGGCCGAAAGCCATTCAGCACATCAACGGCCAGTCCGTCTTTGGGCAAGTCGCGAACGTGGCCGAAACTTGATTTTACGGTAAAGTCTTTTCCCAGATACCCTTCAATGGTTTTGGCTTTGGCCGGAGACTCGACAATTACTAAGTTCTTGGACATGGGGTCTGTTAAGGTTGATGATGGCTACGAAGCACAGGCTTCGCTGGGGGAAGAAACGGTTGTTCGTTGATGAGAAAGAGTGTTTGTGTACCGCCCGCACCGGCTCAAATATAGACGCAAACGGACCTACTTATGCAAATGCATAATGCAGATGAGCCGGGAAAGTAGCGGAGGACAACCTGCTTTTACAACCTCAGCCAGCCCATCAACGTTCGTTTTGCGCTATATAAGGCCCATATAAATCAGCGTTTAAGCGGTTTGTTCGGTACCTGACTAAATGAAGTGATTGGGTATGCGCCATTTGCTTTCCGACTGCATCTCTCCACTATGAGCAAACTCCTGACACTGGCTGGCTGCTGCTGACTGCCAGTCGGCCCCGGAAACAGAACGCCGTACATTTCCTCTGCCACCCGCAATAAAACCGGATGAGGAAGTGCCTAACGAGGACATGCCCGACCCAACCATACCCCATCCGAATTGGTTAACCGGCAGATTATCTACGCCAGCGAAAGCCGGGCGGGTAGCACCGTGGGGAATAAAAAACTCCCTGACCGATAGGGCCGGGGAGTAGCGATTATTGTTGACAGGGATGAAATAGCCCTGCCGATGGCCAATGGCCTGATTACTGGTTCTTCGAGACGTTGCCCCGGATTTCGCCGGTGGGATGCTCGGTTGTGTGCAGGTTGATGTAGTACTGACCGGCAGCCATGCTGTCAACCTCACTTTGTGGCAGTTGGGCAGTTACGCCCGTAATGGGTGAAGCCAGATCAGTGAAGGCAATATCCGGTGGTCCGGTACCATCGTCTTTGGTGACGCGGTGAATGTGACCTGCGGTTGGTGTAAGGCCCGAATAGGTGACGGTGTAGCTTAGAATGTTGTTCGTTGGGTTTAGTTCGCTAACAAACTCGCTTGTGGCTGCTGATGAGGTGGGTTCAGGTTTTTCGGAACCTCCATTCAGCGTAGCCGTAAACCGGGTCATGACGGGCCTTTCGTCAATACTTGTTTCAGTCGTCGTATCGGCCTTATTTTCCGAATTACAGGCGGTAAATGACACGCCGATAGCAAGCAGAGCGGCAACGGACAAGAGTGTTGTTTTCATAGGCGTAAAAGTTGAGTAATCAGGCCAGCCAGCCCCTGAAAGCAGGAGTTAATTTAACCCGGCTCAACTTATATTTAGACTTTGGACAGTATTGCCCCTACCCATCTTAGTTTGAGACAAGGACGTGAGGTTAAGAAACGACTAATTGAGCCAAAAAACGGCTCAACCTGGTGCTTTCGGCTTCTTTTAAAACACCTCATGCCGGACCCGTTAGAAAGGCTCAATCCCGTAGCGTCGTAAATACGCATCGACGGCCATTTCAAGGGGGATAGCTCCCTTTTGCAGACCCGAAGCATCGGCTCTTGGAATACGGCTTCCCCCTTTGGCGGCATCGCGGGTGGTGATGCCCACCAGCGTAAATGGTTTGTCGCTCATTGTATGCCCCCCTTTGGTTCGCAGTAAGATGTTATCCCAGCCCTGTAAGGTGTGGATCAGTCCAAAGTCTAATTTCCTTGCATTATTAGTTTTTGACTTTGCTCTGATTCAGCGCGTGTAGGCCAACCTCGGCGAGCCTCATTCGCGTAATGCCCTACCGCGCCCTACGAACCACACAAACTGGATAAAATTGAACTCCATCTGGTCGAAAGCAACTTTTTTATCATCAGCGTTTAGGTGCAAATTGGGCGTGTAGCGTAGGTTGGTCCTCAACAGCCATCGCTCGGCACGGCTCAGCCGGATGTCCCAGCCAAAAATCAGCCCCACCCCAATTTTGCCTCGTTGAAACGTCTGGCTGCGGTTGCCGTCAGTGTCAATAAATGTCAAGTCTTCATAGGCCAGCGTGGGGCCAACGAACGGTACAAAACCGTGATAATCCCCCAGAAATTTATATGCTTCAATCATGTATGAGCTGCGCCGGTAGTCCAATCGGGTGTTGTAACCGCTAGAGGAACTGGTCAATTTTCGGTACGAAATGCCCACGTTCAGGTCGGCTTTGCCAAAATAGCGCCCTGCGGTAATATCGGGCAACATCCCGCCCGGGCTGCTTTGGTTCAGGTACGGATATTTTTCTTTGACGTACTCAGATTTACTGATCTCGAACGACGCCGACGGCCCAAGCCCTACATACCAGCTACTGAGCCTATTGCGGGCTGCCAGCTTCCGCGTCTTTGCCATATACTTTACCCCCGCTTGCGAGGCCATCCAGCCATTGGTGTTAAACCAACGACTCACACCCACATTGAATGACCACGGCGAGACCGCCAATTGACCCACGCTGGTGCGCGAAATGGGATACTGAAAATCGGTGCGGGGTTGGTAGTTGGCTCCTGCCTGCACCAGCCATCGTTTGCCCGCATACCAAAGACCAGCCTGCACCGGAAACACAATGGCCGACACGCTCGGCACGGTGCGGTAATCGGGGTTGATGTCGTTCGAGACCTGCGCAAACGAAATACCTTTGAAACTAACCCCCACAAACGGTCGTAACTTACCCGCTTCAATGGCCCAGGGGAACACCCGCAAGCCGGTTTCGATCCCTTCCGAATAGTTGGTAGCCCGCAAGCCTGCCGGATAATTTTGTGCCGATTGACGGTTCAACACCGGAATGGCAATGTAAAGATCGGCATGACCCCAAAAGTGCGTGGCTCCCAACAGAATCCGGGCAGAGGTTTTGCCGTTGAACGAGCCCGTTTGTAGGCTCTCATTGTTGGCAAACTGCGTGGTTCCGCCCGTTGTCCGAAAATAGTCAACCCCAACGTACATCTTGGCAAAATCGGTTCGGCGTTTCAGGGCTTCGATGGTGGTGTCGCGGTCGGCGGTTTGGGCTTGTGCAGGTAAATAGGCCAGAAAAAACAGAGCCACACTGAGCAGCAACCAATGGTAAATGATTGGGCCGAATAAAAAGTGGAATACTCGGCACAATGCTGGAGCGATTGAAAAAAACGAGATATGCATAACACCAGTGGCTGTTGGTTTGCAACCGATGCAAACGTAATAGTGCCAAAAACTGACTGCAAGAAGCCGGGATGAACGGCAATCAATTTGGGACGAATGGCACAGTTTGGGCCAAATAGCACGACTTTGGGGCGATAGAACCGACAAAAACGATCAAAAAATCAATACCTAAACCGCTTCACCTTAAATTTGACCCAGACCGTTCCCGGTTCAATGACTCGTTCATTTTACATTTTACATTTTACATTCTTAAACTATGGCTTTTGATCTGGACATGATCCGGCGTGTGTACGCTGGCTTCGGCGAGCGCATTGACGCGGCCCGGCAAACGGTCGGCAAACCCCTTACCCTTTCCGAAAAAATTCTGTATAGCCACCTCACCGAAGGCACCGTGACCCACGCCTTCGAGCGCGGCAAAACCTACGTTGACTTTGCGCCCGACCGCGTGGCGATGCAGGATGCTACGGCGCAGATGGCCCTGTTGCAGTTTATGCAGGCCGGTCGTCCGCAGGTAGCCGTGCCGTCAACGGTGCATTGTGATCACCTGATCCAGGCCAAAATCGGCGCAACCGAAGACCTCGCCACCGCCAACGACAAAAACCGTGAAGTCTATGATTTCTTGGCTTCAGTATCAGATAAATACGGCATCGGTTTCTGGAAACCCGGCGCGGGTATTATTCACCAGGTCGTGATCGAGAACTACGCTTTCCCCGGCGGCATGATGATCGGCACCGATTCGCACACGCCCAACGCGGGTGGCCTCGGCATGATTGCGATTGGCGTGGGCGGGGCCGATGCCTGCGACGTGATGGCCGACCTGCCCTGGGAACTGAAAATGCCGAAACTAATCGGTATCAAGCTAACGGGCAAACTATCGGGCTGGGCTTCGGCCAAAGACGTGATTCTGCGCGTGGCCGGTATCCTGACCGTGAAAGGTGGCACGGGCTGCATCGTCGAGTATTTTGGCGACGGAGCCGAAAGCCTCTCGGCAACGGGCAAAGGCACGATCTGCAACATGGGCGCTGAAATTGGAGCCACGACTTCGATTTTTGCCTACGACGAAAAAATGGCCGACTACCTCCGCGCCACCTCCCGCGCCGACATCGCCGATGCCGCCAACGCCGTGGCCGCCCACCTCCGTTCAGACGAGGAAGTGTATGCCGACCCCGCTGCGTACTACGACCAACTGATTGAAATTGACCTCAATACGCTCGAACCGCACGTCAACGGGCCGTTCACGCCCGATTTGGCCTGGCCACTGTCGAACTTCGCCAACGCCGTTCGTGAAAACGGCTGGCCCGCCAAATTAGAAGTTGGTTTGATCGGCTCTTGTACAAACTCAAGCTACGAAGACATCACGCGGGCGGCATCAATCGCGAAACAGGCCATCACCAAAAACCTGAAAACCAAAGCCGAATTCACCGTTACGCCGGGTTCCGAACTCGTTCGGTTCACGACGCAGCGCGACGGATTGCTGACCACGTTCGAGGAAATCGGTGGGGTGGTGCTGGCAAATGCCTGCGGGCCGTGCATCGGGCAGTGGGCGCGGCACATGGACGACCCCAACCGCCCGAACTCAATCATCACGTCGTTTAACCGCAACTTCGCCAAGCGCAACGACGGCAACATCAGCACCCACGCGTTTGTGGCCTCGCCCGAAATCGTGACCGCCTTTGCCATTGCCGGTGATCTGACGTTCAACCCCATGACCGATACGCTGACCAACGAAGCCGGGGAGCAGGTGATGCTCGACGAGCCGCAGGGTATCGAACAACCCGTGAATGGCTACGCCGTTGACGATGCGGGTTATGAGGCTCCGGCAGCAGATGGCTCTGGTATTCAGGTACTTGTATCCCTCACATCTGACCGGCTACAGCTCCTGGCTCCGTTTGCCGCCTGGGAAGGTACCGACTTGACGGGTCTGAAACTGCTCATCAAAGCCAAAGGCAAATGCACCACCGACCATATCTCGATGGCCGGGCCGTGGCTGAAATATCGCGGCCACCTCGACAATATCTCGAACAATATGCTGATTGGCGCGGTGAATTATTACACCGAAAAAACCAACTCGGTGAAGAATCAACTGTCGGGTGAATACGGCGAAGTACCCGCCGTACAACGCGCCTACAAAGCGGCTGGCGTTGGCTCGGTGGTGGTTGGCGACGAGAACTACGGCGAAGGCTCAAGCCGCGAACACGCAGCGATGGAACCTCGCTTTTTGGGTGTACGGGCGATTCTGGTGCGGTCGTTTGCCCGGATTCACGAAACAAACCTGAAAAAACAGGGAATGCTGGCCCTGACCTTTGCCAACCCCGCCGACTATGACAAGGTGCAGGAAGACGACGCGATTGATATTCTGGGCCTGACCACCTTTGCGCCCGGTGTGCCATTAACCATCCAACTTACCCACGCCGACGGCTCGGTTGACGAGTTTGCCGCCAACCACACCTACAACGAAGGCCAAATCGGCTGGTTTGTGGCGGGGTCGGCGTTGAATCTCATTAAGCAGAGCGTGGCAGCGTAAGTTGACGTTACTATTAAAATTTCAAACCCCAACCCAGACACTTTATGAAACGGGTTGGGGTTGCTTTTTTGCCCCCAAATCAGCATTATTGTCTTTTTGCCCGTGTTATCGGGCTAAAACCACGTACCGAATATCATGGAAGTAACACTTAACATTCCGCTTACGGTGCCGCAATTGGCCGACCTGATTCGACACCAACTGTCCCGCACCGAGCAACTTCGCTTAGCGTCATTGCTTCAGACCGACGAAGAAATAGACAAAGAGCCAACGAAGCAGGAAATCCTGGATAGTCTTCGCGCTGACTTTATTGCCCTTAAAAAAGGAACCCTAAAAACCCGCCCTCTTCGGGATGTTTTAGATGAAATACCAGATTGATACCGGGCCTACATTCGTCAAAGAATTAAAGCAGTTAGCCAAGAAATACCGTTCCCTAAAAAGCGATGTAGCCGCCTTGTCTGACAAACTGGCTAAAAGTCCTGACATCGGCGAATCATTAGAAAAAAATTGTTACAAAATCCGGCTTGCCATCAAAAGCAGGGGAAAAGGCAAACGGGGCAGTGCACGCGTGATTACCTGCGTCGTTGTCGGTCGAAGAACGCGTTGTGCTGCTGTCCATTTATGACAAAGCCGATCAGGATACAATCGCTGATACTGAATTGGTTGACTTACTAAACGAAACCGACTTACTTTAATCACGTAACGCGGGTGGAAACCTGCAATTCAAAAAAAATGCGGGTTTCCACCCGCGTTACATTAAATGACCCTCCAATCCCTGCGCGACCAGATTGATGCCCTCGACGACCAACTGCTGGCGATGATGAACCAGCGCATGAACCTCGTCAGGCACGTTGGCGAACTCAAACGCGCTACCAACGCTATTATCTACCGCCCCGAACGCGAACGCCAGATTATTGACCGGCTGACTGCCCAAAACCCCGGCCCCCTGAACCGGGCCGCTATCGAAGCTATTTTCTTAGAAGTTTTTGCCGTTGCCCGCAATATGGAATTGCCCGAGCGCGTGGCTTTTCTGGGGCCGGATGGCTCCTTTACGCATCAAGCCGCCGAAAGCCGCTTTGGTGGGCTGAGTGCCTACACCGCCCTGCCTACCATTCGTTCGGTATTCGAGAGCGTGGAAACCGGGCGGGCGCGGTTTGGCGTGGTGCCGATAGAAAACAATCAGGAGGGGGTAGTAAACGAAACCATTGACCTGCTCTACGAAAAAGACCTCACCATTGCCGCCGAAGCCCAGATTCCGGTTCATTTTACGTTTGCCACCCAAACCGAAAACCTCGCCGACATTACGCACGTTTACTCCAAAGACATCGCGTTCCGGCAGTGCAGCAAGTTTTTGAACGATACGTTTGATGGATTGAAAGCCGAACTCGTGCCGGTGGAAAGCACCTCGAAAGCGGCCAAATTGGCGGCCCAAAACCCCAACTCGGCGGCTATCTGCTCTGAAATTGCGGCCAAACTGTTTGCGGTGCCGGTGCTGTTTGCCAACATCGAAGACTCAGCCCTGAACCGGACGCGCTTCCTGATTCTGGCAAAAGACTTTGATAATCAGCCCTGCGGACGCGACAAAACTACGCTCATTGCCCGTTTGCCCAACACCGAATCGCCGGGGGTGCTGGCGCAGTTCCTGCAGGAGTTTGACCGGCGCGGTATTAACCTGACCAAAATAGAAAGCCGCCCCCTGCGCGATGGAGCCACGTTTCGGTATTGGTTTCTGCTCGAATGTGAGGGCCACGCCAACGAACCGGCTTTGCAGGAGATACTAAATCACCATGCCGCCGACGTAAAATGGCTCGGCAGCTACGTGAATATGGCGTGATTTAGTGAGGGTAACGGTTTGCGGCTTGGCGGAGATCGAAGCACAAAACTTCAACTTTGTACTAAAATTCAATTGAAAAACTGAACCTGAATTTAGCACTCAACCCGCCATGTTGCCAAACCGATGTTGCCTGCTGGCATTGTTATTCAGCAAAATATTTCGTTTCATTCTTTAGTGTAGTTTTGATAAATGGTGGAAGTAATTCAATATTGTCTTTCACTTTTGCAAATCTTTTTTCAATGTCCCCGTTAATTTCAGAATACTTGTCAAAATACCATAATGCTAAAGGAATACTGTCGCTTAATTTTTTAACGTCCTTAACTGATTTTACAATAAATTGTTCAACTTCTTTAACAGCGTTATGATTTGGGTGGATAAAAATTGCCCATAATGCATAGTAATTTTGTCGGAAATTATTGTCCAATAAAAGTTGTCCTAAAAATTCATTTTCTGTTCCATTTGCCAGTTGTCTAATTGCCAAAACTGCCGTACCTTGAACATCATTTGATTTTGACAACACAACTGATTTTAGCGGCACGATTGATTTTTTAGTTCCTAAAACTCTCAATGATAAAATAGCCCAATAATGGTTAGATTTTGAAGTTGAATTTAACAAAATCTGAATAAGCGCATCTTCCGTAAATTCAGTTTTCTTTTTCTTAAAATACTTTTCGTATTCTAACAAGTCCTCTTTTGTCGGTTTAAAATCTGTTGATAAATTAAATGGATTTTTCATAGGGTGTGTGTCGGTAGGCTTGCAGGCATACTTTATAATATACGAAAGTTTTGTCGTACTTTTTGTATTGTTTTGTGTTTTACGAATAGTTCATTGTACTTTATCTGTCGTACTTTTCGTATTGTCTGCAACAAACTTAATACACAAAAACATAGCAAACTGCTCATAACACCCAAAATCACCCTTAGGCCAGCAATCCTTTGTAAACCGTTTCCCACCGATGAATATTCGGGGCAATGTCGAACTCTTCGCGCACAAGCTGTCCAGCGTTCTCGCGCAGGGTTTCGTAATCGGCGGGGGATAAATCGGCGATGCGGTTCATAGCCCTGGCGATGGCTTCGGGCGTGTTGTCAACCCAATCGCCTACGTTGCGGTCGTGCAGAATTTGCCAGGGTGTGCCGGTAGAGGCAATGGCCGGGGTTTGCTGGGTGAGGGCTTCGGTAACCACAATGCCAAAATTCTCAGTGTGCGAGGGCATAATCAGACAGTCGGCATTGGCCATGAGCTGGTATTTTTCATCGCCCCGTTTGTGGCCCACAAACTGCACCTGTCCGTTCAGGTTCAGGCGGTTCGCCAACTCGCGCAGTCCCCGTCCGTACTCGCTGTCATCGTCGCCAACTATTTTTAGTGGCTTCTTTATCCGCACGAATGGCAAGGCTTCGATAAGCCGTTCGATGGCTTTTTTTGGGTGAATCCGGCCCACATACAACCAGAAATTACCGGGCGTTCGGGGCAGTTGGGCGGGCAGTTCCATAAAATACGGTATCTGCACGATTCTCGCATCGGCCCCGAAATTGGTCTTGACGTACTCGGTTTCGGCATCGCAGGTGGAATGAAACAGTACCCGTTTCTGAAACAACCGCACGAGTTGCAGAATCGGGCGTTTGCGGGCGGGACTGTAAATCAGCGCGTCGGGGTCGAGTTCACCGTGCGGTGTCCAGACGATTTTTTTGCCTAAAACAATCGCCAGCGGAGCCAGCAGCCACGAAATGGGGTAAAAAATGGCCGATAGATGCACGATGTCGCAGTTCCAGAGCGGCCCCAGCGACTGTAACAACAACTTAACCGGGGCGTAATGCACGGCGGTTTCAACGTAAATCACCCGGCCACAATCCCGGTCGAGCCATTGGTCAAGCGGCACATCGGAGCCGATGCCATCGTTGGTGGTGGCTACCCAGATTTGGTGGCCGCGCTGATGCAGGGCTTTGGTGTGCCAGTACATGATATTGTCGGGGCCACCGATTTGGGCCGGATAAAACGAGCCGATGGGGAAGAATATGTTCAATGTGTTTAGTTGGTGGTTTGTGCGGGGTGGCCCGTACCGTTTGTGGTTTGTAGTTTGTGGTTTGTGGTTCCTGCCGGACGGTTACGTTCGCGTCAGCAAAACCACGAACCACGAACTACGAACTCAGCTTTTTGAATCCTCCCAGCATCTCCTTTGCCACTTTTTCCGGCGAAAACGGCGCGATGATTTCCTGCCCGGCGCGGCCCATGTCGGCGCGGTCGGTATCGGTCATGGCTATGATTCGGGTTAGCGCGTTAGTGAGTTGGCGGGGTTGTTCGGGGTCAAAAATAAGGCCGTTTCGTTCATTCTGCACCAAATCGGCGACGCAGCCGCACCGATCCGACACCACAACGGGCAGACCGCAGACCATCGCTTCGTTTACAACCAAGCCCCAGGGTTCGGAGCGGCTCGGCAGCACGAGCGTGTCGGCCAGGGCCAGCACCGCCGGCACCCGATACCAGGCCCGGCCCGGCAACACCTGTACGGTATCTGCCAACCCAAGTTCATTCACCCGTTGCCGGAGGGGTTCGGCCAATGGGCCATCGCCCAGAAACAGCAACCCCCAGTTGGGCCCCGCCCCGCTTTGTCTAACTTCGGCAAAAGCATTGAGCAAGGCCATTAAATTTTTGACTTCGATCAATCGCCCGACGAAAATCAGGTTTCTCGGTTTCAGAGCCAGCCGGTTTTGTTCGGCAGTGCGGTTGGGTTGGGCGCGTTGGTAAGCCGTCAGAAGAGCCTGATTATCAACCGCATTTTTCCGCATCAAAATTTTTCGGGCCGGCACGCCTAAGCCCAGCAGGTAGTTTGCGGCCATCGTGCCGAAGCAGAAAAAACCGTCGCACTGACTCAGAATCAGTCGTTTAAGCGCGTCACGCCAGCCGCCCGGCGGGTTGTCGGCAGCGGTACTTTCGTTCTGCATCAGTACCCGAACGCCGGTTAGTTTAGCCCAGGCCAGCAGTAACAATTGAGCGGGGTCATAGTAGCCGGTGAGGTACAGCACGTCGGGTTTGAACGCCCGTGTCCGGCCAAGCAGCGCGCGGGCGCGTTCAATCGGCGTAGTGTCCTCGATAAATCGGTCGAAAAGCAGGTCGTATTCGTAGGTGTAGCGGGGCGCGTCGGGCAACGAATCGGCTTCTAATCCGGCCCGTGAGCGTTCGTTACGGGCAATCTGAATTACCCGCAGCACCACGTCAGCTTCCTGACTGGCAAGCGTCTGAAGGTGCTGAAAAACAACCGATTTGTAATGCGCCCAGAGAATGTTATGAACAAGGAGTACGCGCATCGTCAGGTCGTTGCCGGAACAGAAATCGGCTGAACGGTCGGCACGGCGTAACCATCATAGCTCACGGCGGGCGGGTTGTTCCAGAACCGAACCGGAATCAGGTTATCAATGCCCATAAACCGGATCATGAGGCCGAGCGGGTGCCAGTGATATATCTCATACGGGCGACCATTGGTAAACATTTGCACCAATATCAGTATATAAAAATAGGCCAGAAACGTGGTGAGCGTATTAGGGTTGGTTTGCATGGCCCGCAGGCTATAATACAAACACATCGCGTTGAGACCGCCGAACAAAATCAGCCCCAGAATGCCATGATTGATAAAGGCTTCCAGCACGGGAATATCCAAGTATTGAAACTTATAGCCGTTGCCGAAGACCAGCATTTCCATATGGCCGACCAATATGTTAGTCAGAAAGCCCGTGCTGATGGTGCGGTTGGCAACCGAGGCATCGAGAGCCGCTTTGTAGGCCATTCCCGACGATTTCATGCCTAAGGCCGCGTACACGTTTTCTAAATTACGCTCCAGAAACGCCAGCACGTAGCCGTATAACACGCCATAGACTTCGTAGTATCGTCGGAGAAGAAACAGCATTCCGAAAATAAAAATAGCAATTGTAATGATTGGAATCGGTTTCAACAGCCCCCGAACCGCCGTTCTGATTTGGGCGGGCCGGACGTTAAAAAACAGAAACAGCAGCACCACGAAGATAAATGCCACAATGCTCGACCGGGTTTGGGTCAGGATGAGGATACCCGCGCTGAACGCTGCCGAAAACAAACTCAGAATCCGGGGAATAATACCGGTTTCGGGCCGGAACGTCCAGATACCGCAGGCAATTACGCCCATGAGCGCGTTGCGGGCAAAGACGTGGGCGTTGCCGAGTCGTTCGCCGGTTTCAGTCGAACCGAAGTTAATCACGGCCCGCTGCCCAATGGTCCAGGTCGGGTCGGTAAGCATGGCATATACCAGGGCCAGGTTTGAGACTACCGTGAAACCGATAATCACCGGTACGGCCACCTCGATAATATCGTTGGGGATGTTGATGAGCAAAAACAGGAATACCAGTGAGAACAGAAAGTAGAAAAAATCAACGTTGTAATCTTTGAAACCCGGATCTCCGTTGAAGTAGTACATAGAAAAGATACTGAGCGCAATAAACCAGACGGACATCCAGAACAGCAGGGTGTTGGGTCGGTATAACCGCCGAAAAACGGTAAACGGCACGCACAGCACGAAGCCAAGGCCCAGAACAATAGCAGTAAATGCCTGACTGCCAGGGGCTAAACCCAGGGTTTCTTTAAGGAAAAATATGAGTGGCATTCCGTCCACCACGATGCAGATACCCAGCACGATCCGCATCAGATCAAGTTTTCGCAGCAGTTGAAGCATTGTTTAGTTTGTAGTTTGTGGTTTGTGGTTTGATGTTCGTGGTTGGCTACCGCATGAATACTGGCGCGGTAGCCAACTACAAACCTCAAACCTCAAACTGACTCAGTTCCTGATAAACGTCAAACGTTTGGTCAGCCATCTTTTTACACGAAAATTCACGAAGCCGTATTGTACCCCGCGCCACCAGATCGGCCCGCAGGGTGTCGTTGGTTGCTACCCGCTCCACGGCATCGGCCATTGCGCCGGCATCATCGGGGTCAAAATAAACGGCGGCATCAGCGGCTACTTCGGGTAGCGAACTCCGGTTGCTCAACACTACCGGGCAACCGCAGCTAAAGGCTTCCAGCACCGGCAAACCAAAGCCTTCGTTGAGCGACGGAAACACAAACGCACGGGCGTTCTGGTACAACGCGGGCAGCGTAGCGTCGGTAATGGGTCGGTGATGTACCTGCGTGGCCAACCCCGATGCCTGAATCAGCGTCTGCTCGTTGCGGCTAAAACCCCCGCCCCCTGCACACACCAAATGCAGTCCCTGACGGCACAAAACGGGTTGAATGGCCCGAAAAAAAGCCGGAAAGTTTTTGTATAACGGCCGCTTTCCCACGAACAAAATGTACGGAAACGCCACCGGCGCGGGTAAGGGGCTGTACTGCCGTTCGCTGAACGACGACCCCAGCGGAATAACCCGGATTTTGCCGGGGTCAACGTCCGGGAAAAACCGCAGCAGTTCCTGTTTCGAGCATTCCGAAACGCTGATAATTCGGTCGGCGCGGTGCAGCAGCGGGCGTTTTATGTCGGTCAGGTGTTCGCCTACTTCAGGATATATCTTGCCAAACCGTTCGCTCGTTGCGTCGTGAAAAGTCAGCACAAACGGCCTGGGGCCGAGGGGTTTCAGGAAATAGGGGTGGTAGTAGGTTGGGTGAAAGACATCAAACCGGCCCGCCCGCAGCCGCGCCGTGCTGCCTATCCGGTTCAGGGCCGAAGCCACCCGGTTGGCGTTATAATGCCCGGCCAACGGCCCAAACGTCTGATGGTTACTGAACTCTCTGGCGGCCAAATAGTCATTGTTGGAAAGCAACAGCGATAAATCGAACGAAAGGTCGGGACGGGGCGGAAATTGCCGCATCAACTCATAAAAATAACGGGGAACACCACCATACACCGCTCCCGTAAACGCTTGATGGTCATACAGGACTTTCATACTTTGGTTGTTCGTGTTTGTATTTTTCCAAGTAAATCAGGCGTAAACATACACTTTTTGTGGATAAATCTGATTTTCGTCTGCAACGAGTTAGACTTACTTTAAGGAGCGTTGTTGTGTTTTTTGGGCCAAATGCTGCGCTACGGCATCCTGCACCCAATCGAACGGAAGTTCAGAACAGGGATGCCCCAACCAGTTGAGAATCGTAACGCCTTCTCCGCGTTTATAGCGGCCCGAATACGGCAGATAGTCTACGTAATCAAACAACTGGCCCAGCAAAATAACGCCTTCTGTCCCTGTCGCATTGGCAAAATGAGCCGGGCCGCTGTCAATACCGATAAATAACCGGGCATTTTTGATTAGCTGTCCCGTTTCGAGCATCGTTAACTGGCCGCACAAATTGATAAAACGCGGATCGGTCTGCTCAACGGTGGGCTGTAAACCAACTTCAACCACTGAATACGAATAGGTTTTGAGCAACCACGCCACCAACTGATTCCATTGCCGGGCGGGCCAATCGCGGGGGGCATAACTCGACCGGCAATGAATAACGATCAACTCGTTGGGTAGATTCAGGCTCTGCACCCGCGCCGAAGTCAGGGCCGGGATATAGAGCCGGGGGTCGGCGGTGAGGGCGTGCAACCCGGCTGCCTGCGAAAACACATACAGCAAATCACCGTAATTGTAGTAGTTGGCGTATGTGATGTTGCGTGCGTCGGCCACAGCATTAACGGGTACTTCGGCGCAATATTTACACCGGCGGTTAGACAGGTGGAGGTTGTAAACATGGTCGAAAACGCCCGTATCGAGCAACCGGGTGCGTTGGCCGGAGCATTTTTCGATGATGTAGCCGTCGAGATTTGGGTTATGAATAATCAGGTCGAGGTATTGTTTACGCACAAACCAAACGATGTGGGCGGTGGGGTGCAACCGGCGCACTTCGCGGCTGACGGGTTCGCAGGCCACAATATCGCCCATTTGTTCTGACAGTGCGATGGCTATCAGGGGACCGTTGTTGAACCGCCATTTTTGCCAGCGCAGTTTCCCGTATTGAACGCCTACTGACAAGTACTTGTCAACGATGTGAAAAAACTTATGGTAACGGTGTATCCAAAGCTGCTTAAACCTGGAAAATTTCATCATAATAAACGTCTGGATAATTCTTTTTGTCAGCCAAAGAGGCTAGACCACTAACAAATCTACGCGACAAGCGGTGTTTTCGAGATTGTTGATGTTTTAAAATTTACTGACCGGATAATCCGCGCAGCCGGTCGGTGAGGGCAATGAGTTTGTCAGGCACGGGAGCAGTCTCAATCTGGCGGCTCACCTCATGCAGCGTTTCACTAACGGCCTTTTGCCAGCCCCGCAACACGGGCGGTTCGGGGCGTAGGCCATATACGGGTTTGTGGTCTATTTTCATGGAGCATCGTTCACGGTAATCAGTTATCAGTTGTTGCACATCGGCGCGGGCAGCAAAAGTAAAACGGGTTTGGTACGGAAACAAACCGTCGTCGGCATTGGTCAGGCCGCAAAAATTAACCGATACCAACGGACTGATTCCATCGGCGAGCCATTGGTTTGAATCGCCCTGCCAAACCAGACCCTGTTCGTGCAGATTCCAGAGACCCGCGTTCCAGCCCGGCGTGTTCACAATGGCAACGGCATCGAGAAATACCGGGGCATACATGAGCCAGATTTGATCCAGGTAAAGGCCGTCGCAAAACCGAATAAATGCCCGGTCGGCTACGCGGCCTTCCCACCAGGTCAGAAACTGCGCCGTTGCGTGGCTTCGCCGAAAAACGAGTAATCCCGCGGTGTATAATCCCACGTTTTGCAGGTGTTTTTCGTCGGGTTGTAAACCATCGGCGGGCGGGCGGCTCAGGTGCGGAGTGAGCAGCAGGTTTGCACCGGGGTGCCGGGTTAGCTCGTCGGTTATGGGCTGATAAAAAAACGTGGCCGGGTCAACGTAAACGATTGTGTCGCAGTTGGTAAACCGCTCATATACAGCCCGAACAAACGTTGGTTTGGCAGCGGCTGTGAATTCGGTGGTGGTGTATTGCGCCGACCGCCGGGCCAGGTCGTCTTCGTCCCAATACCGCTCGATAGGCCAGAGGTGGGTCAGAAATTCTGGTATTTGTGACGGGACTGTATCGGCCAGACCAATTATCAGTGTAGTGTCGGGGTGCCACCGCTTAATGCTGTCTAAGAGAGCAAGGGCGGCAGGCAATTGGTGGCCAGTACAAACAGTGACAAATACAAGCATACACGATTCTGGTGTGTTTACCACTGGCACCATGCCGGGTAAGCAGCCCTTTTAATTTACGCTGCAAGTACGGATAGTATCGGCGTTTTACCAGCGAATCCGGGGTTGATTTTTGTAGAATCAGCCCCGGATTCGCTGGTAACGGGGGGAGTATTTAACCGGATTGCGTCTCATTATTTTCCTGCTTTCAGAGCCACGCTAATGAGTTCGGCGGTGGTTTTTACCCCGGCCTTGCGGATAATACTCGCCCGTTGGTTGGCAACGGTGTTGGGGCTGATGGCAAAGCGTTTGGCAATGGCCGGGCCACTCATGCCTTCAGTGAGACAGGTCAGGATCTGGGCTTCGCGGGGTGTAATCCGTTGCCAGACTGAGCCGGGTTTGGGGGCGGCTGTATCGGCAGACGTTGGCGCGTTGCGATGCCCAATCAGGTGCCTGATAATGACCGACGACGCGCTCGGCGGGTAATACAACTCGCCCGTTGCTACCGTCCGAACGGCTCGCAGCAGTTCTTCTTCGGCGATGTCTTTGAGTAAATAACCCGATGCGCCACTCTGCACCGATTGCAAAATATACTCCGGGTTATGGTGCATACTGAACACCAGCACCCGAACGCCGGGATGTTGCTGCACCACTAATTTTGTGACCTCAATCCCCGACAGATGCGGCATCGAAATGTCGAGCAGCAACACATCGGGGCGGGTAGCTTCGATCTGGGCAAGAGCCTGCTGTCCGTCGGCGGCTTCGCCCACAATATCAATGTCGGCTTCGTCTTCGAGCAGCGTTCTGATTCCTTTTCTAACTACGGAATGATCGTCGGCAATGAGGAGTCTGATGGGCATTTGCTTTGCGGTCATTGGAGATTGGTTAGTAATCGTTGGTCAAATGACACGCAGTAAATGACTGATGACCAACGACTAATTTAACCGATAGTGTGGTTCCTTTTTTGAGTTTCGAGTTGATCGTAAGCGTAGCTCCGAGGAGGTGCGCCCGGGTCCGCATGTTGTCGAGACCGCTCGCGGTGGTTAGCTGGCCGGGTTCGATGCTGGGGCGTTTTATTACAAATCCAATGCCGTTATCCTTGATAGTCAGACTGATACGGTGCTGGGTACGCTGTGGTTTTTCGTGTTGTATTGTCACCAGAATAGCTGATGCCTGTGCGTGTTTCACGGCGTTGTGCACAGCTTCCTGGGCAATGCGGTACAGTCCAATCTCGGCTACCGGGGTGAGTCGAATTGCTGTTTGTTTAGCTCCTTCCTGCCCGGTAATGTCATTAGTTTCCGTAAACGTCACGCTTATCCCCGACGATTGCGCGGTTTGATCGGCCAGCAGATTCAGGGCCGCGCTCAGGCCAAAATCGCCCAGAACAGACGGCATCAGGTTGTGCGAAATGTGCCTCGTGGTCTGAATAATATCCTGTACCATGCCGGTTAGGTCTTCGAGCCGTTGCCGTAGTCTGGGGTCGTCGGTGGTGGTTAGTTTCAGCTTCCCGGCGTGAAGTTTCAGGCCGGTGAGCATCTGCCCGATGCCGTCGTGGAGTTCGCGGGCAAACCGTCGGCGTTCGTCTTCCTGCCCTTCTAACAATGCCGCCGACCGCACGGTGTCTTCGGCCCGTTGCAGCCGGTATTTTTCGTCGGTAGCTTTCATCAGCTCGTCCTGCGCCATGCGCAGCCGCCAGTTGGCCGATGCTAACTCGTGGTTGCTGGCGGCCAACTGACGGTTCGTGTTTTGCAGCGCGTCTTCCGAATCGGTGAGCCGCCGGATAATACTGCGGGTATGCCGCACAACGGGCCTGAAAATAAACAGTCCTTCGAGCAGCACCGTCAGCAGCGTGGCAATGCCCAGCACCCACTCCACCCGTTCTAAATCGCGGACGCGCCCGTTGCTCTCGGCATCGAACCGAAACACAATGTCGTCCATTTGCCGTAGATACGCCGGTTCGTCGCGCAGCACCACGCCGAGGGCCTGCCGCCGTTGGGCTTCGGTGGTGGCGGGGTTGGCAATCACTATAAAACCGCTGCGGACAGCCCTAAAAACGGGGTCAATTCGCCGGAACATCGTATCCAACGCCCCGCTTTTCCGCACGGTATAGGGCTGCTCCATTAGCAATTGCCCCGTGCGAAGTTGCTGATGAACGTCGCCCCAGGTGGTCAGCAGCGAATCGAACGACACCCGGTCGGTACCCGGAATGCGGGCAGTTTGCAACACGGACAGTTTGGTCAGTCGCTGACTCAGCATCCGTTGTCGCCCGGCCACGTTCAGCACGCGCCCGTCGCTATTGTGGTCGTTAATAGTTTTTTTTACGAACACCAGCCCGCTAACGGTCAGCACCGCAATCACCGTAAGGGCAATCACATAAAACCGGGTCAGTCGGTCAGATACCTGTTGGTCAAGGTGTTGCATAAATTTAGTTTGTGGTTTGAGATTCGTTTTTGTCAGCATGACAAAAACGAATCTCAAACTGCTACATACACCAACCCGCCCTCAACCTGCACCGGATACGTTTTTATCTGGTAGCTATCGTCGTTGAGACAGGCTCCGGTTTTGAGCGAAAACGTTTTTTTGTGGAACGGACAGGCCACTTTCGGTTCGTCGCCCGCGCTGCCAATCATACCCCGCGAGAGGGCCATTTCGAGCCGGTGCGGGCATTGATTATCAGTGGCATACCATTCGCCCCGCCGGGCAAAATTAAAAATGGCGATTTGCTGCCCATCCAGCAACACGCAGGCCCCGCCGTCGGCAGGGATATCGTTGGTGCGGCAGGCAAGCTGCCAGGCTGTTGTTTGTGTCATGATAAGGTTGTGTTTTGTGTAGAAACGCAAAATATTGCGTCTCTACGAAACCCATTCTTTCGCCCGTTTCTGATCCCGCAACTCTGTAAATTCAACCGTTGGGTCTTTTTGGTTGGGGGCGTTCACGAAATGTGTGAAGCGTTTGCGAATCTCCGGGTTTTCAACGGCGGCTTTCCATTCACATTCGTAGTTGTTAATGAGCGACTGCATGTCTTGCTCTAAGTCAGCGCAGATGCCCAGCGAATCGTCAAGAATCACGGCTTTGAGGTAGCTCATGCCGCTCTCCATCTTGTTGAGCCACGTGGCGGTGCGGTTCAGGGGTTCGGCGGTTTTGATGTAAAACATCAGAAAACGGTCAATCAACCGCAGGCAGGTCGCGCTATCTATGTCAGTAGCAAGGAGTTGGGCGTGTTGGGGTTTGGTGCCGCCGTTGCCGCAGACGTACAAATTCCAGCCTTTTTCGGTAGCGATGATGCCGAAATCTTTGCTTTGGGCTTCGGCGCACTCCCGCGTGCAGCCCGACACCGCTGATTTGAACTTGTGCGGAGCACGCAGACCCTTGTAGCGATTCTCGACTTCGATGGCAAACGACACCGCATCCTGCACCCCAAACCGGCACCAGGTGGTGCCAACGCAGCTTTTCACCGTGCGAAGGGCTTTGCCATACGCATGACCACTCTCAAAACCAGCCGCGATAAGGGTTTCCCAGATGGCGGGCAGATCACCGAGGTGCGCCCCGAACAGGTCAATGCGTTGCCCGCCCGTAATTTTGGTGTACAAACCGTATTCTTTGGCAACCTGCCCAATCACGATCAGTTTGTCAGGCGTGATTTCACCACCCGGAATGCGCGGCACCACCGAATACGTGCCGCCTTTCTGGATGTTTGCCAAAAAACGGTCGTTTGAATCCTGACTGGTGGCGCGGCCTTTTTCCAGTACGTTCTCGTTCCATAAACTGGCTAATAAACTGACTACAACGGGTTTGCACACCTCACAGCCGTCGCCCGCACCGAACTCATTCAGTACATCGTCGTAGGTTTTGAGGGCGTTGATTTTCACCAGCGAGAGCAATTCCTGCCGCGAATACCCGAAATGTTCGCAAACCACGTTGCGGACGTAAATGCCCTGCTGTTTCATCACGCCAAGCATCAGGTCTTTAACCATCGGCGTACAGCCCCCGCAGCCCGTGCCGGCTTTGGTGGCTTTTTTTAGGGCTTCGATACTTGTATGGCCGTTTTCAGTAACTTCATGGCAGAGTGCGGCTTTCGTCACCGCTTCGCACGAGCAGATCAGCGCGTCGTCGGGCAGGCTCATTACGCCGACCCCAGCGGATGTTGCCCCGCCACTTTCTTCGCCCAGACCGCCAGACCGTCCCAGCATGAGGTCTTCGGGGTTAGGCGGGAGAACGATTTTGTTCTTGCACGTTTGCAGGAGCATATTGTACTCGTCGGCATCGCCCACCAAGATTCCGCCAATCAGCGTTTTGCCATCTGCTGAGATGTTGATGCGTTTATAGACACCCGTCGCCCGGTTTTCGTAGCAGACGGTGCGGCAATCGGGTTCGGTGGCAAACGGATTGCCGAAACTGGCAACGTCCACGCCAATGAGTTTGAGTTTGGTCGAGAGGTCAACGGGCAGGAATTCCTTGATGTCTCCGGCCAACTGAGCCGCCACCACGCCCGCCATGTCGTAGCCGGGAGCCACCAAACCGTAAATCATGCTGTGCACGAGCGCACATTCGCCGATGGCAAAAATAGCCGGGTCGCTGGTTTTCAGGGAATTGTCAACCACAATGCCCCCGCGTGGGTGGGTGGCAAGACCAGCTTGTCTGGCAAGTTCGTCGCGGGGCCGGATACCCGCCGAAATCACGAGCATATCCACATCTAAGCGTGAATCGTCGGCAAATTCAAGACCCGTAATGGTCTCATTACCAAGAATTTGGCGAGTATCTTTGGCAAGGTGAATCTGCAAGCCGAGCGTTTCGAGTCGGCGTTGCAACACGCCCGACCCCGCGTCGTCTATCTGCCGGGGCATGAGCCGGGGCGCAAATTCAACTACGTGGGCTTCGGCTAACCCCAGGTCTAAGAGTGCTTTGGCGGCTTCGAGACTGAGCAACCCCCCGCCCAACACGGCTCCGCGCCGGGCTTTGCGGGCGTGGGCCTGAATCAGATCGAGGTCTTCGAGAGTCCGATACACAAACACGCCTTCTTTCTCAACGCCCGGCACCGATGGCACAAACGCGCCGGAGCCGGTTGCCATAATTAGGTAGTCGTAATCAACGGTCAGCCCGTGATGCGACCGCACGGTTTTGGCCGCCCGGTCAATGCCGATAACCGGATCGGAGAGGTGCAGCGTGATGTCGTTTTCGGCATACCAGGAGACCGGAGCGAGGAGTAAATCGTCGGCGGTGTGGCCCGAAAAGTAGCTGCTGAGGTGAACGCGGTCGTAGGCCGGGGCGGGTTCTTCGCCAAAAACCGTGATGGAAAAACAGCGGTGGTCATTTTTTTTTGCGAGCAGTTTTTCGCAGAATTTATAGCCTACCATACCATTGCCTACTACAACGATGCGCGTGTTTGTGTGTGTATTCATAGTCAGATATAACTATTTTAGTTGAATAACCCTGTTTTATTATTGTACTTTTTTTAGATAAATCCCCCGATTTTTCTAAAACTTTACAAGTTCAAAATTAGACTGCTTTTTGCTGAAAACCTACTATAATCTTCTGAATAGGATCAAATTTCAATATATTTTTTGGCAAAACTCTTGTTTTTCAAAATATAGCCTATACTTTTGAGCCACCAGAATCGGATAGTAGTTCGCTACAAACTGGCAAATGGTAGGATTTTTCTAATAGTATAAAACAACTATGGAAGCACACGTCACGTTGGTAGGAGCCGGGCCGGGAGACGGTGAACTGATCACCCTGAAAGGTATCCGGGCCTTGCAAGGGGCCGACGTTGTGCTGTACGATGAGCTGGCAAACGCGGCCCTGCTCGACTTTGTACCCGCCCACGCCAAAACGCAGTATGTGGGCAAGCGTGCCGGACAACCTTCGACTTCTCAGGACGACATCAACCGCGCCCTTGTTCGGCTCGCCCGGCAGCACGGCCACGTTGTTCGGCTCAAAGGCGGAGATGGCTACGTGTTTGGGCGGGGCTTTGAAGAATACAGCTATGTGTTGGAACAGGGTTTGCCCTGCGCCGTTGTGCCGGGTATTTCGAGCAGTATTGCCGTGCCAGCCTCGCAGGGAATCCCCGTTACGTGCCGGGGCGTGAGCGAAAGTTTTTGGGTCATCACCGGTACCACCCGGCACGGCGAACTGTCTGACGATTTGCGGTTGGCCGCGCAGTCAGCGGCAACGGTGGTGGTGTTGATGGGGCTGAAAAAATTGGATGAATTATGTGCGCTATGGGCCAGTTTTGGCCGCGACTACCTGCCGATGGCCGTGATTCAGAACGGAACCCGCCCCGACGAACGGTGCGTGGTGGGGCAGGTTTGGCAAATGCCGGGTTTGGTGGCCGAGCAGGGTTTGGCCGCGCCCGCCGTGCTGGTTATTGGTGAGGTGGTGGGGTTGCACCCGGCGTATGTAAAAGAGTTCGTAGTGCGTAGTTTATGTAATTCGTAGTTCGTTCCGCGTGAGCCAATCACGAATCATACACCACGAACTGATAAAAAAAGCCGACCCGGTGCGGGGGCACCATTTGGGTCGGCAGTGAACAAGGTTGTTCATGTTCTAACACAAAAACAAAACAAAGAAAATGGAAAAAACACTATAACGCAAGCCTGTGCCGAAAAGCAAACAGGCATCTCTACGCTAAATCAAACTACAGTTCGCCAACGGCCCGCAATGGGCGGTTTGGGGCCGCTTGTGCCTCTGCAATCTCGATTTTACGAAAACCATGACTTCTACAAACCTGAATTCGTATGAAAATCAATCCATTACTTTTTGTCTTGCTACTGCTGACCGCCTTGCCCGTTTCAGCACAAATGACGCTCACGGGGCAGCTGCGCACCCGGACCGAAGTCCGTGACGGCGTAGGGAATCTGACTCCGACCGATGCCAAAGCTGCCGCGTTTACCTCGCAACGCACCCGGCTGACGTTCGGCTATCGCTGGGACCGGATTCTGTTTCAGACCTCCGTGCAGGACGTGCGCGTTTGGGGTCAGGATGCCGCCACGATTAATAATGCCGACGGAAACAAACTGATGGTGCATGAAGCCTGGGCCGACATTACGCTCGCCAACAGTGCCGACACGACCATCGCCTTTAAGCCGATTCAGAATTTATCGCTCAAAATCGGGCGGCAGGAGCTGGTTTATGATGATGCTCGGCTCCTCGGCAACCTCGACTGGCTGCAGCAGGCCCGGCGGTTTGATGCGGCCCTGCTCAAAGCGCAACATCTGGGCTGGGCATTGGACCTTGGGGCTGGGTTTAACCAAAACAGCGACGCTTTCGGCAATGTCGGTACGTTTTATACGGCAGGCAACGCCCCCGCTTCGGCCCTGTCGAACAAGAACGTGACGCTGGCGATTCCGGGCGGGTTTCTGCCCACGAGTGGCAAAGGCGGTGCGCCTGTATTGGCAACACCCCTGAACACCAACGGCCAAAACCAGCAGTTCAAGTCGTTTCAGATGGCTTATCTGACCCATAAATTTAACCAAACCAAACTATCAGTTTTGGGTTTCAAAGACGACTTTTCGAAGTATCGTATAGACAGTATCGGTAGCGCAACGCAGGGCTACGTGTATGGTCGGCGGTATGATGTGAGGGGCGTAAACTCGCGGCTGACCTACGGGGCGATGCTCACGGGGCAAGTCGGTAATGCATCGTCGAAACTCGGCAAAATTCAGTGGCAGGCATTCGGCTATGGGCAAAGCGGCAAAGACCGCGACGGGCTGACGCTCAAAAAAGCGTACCACTACGGAGCTAACCTAATGATTCAAAAGGGTTTGCTGAGTTTCGGACCGGGCTACGAAGTGCTGTCAGGTAACAATGCCACCGCGCTGCAAGCCGGCCAAACCAGCCGCTTTGATCCGCTCTATGGCACTCCGCACCGGCATTGGGGCTATATGGATTATTTCTACGTTGGCACGGGGTCTCCGGCGGGCGGTTTGCAGGATGCGTTCCTGAAATTCAAATACACCGGCAACCGCCTGACAACGGGTCTGGATGTGCATTATTTCTCGCTTGCCGCTGCCACCTACAACAAAACTGCCGATGCCCCCGCCGGTACTTTGTTAGACAAAAAACTCGGCATAGAATACGATTTCATGGCTACGTATGCCCTCAATAAATTCACCGCGCTTGAACTGGGCTACTCCATCATGAACGGCACTAACTCGCTGGAATACAGCAAGCAGGGCACCATGAATCAACGCGATAAGATGGGAACCTGGGCGTATCTGATGATTAATATCCGGCCCGATTTTCTGTTCACAAAGCCGGTGGCTATTAAACAATAACACGATGAAAAAACTACATGTTTTCCTGTTTGTCTGCACGTTAGTTGCCGCTACGGGACTCTCAACCGGGCTGAAACCCGCTGCCGAACCGATTAAACTTGGCTTTATTCCCCTCACCGATTGCGCCCCGTTAGTGGTTGCCAAAGAGATGGGTTTCTTTGCCAAACACGGCGTAGAGGTGGTACTGACCAAAGAATCGTCGTGGGCCAACATCCGCGACAAGGTGCTGAACGGCGAACTCGACGGGGCGCACTGCCTGTTTTCGATGCCGTTTTCGGTCTATACCGGGCTGGGCGGCAAAGCCGGTTCGGAGATGAAAATCGCGATGGTGCTGAGTAATAACGGGCAGGCTATTACGCTCTCGAAAGATTTTTGCGGGCTGGTGGGCTTCAAAGAAGTAAACAAAGTAGCCGCAGCCGTAAAGAACGTGCAGGGCCGCAAGGAGGTCACCTTTGCCATGACGTTTCCGGGCGGAACCCACGATATGTGGCTCCGCAACTGGATGGCGGCCGCGGGTATCAATCAGAAATCGGTGGGAATCATTACCATCCCGCCCCCGCAGATGGTGGCAAATATGCGGGTTGATAACATGGAAGGCTTCTCGGTGGGCGAACCCTGGAACGGTGTAGCAGCCGCCCAAAACGTTGGGTTTACGGCCATTGCCAGCCAGGACATCTGGAAACACCACCCCGAAAAAGCCCTCGTTGTGAACAGTCAGTTTGCGGCTTCCCGGCGCGAAGACCTTAAAAAAGCGATGGCCGCCGTGATGGAAGCCTGCCAATGGCTCGACAATATGAACAACCGCAAAAAAACGGCGGCCTGGCTCACCAAACCCTATTACGTGAACGCACCAGTAGCCGCCATCGAGTCTCGTTTGCTGGGTTCTAACGACTTAGGCTGTGATTTGGGTGTGCAGAAGTACAAGGACGACTACATGACGTTCCACAACAAAGGCTTCGTGAATATGCCGCGCAAGGTTCATGCCATCTGGTTTATGGCGCAGTATGTCCGGTTCGGGATGCTCAAATCGGCCCCGGATTACAAGGGTATTGCCGAGAAACTCGTGCTGGACGACCTCTACGCCGAAGTCGCCAAATCTATGAATATTCCGTTGCCGACCGACGAGATGAAACCCTTCAAAACGACCTACGACGTGAATTTCGACCCGAATAATATTGGCGCGTATCTGGCAAGTGCGAAGAAGTAAAGAAGAGTTCATGGTTTGTAGTTCGTGGTTTTGCTTCTGCAACCGTAACCGCCCGGCACGAATTACAAACTACGAACCACAAACCACAAACTATTTATGAACGGATTACTAAACTACCGAACCTACCTGCCCGCGCTGTATTTTCTGGCGAGTATGGGCATTCTAACCGGCATCTGGTCGCTGATTTCCGTCGTTACCCACAACGACATTCCTACCCCTGGCATGACCTGGGTGGTGTTCCGCGAGATGCTTGCCAATCCGTTTTATGACTACGGCCCGAACGATAAAGGTATTGGCAACCAGTTAGTTAGTTCGCTGGGACGGGTGTTTATGGGTTTCGGCTTAGGATCAGTCGTAGCCATTCCGCTGGGATTAATCATGGGCGCATCGCCGGTGGGGATGAAACTTTTGAACCCGATTGTGCAGATTCTGCGGCCCGTGTCGCCGTTGGCGTGGTTTCCGCTGGGGCTGCTGGCCTTCAAAGCGGCTGCTGGCGCCACCATTTTCATTATTTTCATCACCAGCCTGTGGCCCACGCTCATCAACACCGCGTTTGGGGTGTCGAGTATCCCGCAAGACCATAAAAACGTGGCAACCGCCTTTGGCTTTTCCACGTGGCGGTACATCCGCACGGTGGTGATTCCCTACGCCCTGCCGCACATCATTACGGGCCTGCGCCTGAGCATGGGCGTGGCCTGGTTGGTGATTGTGGCCGGCGAAATGCTATCGGGCGGTATGGGGATCGGGTTTTTCGTCTGGGACAGCTGGAACGCGCTCAGTCTCGAAAAAATCCTGTGCGCCATCCTCATCATCGGAACTGTTGGGTTACTGCTCGACCAAGGATTCGATGCCTTGCAAAAGCGATTTGTGTATTAACACCCCAAAATCATGAACCAAACACTCGAAGAAACGCTGGTTGATTCGTCCACCTCGTTTCACAAAATTCAGACTGGCACGAGCATTTCTGTGCGCGACCTGACCATCTCATTCAAAACGCCAAAGGGGGTTTATACCGCCGTTAAAGATATTGACCTAACCATTGGTAAAGGCGAAATCGTGACGATCATCGGTCACTCCGGCTGTGGTAAATCAACGCTGATGAACGCCGTTTCGGGCATGGTTAAACCCACGAAAGGCGAAGTCATTGCCAACGATAAGGTGGTCAAAGGCCCCGGCCCAGATCGGGGCGTGGTGTTCCAGAACTACTCGTTGCTGCCCTGGCTGTCGGTGTATCACAACATTCTGGAAGCCGTTGACTCGGTGATGCACGACAAAACGAAGGCCGAAAAACGCGCCATCGTCGAGGATAACCTGAACATGGTGAACCTCTGGTCCCACAAAGACAAGCTGCCGGGCCAACTGTCGGGCGGCATGAAACAGCGCGTTGCTATTGCGCGGGCCTTTGCCATTAACCCCAGCATTTTGCTGCTCGATGAGCCATTCGGGGCCTTGGACGCGCTCACCAAAGGAGCCATGCACATCGAACTGCTCAAACTCTGGAACCTCGACAACCGCAACAAAACGATTGTGATGGTCACGCACGACATCGAGGAAGCCATTTTTCTCAGCGACCGCGTGGTGGTGATGAACAACGGCCCGGCGGCCACCATCCGCGAAATCGTGAACGTGCCACTCGACCGGCCCCGCCATAAAAAATCTATCGCCCACGACCCGTTTTACACGGACATCCACGACCGGCTGCTGGGTCTCTTGTTTGAAAAACTCTCGATAGAAGACTGATTATCAATGACCCATCAAACCACGTGCTGTTATTGCGGGGTCGGCTGCGGGATTGTGGTTAAGACCACCCCCAACGGCCAACTGACGCTGGAGGGCGATAAAGAACATCCGTCAAACCGGGGGATGCTCTGCTCGAAAGGTCAGAACCTGCACTATACCGTGATGGACAAAACCGACCGGCTGCTCTACCCTCAGATGCGGCTGAACCGGGCAATGCCGTTGCAACGGGTGAGTTGGGATGCCGCACTGGAACGAACAGCCGCCGTTTTCAAAACCTTAATCCAGAAATATGGCCCCGATTCGGTGGCGTTTTATGTGTCGGGCCAATGCCTGAGCGAAGAATATTACCTCGCCAGTAAACTCATCAAAGGCTTTATCGGGTCGAATAACATTGACACCAATTCGCGGCTCTGCATGTCGTCGGCGGTGGTAGGTTACAAACTTTCACTGGGCGAAGATTCGGTGCCGGTTTGTTACGACGATATCGAACTGGCCGATGTGTTGCTGGTTGAGGGCGCGAATCCGGCCTGGTGCCACCCCATTCTGTGGCGACGGATTGAGGCCCATAAAGCCGCCAACCCACGCGTAAAAATCATCTGCGTTGATCCCCGTAAAACCGATACGGCCCGGTCGTCGGACATGCATTTGGCGGTTCGGCCCGGCACCGACATCGTGCTGAACAACGCCATCGGGCGGTTGCTCATCGAAAACAGCCACGTTGATTTAGGTTTTATTGTAGATCATACCGACGGTTTTCTGGCTTTACGCGAGCAGGTGATGCAGCGCACCGTTGCCGAAGCCGCCGAGATTTGTGGTATTGAAGCGGCTGACATTGAGCAAGTTGCCGATTGGATTGGCCGCGCCAACGGGTTTCTGTCGCTCTGGACAATGGGCCTGAATCAGTCGGTGGTGGGCGTGAATAAAAACCTGTCGTTGATAAACCTGCACCTGATTACGGGCAAGATTGGCAAGCCGGGTAGCGGGCCATTCTCACTCACCGGGCAACCCAACGCCATGGGCGGTCGCGAAGTGGGCGGGTTAGCAAGTGCCTTACCCGGCCACCGCGACGTGGTGAACCCCATCCACCGCGCCGAGATGGAAGCGTTTTGGAACAGCCCGGTTAGCATTGCGCCCAAACCCGGCCTGACCGCTACCGAACTTTTCGACGCGCTCAACAACGACACCCTGAAAGCCGTCTGGATCATCAACACCAACCCGATGGTGAGTATGCCGGACGTGAACGCGGTAGAAAACGCCCTGAAAAAATCCCGGTTCGTGGTGGTGCAGGACGTGTCGAGCCGCGCCGATACCGTTGCCTTTGCCGATGTGGTGCTGCCCGCAGCCGCATGGCTTGAAAAAGAAGGCACTATGACCAACGCCGAACGCCGAATCACGTACTTGCCCAAAGTGCTCGACCCGCCCGGCGAGTGCCTGCCCGACGTAGAAATTATCTGGCGATTCGCCCGAAAAATGGGTTTTTCAAAAGAATTTAATTACCAAACTGTTGGTGAAGTGTATGACGAATATGCCCGCAGCACAGCCGGCACCAACATTGATATTACCGGGGTAAATTATGACGTGCTGAAGCGTGAACGAAGTGTGCAGTGGCAGGGGAAACGTTTATTCACTGACCACCACTTCCACACGCCCAACGGTCGCGCTCAGCTTCACGCCGTACCCGACGAAAACGCATCGGAACCCACCGATCCCGATTTTCCGCTGGTGCTGACCACCGGGCGGCTCCGCGACCAATGGCACACGATGACTAAAACCGGGCGCGTTGCCAAGCTCAATCAACACGCGCCCCACCCATTGCTGCAACTCAACCCGGCAGATGCCCGCGCCCGGCAGATTCAGGACGGGCAGTTGGTTACGGTGAGCAGTCGGCGGGGAACGGTGCGGGTGAAGGCCACACTGACCGACGACGTGCGGCCCGGCCTGTGTTTTTTGCCCATGCACTGGGGCAAAATCCTGAACAGCACAAACGCCCGCTCCAATAACCTGACTAACAGCTTGATAGACCCGCGCTCGAAAGAGCCGGATTTTAAATTTTCGGCGGTGCAGGTGGTGGCGTATCAGAAAACCGCCGAAAAAATCATCATCATCGGCGCGGGGTCGGCTGCATTGGGGTTTATCAATGCCTATCGAAACGTGTCGGCTGGTCAAGGTTTAGCATCCGCACAAACCGACGATATCCATGTTTTTTCCAAAGAAATCAACCCGTTTTATAACCGCGTTCTCCTGCCCGATTACATCAGCGGGGCGCAAACCTGGCCGCAACTCGTCAAACTCCGCGACGATGAATTTGCCGAAGCCGGGATTACCGTTCATAAAGGCGTTGCTATCGAACACATTGACCGCAAAAACAAGGTCGTGGTGGATAGCAACGGCCAGGAACACGGCTACGATAAATTACTACTCGGCATGGGTAGCCGGGCGTTTATGCCGAAGGGCGTACCGAAACTGCCGGGCATTATCAACCTCCGTTCCCGGCCCGATGCCGACGCACTATTAGCTCAAATTGAGCAACATAACACGTCAATCAACCTAAATGCTGAACCTGTACACGTCGTGATTGTTGGCGGTGGATTGCTGGGGTTGGAATTGGCTGCGTCGTTGCGGCAGATTGACGTGCGGGTGTCGGTTATCCAGCGCATCGGGCGGTTTATGGAACGCCAACTCGATCCGCTTGCCAGTGAATTGCTGTATCAGGAATTAATCGAGCGGGGTGTCGAGGTTTATTTTAACGAAGAAGTACAAACATGTGAGGGCCGCGAGCAAGTGACGGGCGTTCGGCTGAAATCGGGGCAGTTGTTGCCGTGCCGTGCCGTTGTAATTGCCATTGGAACGGTGCCAAACATTGAGTTGGCGCAACAGGCCGGGCTGACCTGCAACCGGGGTGTAGTGGTAAATGATCACCTGCAAACATCTGATCCTGATATCTTTGCGGCTGGCGAACTGGCCCAATGGCGCGGCCAGCTCTGGGGCATTACGGCTGCCGCCGAAGCCCAGGCCGCCGTTGCCGCCCGGTTCATCGCCGGTGACGATGGTGACCCCTACACAGGCAGTTTGTCGGTCAGTATCCTGAAAATGGACGGGCTGCACCTTGTGAGCATGGGTATTACCGAAACCCCCGCCGATCCCGCCTACGAAGAAATCGTTTTTGTGGACAAGGCCAAACGGTTTTACAAAAAGTGCATCGTGCATCAGGACAAACTCGTCGGCGCGATTTTGGTGGGCGACAAAAACGAGTTCCGCGAGTTTCGGGATTTGATTGCGAGCGGGCTTGAACTGTCGCAAAAACGGCTCGAACTCCTCCGGGGCAGCAAACCCGCCGATCCCATTTCGGGCAAGCTCATCTGCTCCTGCAACAGCGTCGGTCAGGGCAATCTGGAGTGGGTTATCCGGGCTGGATGCACTGATTTTCAGCAACTTTGCCAAACCACCGGGGCCGGCACCGGCTGCGGCTCGTGCCGCCCGGAAGTACGGGAAATTTTGAACTTATGCGCGACTACTACACCCTGAAAATCAACCTGTTGGCGGGTATTGTCTCGCCAGCCGCGCTGCAAACCATCTTGACAGCGGCACAGGCAGCCCACGTCAGAAAAGTACGCTTTGGATCGCGGCAACAATTGCTGATGACGGTGCATTACGAAGACCTGCGCCAACTCGAAAAAAACCTCTGCCAGCAGGCCGTGCCGTTTGAGGTCAATACCGACCGTCACCCTAACATCATCAGTTCGTATTGTGGCGAGGAAGTGTTTAGAACGGGGTCATGGCTGCGCGAAGGCGAATACCATACCGTGCTGGATAATTTCGGGCATCAACCCCGGCTGAAAGTCAACCTGTCTGATTCGGAGCAGAGTTTCACGCCGTTTTTTACCGGAAACCTGAATTTTATCGCGTCGTCGGAGCCACATTTCTGGCAATTGTATGTCCGACCCAAGCAGAGCAACGCCCTGTTTCAATGGCCCGACTTGATTTATACCAACGATGTGGGGCGGCTGGCCGAGGCTGTTGAAATTGCCATGCTCGACGATGGTCTGCGCGAGTTGGGGCCGTTGCATCAAGCCGTAAATACCGGGCAAACCTTCATCACGCAATCGGCCACGCAACCCGTGCCGTTGCCCGAATTTTCGCTGCCGTATTACGAAGGGTTTAACCGCTACGGCTCGCGGACGTGGCTCGGGTTGTACCGGCGCAACGAGGAATTCACGATTGCGTTCCTGCTCGATTTATGCGCCCTCTGCCTGAAAACCCGCATTGGTGAAGTTTGCGTCACGCCCTGGAAGTCGCTGATTATCAAAGGAATTTCGGAAGAAGATCGCCCGAAATGGTCGTTGATGCTGGGTCGGCATAATAGTAATGTCCGGCACGCGGCCAACGAATTAGCCTGGCAAACCGAAGACGATTCTGACGCGGGCGCGGCCATCAAACGGGGCGTGTTGCGGTATTTTGAGCGAAACGACACCCGCACGTTTGGGCTGTGTTTTGGGGTGCAGACCCGGCCAAAGTCGGAGCGGTCCGGCGTTCCGGTTTTTGGCAGTATCCTGATCAGGAAGCGGCCCTGGATTCGGGTAGGATCGTTTGCGTTTTTGAGTCTGTATGATTTGTATTTCACCGAGAACTTTAACCCCAACAGCCGCACTTATTTTCGGTTTGACCGGGGCTTGTTTTGGTTCAGCGTGCCGGTGCAGATTGACCGCCTGTGCCGCAAGTTCAGCGCACAACGACTTATTAAACAACAGCCCGTTGAATCTCCAGAACGTATTGATTCACAGTTGATTGTATCAAAAATTGACACGTCCGAAGCCTACCAATGTCCGCACTGCCTAACGGTGTATGACCCCGAATCTGGTGATGATCGGGCCGGAGTTTTGCCCGGCGTCGCGTTCGCTGATTTGCCCGGTGAATATGGTTGTGCTACCTGCGACGCGCCGAAACGGGAGCTGGTGGGGTTGGTTTTGGCAGGATAAAAAAGTCAACGGCCACCTACTTCATTCTTGGCTATACCTGCCTTTTTAAGTATTGACAGGAACAGGCCTTTCCGCATGTCCCGATTGCCATGAATTGGAACGGGTAGGATTTCTTTTGTTTCCGATAACTCAATCTGATTGCTATCGTCAGGAATGGGAATGCCCTGGTCCTGCATAACTTGAATTACTCCCGCGAGTGTCTCTTTGATATTGACGATGGCTTCGTCAATGGTATCCGCGTATGAAACACAATACTTAAGGCTTTGAATATCAGCCACATAGCCAATATCATCTGGGTCTTTGGTGATAATAACCCGGAATGTTTTTTGTTTTTCCATGAAACAGAACGGTAGTGGCTCTGTAAAACTACAAAAAAGCCCGGCACGTGGTTCGGGCCGGGCTTTTTTGGCAATCACACAGTACTTACACCGCTTTTTCCCGGCGCAGCACCTCGTCAATCAGGCCGTAGGTTTTGGCTTCTTCGGCGCGCATCCAATTATCACGGTCCGAATCTTTTTCGATTTCTTCGAGGGTTTTGCCCGTGTGTAACGCCAGAATTTCGTACAGTTCTTCGCGCAGCCGGACAATCTCCCGCAGCGTGATTTCCATGTCAACCGATTGGCCCTGTGCCCCGCCACTTGGCTGGTGAATCATAATCCGGGCGTGTGGCAACGCCGACCGTTTGCCAGCCGCGCCACCCGCCAGCAACACCGCGCCCATCGAAGCCGATAAACTCGTGCAAACCGTTGCCACGTCGGGCCGGACGTATTGCATCGTATCATAAATTCCCAGACCGGCATATACTGACCCGCCGGGGCTGTTAAGATACATCAGGATGTCTTTTTTGGGGTCTGACGATTCCAGAAACAGCAACTGCGCCACAATGATGTTGGCGATGTTATCGTCAACAGCCATTCCCATAAAAATAATCCGGTCGGCCATCAGCCGCGAAAAAACGTCCACTTCCCGAAAATTCATCGGGCGTTCTTCGATTACGGAGCGCGTCATGCTTTCGACCCGGTGGTTGGTAATCATCTGTTGATTATCAACCGTGTGTTTGGCGTAAGCGTCTACCGTGAGGCCGTTCATGCCTAAGTGATGCACGGCGTATTTACGAAATTCCTGTCCGTTTGTCATGTTGGTTTGTTATGTTTCAGTTGGAATAATAATGGCAATAGTTATACCAGCCAACTTCGGCTACAAATATCCGGGCCGATTGGCCTGAAACCCTGTCAGTCTGACTTGTTTTTTTATCGGTGAAAGAGACCCTACACGAACGCATTCGGCTCCTGCGGCTTCAGCGCGGCTATTCGCAGGAGAACATGGCCTACGAACTGGGCCTGTCAACAACGGCATACGGCGACATTGAGCGCGGTAAAACTGACCTCACACTGTCGCGGTTGAATCAGGTGGCAAACGTTCTGCGCGTAGCCGCTACTGACTTGCTCACCGGCGATGGCATGACCCACGAAAGCCCGGCCCAGGAAGCAACTGCCGAAAACCACGAAGCCGAAACCCTGCGGCTCCGGCTCGATAAGCAACAACTCGAAATCGAGAAACTCCGGCTTGAAGCCGACTACTGGAAACGACGGTACGAAACGCAGGTGGCCCAGGAAAACGCCCGATTGGTAGCCGGACAACCCAAACGGGAACGTATTGGATTTTGACAATGAGCAATAAGCAATGAGCAATGAGCAATAAATATTGCTTACTGCTCATTGTTAATTGCTCGCTGTTAATTGTTTGAACTCTTCCACCGAAACGGCCCGGTATGTGACCTCAATCTTTGACCGTGCAAACCCGACTACTTTGTCATCGAACAAACGGTTGTAAAGTTGGCGATAATTGTCGCCCTTGCTTTTCTCGTCGAAGAGGTAGTTGCGCGAAATCTGGTCAATGGTTTTGTTCATCTCCTCGTTGCTGTCGTCGGTAAAACCAAACTGATTGCGCACCATCTGCCGCGAGGCCTCAAACACGTCTTCACCTTCAACCTTGATGTCGTCGCCTGATTCAGCGATTTTGTTTTTGATGAGCTGCAATTTCACCGATTTGGTAAAATCATCATACTCTGCATCAATCTGCTCGCGGGTCACTTTGCCTTCGTTGCTGTCTAAGAGCCACTTTTTCAGGAATTCGTCGGGCAGCAGAATCGGAATATTGTCGAGCAAGGCTCGCTCAATGTCGAAGTTCAGTCTTGACTCTGACTCGCGGGCGTAGTTCTGACCGATGATTTCCAGCACTTTCTCGCGGAGTTGCTCTTCGGTTTCGATGGCTCCGGCACCAAGCACTTTGTCGAAAAACTCCTGATTGAGTTCGGCGGGGGCGTGGCGGGTGATGTCTTCAATAGCAAACGTGAACTCGCCGGTGAGGTCGGTTAGCTCATCCACACTTACGCCGGTAGCGTTGGCGCGGTCTTTTTCAGCAGGGAAGGCGGCTGCCAGATCAAACGAAATGATTTCGTTTTTGGCCTTGCCGATAAACATAGCCCGGCTGTCGTCGGTCATTTTGTTGAGGGGCAGGGCTGTTTTCTGGTTGTAGGATAAGCCTTCGGGCGCGTCAACCTGCACGAGTTCACCAAAAACGGTATCACCTTCTTCGATGCTTTCGGCGTGTTGGTGCGTGTGAAAGCGCTGCCGTAAATCGGTGATGGTGCTATCCACGTCGGCCTCCGTCGCCTGAATGTAAAACTGCGTTACGGCAGGAATCAGGCTCAGATCAACGTCAAAATCAGAGGCTAACCCAATTTCGTAGCTGAAATCGAACTCCTGCTGATTGTCCCAGTCCACTTTGTCGGCTTCGGCCATGTTCGGCACGGGATCACCCACAATCTGGAGTTTGGTGGTGCGGATATAGTCGCTGACGGTTTTACTGAGGATGTTGTTGATTTCGTCAATCAGCAAGCCTTTGCCATACATTTTCTTGACCAATCCTGTGGGCGCATGGCCGGGCCGAAACCCCTTCACGGCTACTTTACGGCCATATTCTTTGAGTTTTTTATCGTATTCGGCCTTATAATCGTCCGGGATGAGTTTGATTTTGAGCAGCGCGTTGGTGTCGCTGGCTTTTTCGAGCGCAATCTCCACAGTTTGACTTGGTTTAAAATGAAAAAATGAGCGAATGAGTGATTGAGTGGTGTGGAGCCGGCGGGCCGACCTGTTCACTCGTTCACTCAATCGCTCATTCGGAACTTTGTACGGGCGGAGGGGCTCGAACCCCCATGCCTTGCGGCACCAGATCCTAAGTCTGGCACGTCTACCAATTTCGCCACGCCCGCAAGTTTCAGTGACCAAGTAGCAGTGAACAGTTGTCAATGACTATTCGGTTGCTGTTTTCACGGCGCAAAGGTACGAAGATCGAATTGGATTGTCAAACAGATGTGCTGGTAACTTAGGGTGTGATAGTAGATCATTCAGAAACTGTAACGATTTGCCGGTAGTATAACCCCTCTGTCAGTTGATTTTTGTAGGTTTGATAGCCCAAAGTACGTTTACAATAGCCAGTAGTAACGGTTGGGGCCCCTTTATTGTTGATAAACCATGACAGAAACCCAACAACCCAAAAAAGCCTCGCCGAACGGCAGGAGAATATTCACCGCTTTATTACCCGTTGGAAAGCGGAGCGTAAAAAAGCAGATGAAGCACACGAAGTTTGGGTAAAAACCCCGGAATTTGCAGCAATGGTCAATAAGTTGAAAGAGAAAAATGCAGCCAATGCAATCATTACGCCCGGCCTATAACTTCACTGCTGTCGAAAACCAGGAAAATACCTTCAGTTTTCGCACTGAACTTGGTGTCACCTATACCGTCGTTTTTGTGCCAACGCCGTATTTGCTCGGCGACGACTCGGTGTTTGCACCTCATTCGTTTGAGTTAGTTGTGCGGGTTAGTGAAAATCCTACTCAGAAACGGCCATCGTTCGACCCAAAAACGGCCTGGACGGTGGCCGCTATTTTTGAGGATTTTTATTGACGCGTTTTTTCTGGTTACGCTGGCGGCCAATGACAAATAGTTGCTACCATAAAGAGTCTCCTTTCTCACTTCTCTAAATACCTTACTAAGCCTGAAATAGTATTAATCCCCAACGTTTTGGCCTGTTTTCGGCGCATCATCAGGCAGTATGAATTGCTGAATCCCAACGGTTTACCCCAGTGTAAACCGTATTTTCTCTGAAACTCGCGGCTCACGAAACCAAACACCGGCCCGGCTTGCATCGGTAGGGTTTTCAGGCTGTCGGCGGGCGGTTGCAGAATCACCAGCAAGCCCGTTCCGGTATATTCGGGATAGCCATCAATGGCTCCCGTGCGGAGGGCATCGAAACAGATTTGGGTGCCGCCCATCCCCGTTTTTGTGATGACCCGCAACCGGGTGCGGCCTTCGATGAGTTGCCGGTAAATCTCGCTCAGAATGTATTGCTCCGTAAATACTTTCGAGCCAAGCACAATGGTTTCAGTGCGTTCGCCGGGCAAGGGTGTTTTCAATAGCGTTGTTTCGGCCAAAAAATCATGGGCGATGCGTTCGGGTGATTGGCGCAAATAATCGGCGCGGTAATTCAGGTCGGTCATCACGGCATCAGTGAGTTTGCCGGCCAATAAATCCAGCGTTGGGCCAAGCTCCGGGTGGCGGTCAAGGGTGATTTGCCGGAATACCGGGGCCGCGTCGTAAGGTGGAAACGTATGGCGGTCGTCGGTCAGCACCAGTAGGTCAAAGGCCCGAATTCGTCCGTCGGTCGAGTAACCGCTGATGATGTCAACCTGCTCATTATGAATGGCTTCGTACATCAAACTCTGGTCAATGAGCCGGGGCCTCAGAGCCAGGCCGTAGGTTTGTTTCAGGCCCGGATAGCCATCGGCTCGGCCATAAAATTCGTGGGCAAATCCGGCGATAAGCTTATCGCGTTGCCCCGGCCACGCGGCCACGCCGAGCAACGTTGGCACAATCAGCATTAGGGCCAACAGCCCGCGTTTAGCTCGTTTCGGCGATGTGCCGGGCTGCATCAGGCGTTGCAATCTGGCTAATCCCGTATCGAACCCAACGGCCAACAACGCGGCAGGAATGGCTCCGGCCAGCATCATATTGGTATTGCTCAGGGCGATGCCGCCAAAAATAAATTCGCCTAAGCCACCCGCTGCCACATAAGCTGCCAGCGTTGCCACGCCCACGTTTATCACGGCCGCGGTGCGAATCCCGGCAAATAAAACGGGCAGGGCCAGCGGCAGTTCGACTTTGGTCAGAATTTGGCGGTCGGTCATGCCCACACCCCGTGCGGCCTCCCGAATGGCCGGGCTGACTTCGGTAATGCCGACAAACGTATTCCTGACAATCGGTAGCAAACCATACAGAAACAAGGCTACCAATGCCGGCACAACCCCGATACCCAGCAACGGAATCAGGAAACCGAGCAGGGCGATACTTGGCACCGTTTGCAGCACCCCGGCCACGCCCAGCACTGCCCCCGACAACCGGGGCCGACGCGCAATGCCGATGCCCAGTGGCACACCCGCCAGCAACGCCAGCAGGAGCGAAACAAGCGTCAGGCCGATGTGGGTAAATGTTTGCTCGATGAGCTTGGGGTATTGGTCAGCGAGGAAGTTGAGCATTGAGCATAGTTAGTTTTTGCGAAAAATAGCCTTTCGACAGCAGACTCTTTCCTAAACTTTAGTTGTGAACCGCTTTATTTTCCCGTTTTTGCTGGCAGTTGCTACCAGTGTACCCGCGCTGCCGCAACAAATCTCGAAGGACGAACTCGTTTTTCTGACCCCACAGTGGAAAAGCGAACGCTTTTCCGATGGCCGCCCGAAAGTGCCGGACGCTATTCTCAAACGCATGAAACTCGTGACCCACGAAGAAGCCTGGGCCGTGCTGAAAGGCGAGAATTTCCGCCACCAGTACGCCGAAGGCTGGCAGTGCATCAACCCCGATTCGGTGCTGGTAGGCCGCGCCCTGACTGCTACGTTTATGCCCGGTCGGCCTGATATTCACCGCGTTATAGACGACAAAGGCCACGCTAAAGACGGGCGAATAAAATCCCAAAACGCCTGGCCGATTGACCTGCTCGTGAAGGGCGATGTGTATGTGGTCGATCAGTTTGGGGCGCACGAAGACGGGCCGACTATTGGCGATAACCTCGGCAATTCGATTTTTGCCAAAACCGGCAACGGTATCGTCTATGACGGAGCCATCCGCGACATTGCCGGGCTGAAAGAACTGGGACGGTTCACGTCTTTTTTCCGCAGCTATCACCCCTCGCACCACCTCAACAACCCCGACGGCGACCTCAATACCACGCTCGTTGCCATTAACCACCCCACGCGCATCGGCGGGGCAACGGTGATGCCGGGCGATGTGGTGCTGGGCCGCGACGGGGGCGTTATTTTTATTCCGCCCCACTTAGCCGAAAAAGTGGTGACTGTCTCAGAGATTGTCCGGCTTCGCGATATGTTCGGCCACGAGCGGCTTCGGGAGCAGAAATACACGCCCGGCCAGATTGATAACCGCTGGCCGGATGACATCGAGAAAGACTTTTCGAGCTGGCTCAACGCCCATATCAACGAACTGCCCGTCCCGAAAGAGCAAATTCAGGAATACCTTAAAAAGCGAACGTATTAAAACCTGTTTGAGGTTTGGCATTCGATGTTTGACGTTGCTACGGCATAAAAACATCAAACATCAAACGCCAAACCCTTCCCCTATGCAACGTCGTTCCTTCCTTTCTAAATCGGCTCTGACCACTGCGATGGGCCTTGCTTCGCTCAATACATTTGGCGAAGGCTTAACCACAGCCGTTGAGCGCGCTCCGCTGTCGTCGGCCCCGTCTGACCTGAAAATCACCGACATCAAGTGCGGGTTTATTCGGGGCGGACACAGTTTATTCGTCAAGATTTATACCAACCAGAACGTCTGGGGTTGTGGCGAAGGCGTTGATGCCACGCCCGGCACGTATCACCTCGTCAAAATCATGGCTGACCGCATCAAAGGCAAAAGTCCACTGAACGTGCATCGGCTGTTTGAAGACCTCCGCCGGTCTGGTTTTTTTGAGGGGGCGCAGGCAGGGATGTACGTGGCCGTGCTGTCGGCAGTCGAAGCGGCCCTGTGGGATTTAACCGGCAAAGCCCTTGGTATACCAGTCTATCAACTCCTCGGCGGTAAATTCCGCGACCGAATCCGGGTGTATTGCGACACCGGAGCCTACCGCGAAACCGACACCAGCCCCGAAGCCTTCGGCAAAAGTGCCAAACGAGCCGTTAGTATGGGCTATAACGCTGTTAAGTACGACATTGACGAGCGCAACGACCCCAACAAATACGATGCGTACAACTGGACAGCCAGCAACGGCGAGTTGGAGCGGATGTACAACCAGATTGCCGGAGTGCGGCAGGCAGTTGGCCCCAAAGTAGACATCTGCGTGGATATGCACGGGCGTTATGACACCACCACCGGCAAGCGAGTAGCAAAGATGATGGAGCCGCTGAACCTGCTTTTTCTGGAAGAGCCGTTCCCCGCCGAAAACCCCGAAGCCTACAAGATTGTCCGCGATTCGACCAGCACACCCATCTGTGCGGGCGAGAACCACTACCTCGCGCACGGTTTCAGAAAACTGCTCGAAATGGGTGCGGTTGACATCATCATGCCCGATCTGCAAAAGTGCGGAGGTCTCGGCGAAGCCCAGCGGATTGCCAACTTAGCCAACCTGTATTATGTGCCGTTTGCCCCGCATATGGTGGCTTCGTATCTCGGCGCGATGGCATCGAGCCACGTCTGCGCGTCGGTGCCGAACTTCCTGATTTTGGAGTGGCAGATTTATTTCCACGAAGAACCGATGTTCAAAGAAATCGTGACGTTCGACGGGCCAATGACTAAAGACGGGTTTATTCCCCTGTCCGAAAAGCCGGGTATCGGCGTAGAAATCAACGAAGAGGGAATGCGAAAGTACGCACCAAAGGGTGTTCCGTTTTTTGAGTAGAGAGTGCACCGGCGGGCCGGCAGAATTTTACGTATCTACGGTGTGCCCCGATTCATGCCATAAAATCCCGCACAAAGTCAGTCGCCGGGCGGTTCACCAGATCGTCCGGCGTTCCTATTTGTACGATTTTGCCTTTAGCCATCAGGGCAATTCGGTTGCCGAGTTCGCGGGCCTCGGTCACATCGTGCGTCACCAACACAACGGTCGTTTTCTGCAATTCGCTCAGGCCGAAGAGTTCGCGCCGGACGTGCCGCCGGGTGTAGGGGTCAAGTGCGCCGAAGGGTTCGTCCATCAGCATTACCGGGGGGCGGGCCGCCAACGCCCGCGCCACGCCCACGCGCTGCCGCTGCCCGCCACTCAAATCGGCGGGATAGCGTAATAGCAATTCGTCGGGCAGTTGGAGTTTTTCGCAGAGGTCGGCTATGCGCTCCCGGATGCGGGCGGGGGGCCAGCCGAGGAGTTTTGGTACGGTGGCGATGTTAGCAGCAACGGTATAATGCGGAAACAGCCCGGCCTCCTGCATCACGTAGCCGATGGTTCGGCGCAGGGTCGGCCCGTCGAGACCAAGCACGTTCTGCCCGCCGATGGCAACGGTTCCGGTGGTGGGTTCGATGAGCCGGTTGAGCATTTTGAGCGTAGTGGTTTTGCCGCAGCCGCTTGTGCCGAGCAACACCAGGGTTTCGCCTGGTGCTACCGAAAACGACACATCGGCAACGGCCACCTGTGCGCCGTAATGTTTGGAAAGATGCTGAATCTGAATCAATTGATGGGAATGTTATACCCAAATATACACCCCAATCACTTCTCCACGCCCTGCTGCCGGTAGTGGTCGGCGCGTTGCTCGGCGCGGTCGTCCATTTTTGGCCCGCCCTGAATCGTGCGCCAGTCAAATTTTTTGTTGAACGGGGGCGTGTTATAGGGCTTCATGGCCGTTTCGGGGTCAAAGATGCGCTTGTCGGGCAGCACCGCATCGTAAGGCGTGAAGTCGGGCTTATCGGTGAAAAAATCCTGGAGTAGTGATGCCGTTTGGTCGTATTGGTTCACATACGGAACGCCGAGAATGTTGTAAATCACTTTCAGTAACGAACCAAAATTGGCGTGGGTGTGCGACACGTACCCGCGCTTCACATAAGGCCCGGCCATCATCAGCACCGAACGGTGGGCATCAATGTGGTCAACGCCACCCTGCGGGTCGTCTTCGGTAATAATCACGAGCATATCTTTCCAGTATGGCGTTCTTGACAAAAAGTGTAGAATCCGGCCAACGGCGAGGTCGTTATCGGCCATGAACGAATGCGGATACGGAAACCCGAAATCGGGCCGGACCCCCGCGCCGTGATCGTTCGGCACCTGCATCGTGATGAGTTTCGGCATGGGGTCATTCAGTTTTTTTCTTGACGACCAGGGATTCAGCCACTTCTCGGTAAACTCCTGTTCAAACTGCTCCATCCGGTACTGGTCGGGAATATCGGTGTTGAAGCCGGCATAGTTGCGGCTGGTGCGCGGATATACGGCGGCTGGCATCGGAAACGCGACTGACTGAGCCGCGCCAAACTGCGTGGTGGTGTATTCTTCAAACGAACCCGCGTATTCGTTGGCTTCGCCGAAGTTATAAAACGAGGTCTTGTTGCGTTTCAGGGCTTCCCACAGGCCGCCGATTTCGTTGTAATCTTCGGGGTCAATGGCTCCGGTTGTTTTCGGGAACCGCCGACCAGGGGCTTTCGAGAACGCATCGAACCGCCCTTCTGACGATGAATTGGCTTCGACCCACTCGTTCGGAATCGTTCCCATCATCCAGTGGTGGCCGTGAATACTTGCGTCAGAATCGCAGTAGAAATTGTCCGAAAACGCCCACTGCCGGGCCGCCCGATGGTGGTTTGGCATCACGTTTACGTTCGTAAGCGAGTCACTAATCGGTTTTCGGTTGTTTGTTTTTACCGTTACGCCCACGCCATACCGCGCCAATGAAGAATCACCATTAGCCTGGCGGAGCTGGCCGAAAATCTCGTCATAGGTGCGATTTTCTTTGGTGATATACACGATGTGCTTGATCGGACTCTGCCCCCCACGCGGCAACGCGGGCAACGGATTTTTGCTGTCGGCCACCGAAACGGTTTCGAACGTATTGGCGATGGCTTGTTTGGTATAAGTCGCTAACTGCGTTACCCCACCCCTAACCCCTCCCCCCTGAGGGAGGGGGATCGCCTGAAACGTACCGAGTTGTACATCACCGATATAAGTCCCCTGCGGTGGTTTCACGTAGTCGCGTCCGCCGTTCGGCCCGGCTCCGTAGCCCCGCGCTGAGGTCACATACAGCACACGTTCATTGGGCGAAAGGGCCACGCGGGTTGGCCCCCAGCCCGTCGGAATCAGGCCGCGCACACTGCGCGTCGGCACATCCACAACGGCTACGGTATTGAACGCCAACAGCGCAACGTACAGCGTTTTTTCGTCTTTCGAGAGTGTCAGGCCGAAAGGCATCAGACCGCGTTTTGCGTCAATTCGTTTGTCTATTTTCAGCGTAATTGTCCCAACGATTTTATGCCCGTTTTTATAATCGAGAATCGAAATGTTATCGTTGGTCGCGTTCGAGACGTAGGCGAAGCG
>JBBRUV010000002.1:0-44724 GCA_038247465.1 Cytophagales bacterium
AGGCCGGCGCAGGCAGCAGTTATCCGCTGAATGCATTACCGGATATCGTCAGTCCGGCGCTTTCGGTACTTGTCAATGGGGAGGTGAAGGCCAATCGCGCGCTTGTAGACACGAAAGCCAACGTAACGGCTTATCTGATCGACGAGAATCCGTTGTCGGCGGGGGATTTAAATGCCGTCGATATGTATCTGGTAACCTGCGCTACGTGCGCACCGCAACGGATTTCGCCACAATTGATGACAATTGTGGCGAAATCCGCCAACCAACTACGGGTTACGACATCGTTAAACCTTACAGCAGGAGCTGTCTATACACTCATCGTTTTTGGAAAAGATGCGGCTGGTAACCGAACCCTGCCCCCCTACACGCTCGATATTCAGGTGATCGGTACGGATGAGCCGGTTACGTTTCGTACATACCCCAACCCAGCTACTACCTACGTCCGGTTTGAGTTAGACCTGCCGGTACGGGAGTTGCCAACCCAAGCCAGGCTAATGATATACAATCTATTAGGCGTGCCCGTCTTCGACGATGCCTTTCCCATGGGAGTTGGAAAAAACTCGTTTTTGTGGCAGGCCAGAACCCCAGGGCTGTACACGTACAGCCTGCGATTACTCTGGAGCGACGGTCGGGCCGAAACACGCCGGGGGAAGGTGATCTGGCAGGATTAGGGCAGACGGCTACCGGCAATCAGTTCCCATTTTAATTTCGTACCCGACTCAATAATACCCTTACCAATACAGGTGGAAGACGATTGGCAAAAGGCCAGCGACAGGTCTTCGCGGTACACCAAACCAATGTTTGGGGCGTATACCCTGAGGTATTTTTTTTGATTAACCAGGGTGGAGTCATTAGTGCCAACTACGGAAACCGTGTTTTCGAATCGAAGTGTTCCAACAGCAAACAAACGGCCGGTATCCTGATACTGAAGCAGCGCATCCGGGTTGGTATTGTACGAATTTGTGTTCCAGGAAGTCGTAGCCCTGATGGGGAAGGCCAGTTTAATGACGGGGAGGTTGTTCTCCTGACTGACAACTTCCGAAAGATTTTTATAAACGGTATGAATCATGTTAAGTTTCCAGGCAGACCGGACCGTTTGCCTGACCGACTCTTCGACCAAGTAGACTACCTGACCGTTCTGATTGGTTGAACTACTGATTTTCTGCTGTACCTGATAAGTTTGTTTTATAGCCGAGTTAACGGCCACGTACTTCTCCTGCGTTAGCTGATACACCCAATAATCACCAACTTGCAGGGGGAAATACGCCGAGTCGTCGGGTGCAGGATCGTTTGCCTTCTCGCCACAACCAGCACACAGGCCGAGTAAAACCAATAGCATAACCGCAAACAAACTATTCTTTCTTAACATCGTCGCGTTTACGTAGGGTATTTGTCGGTGAAAAGTAACCAACTGACTTTAGCCGGAAGCAAAGAAACTAAAGATAGCAGGTTATTGGAACTTTCGCTTACCTAACAATCAATTTGTGCGCCTATCCTAAATACTGCCGGCGACTCTGGTGCATAGCTACCCGGTGGGAGTAGTAGTCAGGTATCTGTCTGTTGACAGTAAGGCGTTAATCAGCCCATTAACGTTGTTATGAGTGGAATCGCAGGAATGATCCGATTTGATGGGCAGGCGGTTGCCCCCAACGACATCATCGCTTTCAGCCTCGCTCTGAAGCACCGGGGCACGGTAACGAGCCAATCCATTACCCATGGAGTATTGCTGGCTTTTGGCAGCACTATGGAAGCGGATAGCACGGCTACTGTCTATGCGGTGGCCGATGCCGATGTTTTCAGTAAAGTCAGTACAAATTCCCCTTTTTCTACGAACTACCTCAAAAACGGACCGGCGTCACTTAATGAAGTAAACGCTGATTTTGCGGTGGCTCTGTGGGATACCCGTAAGCAGATGCTTGTCTGCGCCAGAGATATCTTAGGTGTAAAACCGTTGTATTATGTGCATCGACCGGGTCGGTTCTTTGCCTTTGCGACGGAAATCAAAGCATTGCTTGCGCTTCAGGAGGTAGCGGTTATTCCCAACCAACACAAATTCAGAGAGTATCTGACCTGGCCTACTGCCTATGTGCCCTATAGTGCAGAAACCTTCTACGAAACGATCTACAGCGTCCTGCCCGGCCATTATCTCCGGGTAAATGCCCAGGATTTGAGCGTACAGGCTTACTGGAAACCAGACTTTGACAAGTTTAGCAAACTAAACAGTGCAGAAGCCTACTCAGATCTGTTTGCCGATTATTTCACGACCGCGATCGATGCGCGGATGAACGGTAAAGTCTGTGTTGGTGCTCATCTGAGTGGCGGGTTGGATTCCTCCTCGGTTAGTTGTGTGGCTCAGGACCTACTCAGGCAACAAAATCGATCTACGCTGCATACCTTCAACATTGATACCGGGCTGGCATCAACAGACGAATCTGCCTACGTGAACGCGGTCATCAAGCAGTATCATCCAGCACACCACACCGTACAGCCCATAGCGGATGTCCTGGATTCGATTCTGAAAATAAACGCCCTGTTCGACCGTCCTGAGCATTTTATTATTCCCTCCAGTTTTCACCTGAGTGTTTCCGTAGAAGCCCGGCAACTTGGTTGCGACTGCATCCTGACCGGACACGACGGCGACAGTATTATCACGACTGGTCTCGACTATTTAGATCAACTGGTGGACAACCAGAATTGGGAGACTTTACGGTTGGCTTGCCAGCAACTGGTTGGCTACCCGGATCGAAACCTGCAATACGTAAACGACGACTGGCTCAGTTTAAGCAATCAGGCTAAGTTGGAGCAGTACCTCCTGTACCTTATCGGAGCTGAGGTAACAAAGCAATTCAAAGCCCAGCCGCTGGGTGTTTTTCTGAGCACGCTACGTACCCAGACACAAGTGCTTGGCCTTTCTACTGCTTCTATTGTAGCTTACTGCGCGAAACGGGTAAGGGATAAAATAGCCCACAGAGACCTGATTAACAACGCGTTTAGTGCTGACTTTAAGCAGCGGGTTCCGCCCAGATCGCATCTATCCACGAAGGAGTTGACCACCCGGATTTCGTCAGACTATCACGTTCCGATTGATCCGGTTCTCAACACAACCAACGTGATTTGTAATGAGCAGTTGAATCATATTGGTGCCCATTACGGCCATCAGTATTCGTTTCCTTTTTTCGATAAACAGGTCGTTGAATTAGGGCTGGCAACGCCTTTGTGGGCTTGCTTCGATCAGGGGCGGGGGCGGGGGCTAATCCGAAATGGCTTGCAAACCAAGTTACCCCCGGCGATCGTATCGCGGCTCACCAAAGCAAACTTTGTCGAATACGGAAACATAGCGGCCCGGCAACTTTATGAGGCCACCCACGAGCAGTTTACGTCGCCCAGCCATGCCATTTGGGCGGTAATCGACCGGAAGGTATTCTCAAAAATCGTAGCGATTGTGTTCAATTCACGCATTCCCGTGCGAAAAAAAGCGCGTTACAACTGGTTACTCAGCCGGATTATTTACCTGGCACTCTGGCTGAGTTCGTTGCCCAAAAATAACTGAAGCCTTTTTCTTAGGAAAAGAAGCAAATCACTCACGTTGATTGTCCAAAAGATACCTATTTAGCGGTGCCGCCGTAAAGCCAGAAGCGCCCGTATCAACACCGTAGTAAAACCCCATTCTTTAGGAATGTAAAGCTGGTGATGTTTTACTTTGATCAGGCTCGAGCGAAAGATAAAGCTACGGCTGTAAGCCACGTAGATAGCCAACTTATCCGTCAATAGAGTTTGTGCGTTTGCAAAATCAAAAAGCATACGCCTAAACGAGTTCAATGAGTATTCATCCCACTTTCTTTCGTACCCTTCAGCCAGGAAGCGAAGCTGATGAACAGGCATTAACGCCTGAATAGGGGACGGTACCGGAAATTTCCAAAGCCGCTGACACCAGTGCAGGCCCACAAAAAAAACGATTTCCAGCTTATGCCGTTTCAGTTTCTCCAGCAACCAGGGCCAATCGATATCGGCGTTGCTCAGCGAAAAATAAAGATCATTTATGTACCCAATACGTTCCCATAAATTATTGACGCCATGATGAATGACTAATAATACAATCTGGTTTTCGACCAGATGGTCGGTGGGATGGAGCACATCGTGCAGTTGCAAAGAGCCGATCTCTCTCAATAAAAAGTCAACTCGCCAATGCAGGTCAATATCGAAACGACTGGTGGTATAAAACGGCTTAAACAAGCTGATTTCGTGCAACTCGTCCAGCATGATTTGCTCCGCCTGCCGTAGATAGGGCTGGTATTTCTCGCCCACCTCATAGCCATCAGGGGCTAAAACACGTGCGGCCTTGTAGAGATCTTTCTCGCCTACCAGAATATCCATGTCCCCAATGGGACGGAGGTTACTCGCCGGATAGCTATGTTCGGCCAAATAAATTCCTTTAAACGAAATGTGTTCAATGTTATGCTCAGCCAGCAACGCAGCAACTCGCTTATATTCGTGTAGTTTCAGTAGGCTATCCGTCGCAATGTCCTGACATTCCTGACGGAGAGCCGATAAATAAGAATCAGGAATGGCTGGCATTTCCCGAAGCGTCCGGTACAGAAACGGCGTCAACCGATGTCGGTCTGCCAGCGCATGGAGCCGCTCCCAATCAAGTTGATGCTGGGCTAAAAAATGAATCAGTTCAGATTTCCGTTCAGGTGAGATATCACCCGTGCAGGCCATCAACAGCAACGTCAGTTCAGGAGAGAAATCAGCTTTCATGTCAGCATGTCGATTTCAGGTGCGCGACAAACTCATAGAGGGCCGTAAAGTTGGCGGGGCGACTCATCCGAAAAAGGGGAATGTTCTGCGCGATCGCTACACTTTTTTTGAAGTAATCTTCCAGAGGTTTTCCATTCAGAAGTGCATCGGCCAGGGGGAAATGGTGGAGCAATTCAACCGGAACCTGACTGGCGGGAAGTGGATCTGTTATGCTGCCCGGCTCGTTGGGGGGGAGCAGAACAAAAATCTCGGTCAATGGTATTGCATTCTCCTCAAATTTGATCGAATCATGCCACGAAAACTTGCCCACGCCTTCACGCACCGGAGCCATATTCACCCGATGAAGTTGTAACCCGTCAACGGCATTTTGCCAGATTTTGATTTGCGGGAAGGCGGGTACCAACAGGAGGTTACCCGTTTCGTTCACCTGGATGCAGACCATATCATCGCTGATGACTGTATATCCTTTCTGGGCGCAGGCGGCAATTGTGGTTGATTTACCGGCCCCGGGTTCACCCAGGAATACCACGCCTTTGTTGCCAATCCGAACGGCACTTCCGTGCAGTAAAAAGTAGCCTTTTTGAAACAGAATTAAACCAATTGCTTCGCTCAGGGTGAACAAAGAAATCAAATCCTCGTCCGTCTGGGTAGTATCCACAAGTAACTCCTTGCCCTTCAGGGCCATAAACGAAACGAGGGGAGACCAGTTTAACCACAAATAATCAATTCCTTCCTGAGCGAATCGGGCATTCAGACCAGCACGATATATTTTTGTTGATTCTAACGGTGGATTCTCTGGAAGTTTTTCGCGTCTAATGGTTACGTCGACAGTCGTCGTCGCGCTTGTTTTTAGGGGCGGAAGCGGGATGTCAGACGCAATAGATAACCCATACGCTTTGTAGTAATACGGTGTCAATTCCATACTAAAATCGGCTCAAATACCAGATCAGTCTGCCCGCCGAGGATGATTTTATTCTGGTGGGTAACCCACGCATGGGCTGAGAAGCCTTCAATTTTGCGGTTACGCACCCCAACGCACACCCGTACATCGGGGTGATCGTTCAACAGCCACTTAGTGCCAAGCGCCTGCACCAGACACGTAAAACCCAATGGGATTCGCGCACTGATTACCCTGACCGCCCATATCTGTTCCGTGATATACGAGTCACAAAGGGCTTTTTTTTGAGGAGTTGATAGCGGGTGGGCCGTTATGAAGCGGCTAAAAGGAAAAAATACCAGCAACGCCTTATACGTTGCCAGCACAACGAGGACCTTGAGCAGAAGCCACTTTTCAGCCCAGGTAAGGCAGCAGAGTTTCGTCAGATTATGCGGTGGTTTCGATAAGTTTTTCACGGAATAGATTTTCCAAAAACGACATAAGTTCTTCCCGACAAACTGGCTCCTCCACGTCAAACTCATCAAGCATTTGTTCCTGGATTTGCATGACCGATAATACCTGGTTAGCCTGTAACAGCGACCAGATAAAGCTCCCCATCTCATTCAATTCGTAGTAGTTACCCAGGTCATAATTCAATACGATGGTTTCTGTACCAAGAACTGATGAGGACTGGCTTTTTCTTATTTGTATGCGGGTATTGGGGGTGATAATCATGGCTTTACCGGCTCACTTGTCCAAAAACTAAATAGCTTGATCAACCGTATTTCTGGTCAATCAAGCTACTACTTATTTTTTTAATTCGTTAGTTAACCTTACAAGAAACCACCCAGTCCATCGACGTTGGAACCTGTTTTCAACGTGAGTTTTTTCACGTTGCCCAGTACTTTAAGCGTGGGTGTCTTGTACGCCTTTTTGGGCGAGGGAGTTAGTAGATGTACAGCCTTAGTTTTCATAAATAAGAGAAAATTTAATGTGACGAATCAGTAATTGGGAGGTTTAAACTTACTCAACAATCAAACGGTGCTGGCGTGTCTGACCCCGCTCTTGAACCGTGAGTACATACATCCCCGTTGACAACTTATCCGTGGTTTTCAACTGGAGATTCCCTGACTGAATGCCTGTTCGCTGAAGGGACAATGAACGTCCGTCTGCGCTGAAAAAGCCCAATTTCGCCGTTTCCGGTTCATCCAATCGAAGCGTGAATTGCCCATTGCTAAGGGACGGATTTGGAAACACGCCGTAGGCTTCTTCCCTCAGCACTACCGAAACGGCTGGATAGATGGTCGTTATGCCGTTGAGATCGGTTTGCTTCAGACGGTAGTAGCTGGTGCCGGCGTAAGGCGTTTGATCAGAAAGTTTGTAGTTCTTTAAAGCGCTGCTGTTGGCCGCAATTTCGCCTACTTCGCCTACCTTTTCAAAAAGCTGCAAATCCTTGCTTCGCTCAACCACGAAGCCTTTGTTGTTGGTTTCCAGCGAGGTAGTCCAGGCAATATCAATCGTGCGGTCGGCCTGCGGCTTAGCCGTAAACGATACTAAGGATACAGGCAGTGGTGTTGCTACATTAGTTACTGTATTGGCATTCAAAGTGATGGCTCCTCCAATAGACAGACCCCTACCGTTAAGAGAAGCCCCCGTAGCCAGAACAATAGCGCCATTTACCAGGAATGTACCCTGCAAACTAGAACTGGTTCCGGCTGTGAAAGCACCATTTACCTGAAAGAACACATTATTTGCAGTGGCTCCATTTATCAACACAATGTTTGAGTTCGTGGCTGTCGTTAACGCACTGTTCAACTTAACAATAAATATACCTGATCCACTTAACGTTAACGTTCCGTTTAAAGTGGTTGGAGATGCGGTATTCTGGCAGGAAACGCCTGGAGTAAGCGTCTGGCCAGCTAATTCAGCAGGGATAATTCTATCGCAGGTGGGCGGAGTCAACGAGTTATACGCAGCCAATACATCACTGGCTGCCTGTACGGATTCGGGAGAGCCGGCTAAACGTTTGTTTCCAATTAAAGTACCCGGAGTAAATCCATTGAAGACACCCCCATTAGTACCAGCGTCGCCAGTTACCGACGTACTGTTCCCATTGACCTCGAACGCTCCATTTGCGGTAAACAGTGCAAAGCTAGCCGTTGTCCTCAGGTTGGGGGCTCTTGTCTGCCCAAAACTCGTATTCGTAAAAGCGAATAGAGTTACAACGGTTGAGATAAAAGTAAAGGCTTTTTTCATTTCCATGAGGATTTTAAGGTTTGTTAAACAATGATGCAAAAATGATAACTATATGTTTCCGATAAGTTCTATGATTACAAACCAAATTTACATCATTCCCACATGTTCGTGTGCGATGCGTCCGTTGTGTTTGAGTTTTTTGAAGTGAGTGGGCGTAAACCCCGTAACTTTTTTGAACTGAGTGCATAAATGCGCGACACTGCTATAGTTTAACTTGTCGGCGATTTGGCTGATATTGAGTTCATTATAAAAGAGTAATTCTTTCACTCGCTCAATCTTATGAGCAATGATATAATGCTCAATTGTAGTGCCCGTCACTTCAGAAAAAACATTAGCCAGATACGTGTAATCATATTCGAGTCTCCTGCTGATGTAATCAGAATTCGTTGTTTTGATAGTCTCATCTATATGATGTATCAAGTCAATGATCGTTTTTTTTATTTTTTCGGCTAATACCTTCTTTTTATCGTCCATTAGTTCGTGACCTGACGTTGATAAAGCAACTTTCAGTTGGTTAAGCTGTTCCAACGGTACAACCCCCTCTACTTCTACTTCGCCAAGATCTACCGCTACACAATGCAGCCCAAGGTCCTTTAAGGTTGCTCTTACAATCGTCTTGCAGGAATTGCTTACCATGTGTTTGATGTAGAGTTTCATTATATCCCATGTTTTACGTGTAAAGTTTTACATTCCCCATAGGGCTTTAGGCTCGTGTCGGCAAACGTGTCCTCACCCCGCTGGGCAGAACTTTCTTATAAAACGGGCAATTAACAGTTAGCCCTACTTTTGTGGTTGCAACACGACAAAACCACGATTGACGGATCTCAGCCGTTCAAAAATATTGCATTTTTTCGACTTATTTGAGATTGTCCTAAAAATGCGGACAGGAAACTTATTCAACGTGAATTATGGATAGATGGCTGATTATCGTGGAGCCGTTAGGCACTGAATGTTTGTAGCCATCAGAAAGCGAAATTTTTGCCCGTGCCGTAGGTGCGGAATCGCTCCATACCTACGGCACAGCGTTGATAATAAACTAATTACTACTACAAACATCCGTCCCCTACGGGGCCAATTATCCGTAGTTCACGTTATTTAACGTCGTATCAAATGGCCAAAAAAGCAACCACTACGGCGAACCGTCCAAACCGAAAGTATACCGCTGAGTCTAAAGCGGACGCGCTCCACATAGTTGCCAACGGTGAGTCTATCCACGGTGTCGCCCAGAAAATAGGTATCAGTGACAGTATTCCTGTCATGTGCTGCCTTCGACGCCCCTAAGACGACTTACCTCATACACCAGTCGTCATCCGCTTTATCAGACCCTGGGTAAAGACGGACTGGTGCGGTACGCGACGAAGGAAGCCCTGCTGGTGATGGCCCGCAGCAAGCAGGTGTTAATCAATGCCATGACGTGCTGGAGTATATTACACATGTCCCTAAAACTCCAAGAATCGAGTTCCCCGGCACGTAGCCAACAGTGATTCCCTAATACGGCTCTGCTGAGTTGGATGCCTATCAATTTTCAGGGCGACTATGACTTTTCGGAAGGTACGTTGGGTCTCTTTGCAGAATCGTACGGCACGGGCCGGGCCGCACGCATAACTCCTCATAAAGTACTATTGTCACGCACATAGCGCCAGGATTACTCACAAAGTAAAAAATAGCCTTTGAATTTAATCGTCTCTACTTTATGTTGCTCAAAATTAGATTTGCCCAATATTATTTCACAATCACTCGTATTTAAGTGGAATTACTTGTTCCTTTTTACTCACTTATCTGTTGCTTATGAAACAAGCCTTCCTCATTCTTTCCTTATTTATCTTCTCTGCTACCGGATTCGCCCAGCGTGTTCGGATCGATACAGAGATTGGGGCAATCGTGTTAGAATTAGACCCGGATAAAGCCCCCGGCACGGTTACCAATTTTCTGCGCTATGTCGACGATAAGCGGTACGACGGAGCCACGTTTTACCGGGTCGTGCGTATGGACAATCAGGCAACCAGCCCCGTGAAGATCGAGGTGATTCAGGGCGGGTTAGGTGCCGACTCAACGCGGATGTTTCCACCCATTGCCCAGGAAACCACGCAGAAAACGGGCCTGAAACACCTCGACGGTACGCTCTCGATGGCGCGGGGCAAACCCGAAAGTGGCGCATCTGAATTCTTCATCTGCATCAACGCCCAGCCCGAACTCGACTTCGGCGGCAAACGAAACCCCGATGGGCAGGGCTTTGCGGCCTTTGGTCGGGTCATTGAAGGCATGGACGTGGTACGCCGGATTCAGCAGGGAAATACTGGTCAGCCCGGACCAACCAACGCCTACTCGAACCCGACGCAACTGCTCAAAAAAACCGTTAAGATGCGAACCGTTCGGCGGTTGTAACTTATTATGCATTAATTAATGATCTCATCACATGAAACAAACACTACTATTTCTCTTTTTTCTTGGCTGCTTAGCCCGGGCTAATGCCCAGACACGCCCCCTTTCGGGCCGCGTGACCTCGCCCGAAAACGACGCTTTGCCCGGGGTTAATGTGGTCATCAAGGGGGCCACTACCGGCACCATCACAAAAGCCGACGGAACGTATCAACTCAACGTACCGGCCACCGCCCAGACGCTCGTTTTTTCATTTATCGGCTACAAAAATGCCGAGGTTACCATTGACGGGCGCAGTACGCTCGATGTAAAGTTAGAAGCCGACCTGACCAATCTCAACGAAGTTGTCGTAACCGCCAATGCCATCGTCCGGGAAAAGAAGGAACTCGGATACGCCGTTTCGACCGTTAGCGGCCCCGAACTCACAAAAGCCCGCGACCCCAACGTACTCAACTCGCTGGCCGGGCGGGTCGCCGGGGTGCGTATCTCCCAACAGTCGGGTACGCCGGGCGGCTCCACCCGGGTGATGATTCGCGGGGCCAACTCCCTGTCAAGTTCCAGCGAACCGCTGTTTGTGGTGGATGGCGTACCGATCTCCAATTCCTCCTTTAACGGGTCAGAAACCGACGTAGTGACAGGGGGCGTTGACGTAGGCAACCGGGCGGGGGATTTAAACCCTGACGACATCGAGAGCATGAACGTGCTGAAAGGGGCCGCAGCAGCGGCTTTGTACGGCTCCCGCGCGCGCAACGGTGTGATTGTGATTACGACCAAACGCGGCAGGGCAGGGGCCAGAAAAATGAACGTGACAGTCAACTCATCGTTCCGTACCGATAATGTGTTGCGTACGCCCGACCTGCAAACCGAGTTCGCCCAGGGAAACCTCGGCGTATATAACCCACAGTTGGGCAACGGCTGGGGCCCGGCGGTGTCGGGCATTACCGGACCAGTACTTGACTACAGGGGCGAAACCGTACCGCGGCTGAACGTTTATCCGCAAAATTGGCGCAACTTCTTCGTGACGGGCCATACCATCATCAACAGTGCATCCATTGATGGGGCCAGCGATCAGGGCGATTACCGGGTGGGGTTCACCAACCTGCGGCAAACGGGTACTGTGCCGGGATCAGAACTGGGACGTAACACCTTTGCTATCAACGCGGGGCGCAAAATTACCGACAAACTGACCTCGCGGGTCTGGCTCAACTATGTACGCACCACCAGCGATGGCCGTCCGCAGCAGGGCTCCAACACCACCAACATTATATCAACTATTCTGTCAGGGTTGCCCGTTACGGTTGACATCAACGAGTTACGCGACAATCTGTTTGCTCCATCCAAGCAGGCGGTGCCGCCGGGCTGGACGGGCGATCTGGCGCGGGCTATTGACCTCAACGGGGTACAGAACAACCCCTACTTTGTCACAACCTTCAATCGGTTCAGCAACTCCGTTGACCGGGTGTATGGCGGTACCAGTCTGAGTTACGAGGTAGCCCCCTGGTTCAATATAACGGCCCGCGCCGGAACGGATTTCTTCTCCGAAAACCGCAGGTCGGTTACCCGGCGGGGCACACGCGGGCGGCTGAATGGCCAATTCGATACCAACGAAATCTACGAGCGTGAACTGCAAACTGACCTGATCGGTACCGTTACGGGGAAGCTAAGTGCCAACTGGACGTTCAAGGGCATCGTCGGTCATCAGTTCAACCAACGCACCAACAGGCGGTCGCGGGTGCTGTCGGAGGGGCTAAACATCGACCAGCTCTACACCTTCGCCAACGCACAGTCAAACGTGGTGTCGAACTTCTACAGTCGGCGCGAGTTGTTCGGGGTGTATGGTGATTTCAATCTTGACTACCGCAATTTCCTGTTTCTGAATGTAACGGGTCGGAATGACTGGAGCAGTACGCTGCCCGTCAACAACAACTCGTACTTCTACCCGTCGGCCAGCGTCTCGTTTGTGCTGAGCGAAGCGTTCCCCAACCTGGGCATCATCAAGCGCGACATTCTGAGTTACGCCAAACTACGGGCCAACTACGCCAACGTGGGATCGGACGAAGACCCCTACCAACTGGCGTTTACCTACAACCCGCTCACGCAGGCCAACGACATTTATACGTTCAACATTTTGTACCCTATCGGCGGGGCATCGGCGTTTGGAGCGACCAACGTACTACCCCCCACCAACCTGCGCCCCCAGCAACAAACGTCGTATGAGTTCGGTACCGAGCTGAAATTTTTCGGCGGACGCGTGGGACTGGACCTGACGTATTACCGGAACCTCAACTACGACCAGATTATCTCGATTGCGGTACCCCAATCGACGGGCTACTCGGCCCGGCGGCTCAACGTGGGGGAAATTTCAAATCAGGGCCTTGAGGCTATGCTGACGGTAACGCCCCTGAAAACGCGCTCCGGTTTCCGGTGGGATGCCGCCCTGAACTTTAACCGCAACCGCAACCGCGTGGAGTCGCTTGCCCCCGGACTGAGCGAATTTGTTATTACCTCGGGCGATGGCTTCGGTATTTTTGTGGTGGCCCGCCCCGGTGAAACATTCAACATTCAGGGTGTTGGCTGGCTGCGTGACCCGCAGGGCAACATCGTCATCAACCCCACAACGGGTCTGCGCACACCGGGGCCACGCAGGCTGCTCGGCAACATTTATCCAGACTGGGTGATGGGGATCAGCAACAGCTTTTCCTACAAAGGCGTTGATTTCAGTTTCCTCATCGACATGCGTAAAGGCGGAGTCATCAACTCCCAGACCGTCGGGATTGTCCGCGGGAGTGGCCTTGCCGCCGAGACGGTAGTCAACAACCGCACCCCATTCATCGACCCCGGCGTAATTCGCAATTCAGATGGCACGTTCCGGCCTAACGACAAACCCGTAGCCAGTGTGCAGCAGTACTGGAGTCAGTTAGACAACTCGGTGAGTCCTGAAAATAATACGTTTGATGGCTCTTACACCAAACTGCGCGAGGTACGGCTGGCCTACAGCCTGCCGCGTTCCTTAGTAAGCAAGACTCCCTTTGGCAACATCGCGCTGGGTTTGGAGGGTCGCAACCTCTGGATCATTAAGGCCAATGTACCTCACATCGACCCCGAAGCCAACGTGCTGGGTACCGGGCTGATTGGCGAAGGCCTGGAACGCGGCAGCATTCCAAGCAGCCGGAGCATCGGGGCTAACCTTCGTCTATCCTTTTAATTCACAATAGATCATTAAAGCCAATAATACCATAATACCATGAAAAAGCTACTGATGGCCGGGTTACTGGCCGTACTGACCACGGGTTGCTTCAAATCGGGAGAACTCAATATCGACCCCAACCGCTCCACGACGGTTGACCCGTCCCTGTTGTTTGCGGGAGCCAGTACCCAGTTTTCGCTATTGCGGGTGGCCGAACTAACCTGGCCCGTGGCACTCATGAGCCAGATGTGGGCATCGGGTGGGCGTTGGGGGCTGGCTCAGGCGCAGTATGACCAGACGCGTATTCGTACCGCCTGGGGACGCACGTATACCGATGTGCTGAAAAACCTCGACGTAGCCATTCGCGTGGCCGAGCAGGCCCAGCCAGTCAACAAAAATGCGCTGGCGCAGTGTAAAATCCTGAAAGCCTTTGCCTACGCACAAACCTCGCTTTTGTGGGGCGATATTCCGTTCTCTGAGGCTTCCACGGGTGCGGTTGATTTGCCTAAGTTTGACAAACAGGCCGACGTACTCAACGGCTGCATCGCGCTGTTAGATGAGGCCATTGCGCAGATTGACCCGGCCGGCAAAGGAATTATTGCCCCGAATGACCTCTATTACGGGGGAGATATGACGAAATGGCGCCGGTTCGCCAACTCCCTGAAGCTCAGAATTCTATTTGCGATGGTCGATGCCGATCCATCTAAAGGTGCCGCCATTGGGCAATTGATGGCCAGTGGTACTATGATTGCTTCTACCGCTGATGCCATGCAATTCAGGTACTTTAATCAGCCTGGCCGGCAGAATCCACGGTTCTCGTTTACGGCCATTTTCCGGGGCGGTGTCCAATCAGACTGGTACTGCTCGAAGCCCGTCTATGACCTGCTGACGTTGCTCCGGGATCCGCGGATTCCGTATTTCTTCCAGCCCGGCCCGGCGGCTGCCCCCAATGAGTATATCGCGCTGAACAGCGTGGAAACATTCACCACCAAGTCTGCCCTGGTGAATATGAACCTGCTGCGCCCCGATCTGCCGGAGGTGTCGTTCTCGTATTCGGAGCAACTGCTATTCGAAGCTGAAGCAATTGCCCGTGGGTTTACGACGGGCGGTTTCGACCTCGCCACGCAACGGATGCGGGCGGGCGTTCGGGAATCGCTGCTGTCATTTGGTGTGCCAACCGCGCAGGCCGATGCCTACGCCAACGGTCTGCCCGCGCTGACGACAGCCAATCATCGTACCGTAATGTCGCAGCAGCAGTACCTCGATCTGTTCATGCGCCCCGTTGAAGGCTGGGTCCAGAACCGGCGGTCAGGCGTAATCGGTCAGGAAATACCGGCCATGACCACGCCTACGGGTGCCCCCGTTTCGGGCCTGGTGCGTCGATTGCTTTACCGCAGCGAGGAAATAAACTCCAATCCCAACACCCCCACCGGGCTGGCTTTAGATTTACCGCAATGGTTCGATAAATAGTAGGCTAAGAACCGCTGATCTTGTTACAGTTTATAACCACGTTTGACCAGTAACACCAGGCGTAGTCAAACCCCCGTAACGTGTCGAACAAACCGGGTTACGACAACCAGCCGTTTTTCCATCCGACTAAGCCGCTGCTGTACTACACTACCATGATGCCCGACGGCCAGACCGACGTCTGGTCGTATAACCTTCAACAATCAGTTGGGACACCAGTGACGGACACGCCCGACTCGGAGTATTCATCTACGGTACTGCCCAACCAAACGCATCTATCCTGCATTGTGCAGCGAAAAGCAACGGGCGATCAGGATTTGGTCAGCTACCTCCTGACCAACCCGGAGCAGACGGAACTGATACTGGAATCACAGAAAATGGGGAAGATTGGCTATCAGGCGTGGCTCAACGCCGACGAAGCCGTAGTGTTTGTGCTGGGTACTCCCCAAACGATGCACTATCTAAATCGGAAAGCAGGCCGGGACACGGTCATTGCGGGTCAGATCGGGCGTTCGTTACACCATATTCCGGGGCAGCAGGCCGTCAGTTATGTGCAGCAGGTGGGAGAAACCTGGCGTATCCGGTCGTACGATCCGGCCCGTAATCAGGTACGTGACATCACCACCAGTGATTCGGGTTCCGAGCATTACAACGCCTGGCTCAACACGGGTACGCTGCTCGAAAGCCGGGGTACTGAACTATGGGCGTTTTCGACGAAAACAAAGCAGTGGCAGGCGGTACCGCTTCCCCCTGAGCTGCCCCCCGCAAAAAGCTATCCCGTATCGCTGTGCAAGGCAAACGAGTCGCTTTGGTACTTGACGAGTAGACCAACAGCCCAACCCTCGTGCCAGTATTTTAGGGTAATGGTAATCTCGCGGCTGAGAAAAGGTCGAGAACTGCGGTATTTATTCGCCAATCAACCTTGTCTGTGATCGGGCTGATGTGCTTGGGTTGACTTACATAGAATAGAATTGAGTGCAGGTCTATGATCAACGTTTACAATCTGCTCTACCTGACCAAGAAGCTGCGCCGGTGTGCAAGCGAGACTGCCCGGCGACTTGTTGAAAACCATTTTAGGGTCTTCGACGCGTACCTGACATCAAACCAATCTGGGGGCAACTATGACTTTTCCGAGTCGGTATCTGCCGACCCGGTCTTTGACCTGGCAGCGTTGATGGAGCTTGCTCTGCCGGACAACTTACGTCACCAGTAAGACAATCTAAGTGACTCAATGAGGATTTATCCGGTCGTCCGGTGCCGTACGATTCTGCAAAGAGACCCCACGTACTTCCCTGGGGCATCCTGAGTAGCCTAACCTGGCACCATAGCCTGTATCTCATCCTAAGAAATCGAGCAGTTTTAATAGCACAGTGTGAGGGCGATTTCTGATATAATTTGGTAGAGTGAACTTGTACAGCTAACTTAGTGTAAAAGTTCATCAGCATGGCCCTTACAATACCTTCTCAATCAGCCGCCCTCTGTGCTGATCGTCCCTTCAGCGAGCAGCAAATCATTGCCCGTAGCCGGCAGGGTGTTCTTCGAGCCGAGGCAGACCGGGTGGCCAGTTTAGTGGGCTTAACTGATAAAGAAATGGCTGCTGCCATTGGTTTATCGCCCTCTTACCTGCATCGGCTCAAAATCGAGCAGCGCATTAGTCAGGATGCGTCAGAGCGACTTTCATTACTGGAAAATCTACTTCAGCATGCCCTGAATACATTCGATGGTCGACCGACAACCGTCTTAGGCTGGTTGCGTTCGCCATTACGAGAACTTGAGTTTCAAACCCCCTTACAAACACTCGATACCGTTACGGGCTACACACTCGTGGACCGGGTTCTGGGACGCATCGACCACGGCATCTTCGGCTAAGCATGGCACTGGTTTATCGGGTGGTACGTCAGAAATACGCTGATCGGCCATTAGACACGACGGGCAGCTGGTTAAATGGTGGTCGCTGGAACCCACCGGGAGTAAGCTTGCTGTACACAGCAGAGCATCCGGCCTTAGCGTTGGTAGAAATCCTGGTACATATGCCGCAAGTGTCTTATGCCGATCTACCTGCTTATCGACTCTTCACGTTGGAGATACCCGATACCAGCCGCCGAGTTTTATCAGCCAACCAGTTGCCCTCTTACTGGAATGAAAACAGCTACATGAAAAGCCAGACTATCTTAGCCAACTGGTTGACCAACCCTGACGTACTGGCCGTTGGTGTCCCCTCTTCGGTCATGCCTGATAGCATCAACTACTTGCTCCACGCGGATCATACGAGCTATCAGCATATTCGGGTTGTGGACGAGAAAGCGTTGGTGATTGACTCCCGTTTGTGGGATAAGTAAGAGCGGAAAGGGGATAGTCAAGAATCAACACCTTTTCGCTGGGTACTGTGCTGACGAAATTATAGTAGGCGGCTCGAAAAGCGGTTGCTCCCCTGCGCACGAGTTTACCTACAGCATTGGCTACTCTCAGTCGAAAATCACCTCACTAATTCGGTACGGATCTATCACTTACCCACTCGCCTTGGCTACCGAAAGAAAACCAATGATTACGTTCAGGAGACATGATTACATTTAATTGATACCCAGCTACGATTTAGCAATCTACGTGCTGTGACAGCCTTGTTTGTGGCCTTCATTGCCATTCTCATTGGCTGATTAACTGGATTATGGTACACAATGGTCGCTACCATGCTGACATAGCAGCAAGTTGATTGTCTCGAACGGCTACTTTTGTGTGAATCTTACGGTTTTACGCAGATTTTTGGATAACGATCACGCATTGCTCACCGTTTCGTTCTTCGATTCGGTACATGGGGTTATTGGCGTAATATTTAGCGATGTTTTCTTCAAACGTGTTGCAGTCGGAAAGTTGTTTGCGTACAAGGGTCTCCCAACTTAGTTTAAGTTCAGAAAATGGAAGTACTTCCTCGGGCTGGATGGGAGTAGGCTTTGGTTGGGGTGCTTTGTAAACAGGTGGTTTATTTTGCTCGTTGTCAAGGTCAAATTCCCGTTTGAGTTGATTGGCTATAATCCCTTTGAAGATGGCTCCCGACAGCGATCGCAGTTTCCCTTTGGTGTTGACTTGCTGGTAATACCTGATAACAAAATTGATATAATCCTCCGCGATTTTACCGTCGCTAAAGAGTTGCTTAATTTGATGGAGGGATTTTAGGTTGATGCCGATCTCGGTTAGTTTTTGTTGAACATTGGCAGGAAACTCTATTTCCGGCTCTGCCAGTTGAATAAGCACGGGGCGTTGTAGATGAAATACGATCGCAATCACCGGCTTTCCCTCATAGAGAGGGGTAAATGTAAAGGCCATATCCGTTGATACTAAATCCTTCTGCGCCAATTCAATTACGTTTATTCTGAAATCCTTAAACTTTGGGTATTTATCATTGAGCTTGAGCATTTTTCGCAGGTTCTCAATGTATATTTTGATTGTATCGCCCTGAAACGATGATTTCTTTAACAGCCAGTATAGCCGGTGCGAGTAGGAGCTATTGAATTCAAGTAAGGTTAATTCCTGGGCAACGGTAAACTCGCCCTTTAAATCAAGAAGATATTTTTTTACGTGATTGTTAAACTGGCCTGATATATGACCTGATCGCTGTTTGTACTCACAACTGGCCATCAGAGGAATGCTGAGGATTGTTTTCAAGCCGTTCTGATCTTTGCTTTCTACCGAGACAGCTTTGTGTGTTAAGTCAATAACTGCCTCTTTAACCGTTGCATAGCGACTACCTCCGATGTTGCCATTGACTGACTTCTCAGGGAAAAGCTCATAAATCGGAATTCGGTTGATGTGAAATTCGGTATCTCCTTTGTTGACACGGGCAAGCATGGCCACAAATAAGCGTAGCTCGGTTAGGCTCATGTCATACTGAGCCTGAACCAAATCATTGTGCTGAGCAACTGTCCGATCTTTCCGCAGCTGTATCTGTTCGCTGTCAAGTGACAGGGACAATTGATTGGTTTGAGTTGTTTTGAGTGCCATAGCACAAATCTATCATAAATGTATAATTTATCCATGTTAATGCGGAAAAATTGGCGATAGATACCCACTGCCTCAACCAACGGGATACTGAGGGTGGAAAAATTGGCGAACAGGCTGCGTTGAGCGGGCTTTACGGCATATTCCTCCCCCGTGCGAATCAGTTGTTAGCGGGGTATTGACAGGGGAAAAATTGGCGATAAAGCCGCGCTGGGGGCATTGCTACGGCATATTCCTCCCCCATGCGAATCAGTTGTTAGCGGGGTATTGACAGGGGAAAAATTGGCGATAAGGCGATACTGAAGGCATCGTAAACGCATCCTTACGGCATATTCCTCCTCCTTAACGTCGGATTCCTCCTCCTTAACGTCGGATTCCTCCCCTTTAACGGCATATTCCTCCTCCTTAACGTCGGATTCCTCCCCTTTAACGTCGGATTCCTCCCCTTTAACGGCATATTCCTCCTCCTTAACGTCGGATTCCTCCCCTTTAACGTCGGATTCCTCCCCTTTAACGGCATATTCCTCCTACTTAGGGGGTTTAATACATTGAATGTCAACGAGTTATGGCGTCCTAATAGTTAAGAGTATAATAAAGTAAATACAGACTAATATTTAAATAGGCGTTGTCGGTTTTTTTAAATTTTTCGTTGCTTTAAAATAGTCATCAATTAGTTTATCCGCTAACGTCATATTCCTCCTACTTAACGTCAAATTCCTCCTACATCAAATTCGTTGACGCTACGTCATTTCGGGCGGAGCCGGTCAGGTGGGGGTAGGGGACAACGGCACCCTGTAAACGCTGACCAACGGGAAGCTGACGGTGCCGTCGGCGCTTTGGAAAGTGATTGTGGTCTTGCCGGTGGGAACTAATGATTGTGGGCCGTATTACGGCTCAGACGCGGGTGATTGCGTTCAGGATGAGCCAATACGAACGCGGTAGGAAACGAAAAATGGTCGGCCTACCAGGTGAACGTGAATAAGCTCCCTGCAACTGCCCTAAAAATGATTACACTGAAACCACGCCCTGCCGAAGCTACCTGTTTGGCAACGGCAAAACCATTGTGCTATGCGGGTTTAAGGAGCCGGGTGATGGTAAAATGGGCGTTACTTTCTCGGAGTTTGTGTTGGCAGTCTGCGGCCAAAAATCAGTATTTGGCTTCTGGAATGCCACCCAAACCTGCCGCGTTCGGGCCAGTCGTGATACGCTGACCATCGAACAAATCGAAATATTTGCCTCGGCCAGACCCGGCATCTATGAACCGGATGTGTGGACTTTCGAGAAACTGTATTTCGTGAACGGGGCGGTGCAGCGTCGGCGTGTGGCTAACCAAAACCTGACCTGGCGGTACGATGCCAACACCGTTCGGCAGGTGCTGCGGGCCTATGAAACCACCGAAGCGGGCAGTGCAGCCACCGAACGGAGCCTGTATTTGGCCGAGCAACTTTTTCTGGCAACCCTCACCGGCGATGCCAAAGCACGGGCCTATTTTGTGGGTTTTCGTCAGAAATTCCCGATACCCAATGGCGAATTATCGGAGCAATACACCGCTCTGCGCGAAAAGCTGGCGTTTTGAGACAAGAAGTGAAGCCGAAAGCAATCAGGTGGTAATTTGTAATTACCACCTGATTCTAACGGACTAATAATCAGTTATTTTTAGTTTTTGACTGTCTTTCAAGCGGTAACGTAGGTTTTGATAAAGGGCAATGCTTAGATCAGATACTTGGCCCGCAGCGTGGCCAATTTCTCCGGGGTTAGTTCCATTTCGGTAGTCGTAAATTTATCCATCGAGCCGTATTTCTGGTTGAGGGTCTCAAATGTTTTCTCTAAATACACGGGGTTGGCGGCCAGCATCGGTTTCAGGGTTTCTTCCGATACGCCCATTTGCTTCATCTGCTGCATCATTTTCTCGCGGGCGGGCTGCCAATACACGTCGATGGCGGCATAATCTTTCAAAATCGCGGCTTTGTCAACACCCAGTGCGTTCAAAATTAAAGCGGCACCGATACCCGTGCGGTCTTTGCCCGCCGTACAGTAAAACATCAACGCCTTGGTATCGTCGAGCACCAGAAGTTGGTCGAACATGGGCTTGTACTTCGCCTTGAAATGATCGATTTTGGTGTAACCAGCCGCCATCAGCGAATCGCGGTTGGTGACTTTCTGCATCGCGGCAAACAGGGCGCGGGTATCGGTATTTTCGCTGCCTACCGGGAGTTCAATCCGGGTGGTACCAACGGGCAAACGGTCGGGCGATTGTTGCACTTCGCTGGGGCCGCGAAAATCGCAGACGATGGCGATGTGGCGATTTTCGAGTGTTTTCAAATCCGCATCAGTCAATTTGCCAACATCTGCCGAACGGTAAATATGGCCCCATTTCACAGTTTTACCGTTGACTGCGGGATAGCCGCCGAGGTCACGGAAATTGCTACCGCCTTCGAGCGCAACGGCCCGGCGTGAGTTGTACACAAGGGTGTCGGTCGTCTGGGCGTTTTGGGCGAATGACACCGCCGGAACGATCAGGAAAAACAGGAGATTTTTCATCAACGAATTGGGGTTATAACCAATTACTTCACCAGCCACATCATTCCGTACAAATCGTCCTGGCCGGCAAACTGCCGGGTGAGGGCTTCTTTGCTGTTGGCCGGGTTGTTGGTGATTTCCTCACTCGGATACCGCCACCGCTTCGGAATCTTGCCGGTCGAGTTGGTGCCTACACCCTCGGTAAAGGCTGGCACGCCCGTCCGGCGTTGGTTATAAAACGGCTCCCAGCCTGAGTTCTGGAACATCGAAACGTATTTCTGCTGCAAAATCTGCTTCAGCCCATCGGCATTGTTGCCTTTGTAGACCACACCCGCGTCGGCCAGAAAGTTTGATACTGAGACCGTTACGGTGCCGTAGGGTTTGCCAAAGGCATCGCCAACGGGCAGCACCGCGCCATCGGTCAGGCCGTAGAACGTGAGCGAAGCCTGGATACCGGCGCGGTAGCTGGCAGCCGCGTCACCCGTGAGCCAGCCCCGGTTTTGGGCCTCAGCAAGGGTAAAACACTGCTCCGAAAAGCCCAGCATGATATACGGTTCGGGCGGAGTTACAATCACACCCTGATTCAAGTACCGGATGTAGTTGGCATACGAATACTTACCCGCGCCTGCATCCGTCACCAGCACCGATTGTGATTTGTTGTTTTCGGCACCAACGTAAGCCGAGAAATCAGCGATGGTTTTTCCGGCTTTGAGCTGCGCCGGGGCCGGCGTTGAAGCCACAAACGTGCGGGGGTCTTTGGTTGCCGTTGTCAGGTCGAGATACGTGCTGGAGACGTTTAGCTGATCGGCGTAAAGCGTGATATAAAACGTAGGATACTGGTTGTACTGCCCGTTGAATCTGAACGATAGGTTATCCGCGTTATTCCGCAAAATCGGGTACTTGGTTGGATTGCTGACCACGTCGGCAAACTTCTGTTTGATCCCCAAATCGGCGGTGTCGTCGGCGCGTTTGCTGAGGCTCATCAACACCCGCAGTTTATAGCTGTTCACGGCGCGTTGCCACAGTTTGAGGTCGTTGTTGTAGTAAATATCGCCCTCGATGTTGGTGGCCGTTGTCACTTTCGGGATAAAGGCTGCCAGGTCGGTATTGGCTTCTTCGAGCAGTTGCAAACACTTGGCATACACGTCTTTCTGGGTGTCGAACTTGGGGGTGAGGTTGGCAAGTCCCTGTCCGGCTTCGGTCATCGGAATGTCGCCCACGCGCTGGGTGTACCAAATGAAAGCGTATGCACGCAGAAACTTGGCGATGGCCGCGTAGGCGTTTTCTTTGGTGCCGGATGCCCGCAGTGCCTGTTCTTCCATCCTGTCGATGTTTTTGATCTGGTTGTACATCGTTGCGCTCGACGACCAGGTGTACAAATTGCTGCCGCCGTAGTTATTATTGTTGCCGGCGGTGTACTGATTCCAGCGGGCCAGTTGGTTCCAGGGGCCTTCATATACGCTGCCGTCCCGCCCGTCGGTGGAGCCACCGCCGACATACATCTCATACATAATCCGACCCAGCAAATACGACGGTGGCACTGAACTGTTCTCCCCGGCCACGTTCGGGTTAATTGGCAATTGCTCAAACTGCTCGTTGCAGCCGCTCATTACCAGCAACATAGCCAGCACAGTAAGCGATTTATGGAATATGATTTTCATCGTTTTAAAATGGATACCGGATAATGCACAATGGATAATGTGTTCCGTAGAATTGGACATTATCCACCGGGCATTATCCGTTTTGGTTAAAAAGTAAGGTTTACATTGACTCCGAACCGGCGCGTAGTAGCCGATTGCAGGGGCGGGAAAATGCTGAAGCTTGGATACTGATCGAGGTCAATGTCTTTGCTGGCCGCGAAATACAGCAGGTTCCGGCCTACGAGCGAGACGTTGGCCGACCGGATAAACCTCGGCAACACGGTAGCTGGCAGGGTGTAGCCGATGAGGACTTCGCGCAGTTTGGCATAGGTTCGGCTGATGAGCCACGGCTCGATCAGGGAGCCGTTAGCAATCGAGGCAATGTAGGTTTGCAGACGTACTGGCCGGATGTTGGGCGTAAACGTCAGTTCGCTGAAGTTGCTCACATTACCGGCAGCGTCGAACTTCACTATCCCGTTGGCCACTACACCCTGTCCCACATAGCCCGGTGTGCTGGCTCCGGTTGGGCTGGCTTTAACACTTTCCCACTCTCTCCGGCGGGCTTCGCCATAAACACCTTCAACCAGAGCCTGCGCCCGGCCACCCTGCCACGAATCAATCGCGATCTCGTTGTAAATCACCCCGCCCACGCGGCCATCGAACTGGAAGCTGAAATTCAGCCCTTTCCACGAGAAATTGTTGTTCAACGACCAGATGAAATCGCTGTTGCCAAAGCCCAATGATTGCTTGGCCAGCGTTCCCCGAGCCGCCACCAGGGGCAAACCAGCGGCATCGTGAATGACCTGCCCGTTTGGCGAGCGGACATATTTGTAGCCGAAGCCTTCGTCAACCCGGTCGCCGACTCTGTAATAGTGGTCGTTCAGATAAACCTGGCCCGACGGGTCGTTGATTTGGCTGAATTTTTCCACGAACGTCGAATAGTTGAGCAGTACATCCCAGGTCAGGCCATTGGCATTTTTGATGGGCGATCCTGACAGAGCCACTTCCCAACCGTGTTTCTGGGTGATGATGTCATTGACGTTGGCGTTGTAATAACCCGTTGACGGAGCCACGCTGCGGCTGAAAATCTGCGGCCCGTTCAGCGTCGTGAAATACGTTACGTCAAGCCCCAGGTGGTTTTGCAAAAACTTCATGTCCATCCCGGCCTCATACGATTCTACGTTGAACGACTCCAGCTTATCGTTGGCGATGTTACCCGAAAAATCAGCCGACGGCGTGTTGTTGTACAGGTTATTGATCTGATAGGTATTCTGATTGCTATAATTCGGCCCGTCGTATGACGTGTACAGTTCAGTGCCGTATTGCAGCGGGCTGGCGAGGTTCATGGCGCGGTAGGCCGGCCCGATCTCCGCACTTGTTCCACCACCCCGGACGTTGGCGTAGCTGGCGCGGAGTTTGGCAAACGAAATCACCCTGGGCAGCTTGATGTAATCCGAGAATACGGTGCTGACCGATGCCGACGGATAAAAATAGGACTGATTACTAACGGGCAACGTCGACAGTTTGTCCTGGTGTCCCGTTACCGACAGTGTCAAATAGTTTCTGTATGACAAGTCTAAGCTGCCATAACCGCTCAACACCAGCATATTAGACCGGAAATTGTACGACAGCTTGGGATTTTTGGAGTTACTCAGGTTATACACACCCGGCACAATGAGGTAATCGGTGCTTTCGAAGGTAGAGCTGTAATCAAACGTGCGGATGGACCCCCCGGCGATGGCTGTGAGTTGGAAATCTGACCCAATTTTTTTGTCATATTTCATCAGCACGTCTGAGTTGGTCTCAAACAACCCCCGGCGGTCTTCGCGGTAATCACCCTGACGCAGGTCGCGTCCGTAGATGATAGCCGAGTAGGGCAATCTCTCGGTGCGAAGCTGGTTCCAGGTAGTGGCCTGCGTCCGCAGGCTCACGTCGAAGTTATCCGTGATTTTGTATGACAGTTTGGCGTAGCCGTAGATGTCCGTTTTGTAATGCCCGCGCAGCCATTCGTTGGCCATAAAATACGGGTTGTTATTGCGGCCATATTCCATAAAATACTGCTGGATACCGGGCTTTCCGGGCGATTTCCAGTAGTCTTTCAGGTCGTCCACGTCATACTGTGCCCCGCCATACACGCTGAACATATAGGTGTAGCTGTTGGGGCCGTAGCTCACATCAGGAATGTTGGGCGTGTACTGACGGCTCAGGTTCAGGTTGCCTTCGAGCCGTACGCGGGGCGAGAAATTGTAGCCCGCCGAGATGTTGAAATTGGTGATGTTCAGTTTGGTATTCGGAAAAATTCCTTTCTGATACGAGTGCGAAAGCGAAATCCGCATGTCTGATTTGTCAGTCGTGCTGGCAATAGACACGTTGTTGTTGGAGAGAATCCCGGTCTGGGCAAACCGCCGGTAGTTGTCGCTGCCCCGCGCCAGATATGGCGTTCCGGTGCGGATTCCCGTTGCGGGGTTAATTGGGCTGTCATACTGCGGCACGGGCTGGCCCTCGAAGCGCGGCCCCCAGACGTTGGGCCGCCGGAACCGGCCATCTTCGTCGTAGGGCCGGTTGCCGAACGCATATTGGTAGTTGGCTCCGGCACCATATTCGTCCTGGCTTTCCGGCACGGCAATAAACCCGTTGTCGGCCATGGTGCTGGAGTTTACCTCAATCGAGAAGCCGCGCTTGTCTTTCGAGCCGCGTTTGGTCGTGATCAGGATGGCTCCGTTTTGGCCCCGGAAACCGTAGAGTGCGGCTGCGTTGGGGCCTTTCAGCACGTTATACGACTCAATATCGTCGGGGCTGATGTTCCAGGTGTCGGAGTTAATCGGCACACCGTCCACTACAAACAGCAGGTTGGTGTTGCCGCGCAGCACGAGCTGGGGCCGGGCGAGCATCTCGGAGGATATACCCACGTTCAAGCCGGCGATCTTACCCGTCAGGCCGTTGATCGGGTTTGGTTCGCGGGCTTTCACCAATTGATTTCCTTTTACTTCCTGGGTGCTGTAGCCGAGGGTACGCAGTTCTTTTTTGATGCCAAGTGCCGTTACCACCACCTCGCTCAGTTGCGCCGTGTTTTCGACCAGTTTGATGGCAATAACCGACTGATTACCAACCGGAATCTCTTGCGGGTTATAGCCGATAAACGAAAAAACAAGGGTTGCTTGTTCGTCCTGAACGTTAATGCTATACGTTCCGTCAATGTTGCTGGTCGTGCCGGCGGTGGTGCCTTTCAGCAGTACGCTCACGCCGGGGATAGCCGCGCCCGATGCCTCGGTAATTTTGCCGCGCACCATACGTTGCGCCTGTGCCGGGCTGCTCAACAGCAGCAGGGCAAACAGCAGACCGCAACAGCCTGATAGCCAATTGGTTGCTGTGCAATTGGGTTGGGTAAAGAACTGTGTCATTAAATAAGTTAGTTAGTATAAATTAGGATTAAATAAAGAAATTATGAGGCAATAAGCACGTATTTTGATAAGGCATACAGCCAGCAAAGGGGCCGTAAAACGAGAAGAAAGTCGAGGTTGCTGACGGCCTGTTATTTCGTCTAATACTTAGCAAAAGTACCCCCTTAAACCTGGCCCGTCGGCGGGTTTGTCATTATCAATTCTTTACGATTACAACCCGATTTATAACAGATTCTTTTTTAACAAATCAGCTATTTTTTCACGTAAAGCCTTATTTTTCAGGAGTATAAGTATTGCGTTAGGGCTTTGTGAGAACCGTTAGCAAATCAATATTGATTGGTGCAACCTGAACCAAATCATAACATAAACCGGCTTTGGGGGGGGCGCGAAATCAACACAAAACCATAACATTGAAATACCAATCAGGCTGTATATTTGTGATGCACTCGTCGGTCCGTCTCATGCGCACATCACCACGTTTTGGCTTACTATTTACGGGATTATTGTACTTTTTCGCTACATCGGCAGCCCACGCCCAATCCATCACCGTCTCTGGTCAGGTACGCGACCGCCAGACGGATCAGCCACTCCCCTACGCCACCATTTCGGTCTGGGGGCGAGATTCGGTGCTGCTCACCGGAGCCATTACCGATGCCAACGGCACATTCTCTATTTGGGGAATTACTGTGCCGAAAACGGTTACTTCGGGAACGGCAACGCCCAACGGCAAAAACACGCTTAACCCCACGCTGACGGTGCAGTTTGTCGGTTACCAGACCGCCACCATCCGCCCGGCATTAGCTACCAAAACGACTGTGGTACGGTTGCCGATAACATACCTGCAACTGGCCGAACGGGGCCTGGCCGCAGTGACCGTCACGGGCCAGCGCGCCACGGCATCAATGCAGCTTGACAAGCAGGTGATAACCGCCAAATCGTTTCAGAACGCGGCCAACGGTACGGGCTTAGACCTCCTGCGCCGGATGCCCAACGTGACCGTCACCACCGAGGGCGAGATTGCCCTGCGCGGCAACACGGGTTTTCTGGTACTGATAAACGGCAAACCCTCTACCAGAACCCCCGCCGAGGTGCTGACCCAGATTCCGGCCAACCTGATCGAAAATGTGGAGATAATCACGTCGCCATCAGCCAAATACGATGCCGAAGGGCGGGCCGGGATTATCAATATCGTGACGAAGGCCGCCGTTGGGCAGGGCTGGAGCCTAACCGGAAATACGTTTTTTGCCGGGGCCGACCCCCTCCGCTACGGAGCCGATGCCACCCTGACCTACACCACTAAACGCTGGTCGTTTTATGCCGGTGGAGACTTTCGGCGGTTTGATTATGACGGCTTCAGAACGGGCGAAATCCGCACGATTATCAAGGACACGCTCACGTTTATGCCCTCCGAAGGAATCCGTAACTACAACGATTATCAATATGCCGGGCGCGTCGGCGGCACGTTTTCGCCCAATCCGAGAACCCTTATTACGGCGGGCATGTATGCAGGATACAAACAAACCGACCGCACGGCCAACCTCCATTATAAGGAGTTTGTGCAGATTGGGGCCAATCCCCCGCTGTTTAACCGTCAGTTTGGCAACCCGCGCCGGGAGTTTTTCAACCAGAATCTGTTTGTCAGGAGCGGCTCGTTTCAAGCCTATAATCTTGACCTGACGCAGACATTCGCCAACAAAAGCAAACTGACCGTGCTGGGTCTGTACGAGTTTTCGGTGCTGGGCGGGCCGCTCACCAACCGCGACAACACCGAAACCGATAACGCACTCCTGCTCTCCGAACGCTCGGACGAGCGCAGCCCCCTGACCGGCTGGCGGCTCCAGACCGATTATTCGCTGCCGTTGGCCGGCAAAGCCCGGTTTGATGCCGGACTGCAATACCGCTCGCTCAACCACGTTGGCGATTTTACGTTTGAGCGACTTAACCTGACCACCAACTTATTTGAATCAGTGCCAACCTTCACCGACCGCATGAACCTGACCCAGCGCATCACGGCAGGCTATGCCCAGGTATCAAAAGAAAGCAACTGGCTCAGCTACACCATTGGCCTCCGGGCCGAATATACCGACCGAACTCTGACGCATAACCTTGGTAAACAGCCATTTAACTACCAAAAATTGTCATTCTTCCCATCGGCGCAGGCCGTGTGGTCGTTGCCAACAGGCAGCAAATTCAGGCTGGCGTTCTCCCGGCGCATAGACCGCCCAACCACCAAGATCATGGCCCCGTTTCAGAACCACCGCCACGCCGAAACCATCGAATCGGGAGACCCCAACCTGCGCCCCGAACTCGCCAACGTGATCGAAGCGTCGTTTAGCAAACAGGCAGGCCGCGCCAACCTCACCCTGACAACCTACTACAACCGGGTCAGCGACAAGATTTTCCGGGTCAATACCATCTACAACCGCACCATTCTGGGCCGAACGTACACCAACGCCGGGCGGGCCACGTCGGTCGGGGCCGAGGGCATTGCCGAAGTCAAACTGCTTCCCACCTGGCGGGCGTATCTGTCAGGAAATATCTATCGCTTTGATGTTCAGGGCATTGTGGATGGGTTGCCGCTCAGGAGCAACAGCCTGAACTACAATATCACGGCCAACACCTCGCTCGATATTACGAAGCAACTGCGCTGCCAGTGGGATTTAACCTACGTGTCGCGCACGGTTACGGCGCAGGGCGTTGATTCGGGGTTGCTGCTGGCCAACATCGGCACCAAATACACGTTTCCGAACGGGCGCGGAGCCATCAATCTGCAACTGCTCAATGTGTTTAACTCGAACGTGCAAACGATTGGTGTGCAGGCTCCTGCGTTTTTCAGCAGCACCGATTACCGCAAGTATGACCGGGTGTTGCAACTGGGGCTGAGTTTCTCGCTCAACGATTCGGGGAAAAAGGCGAAGGCGGTGAAGGCCGAGTTTGGCGAGAAAGATTTTTAATTATGACCCGCCCGTTCCGTCTTTTGACGATAAATACCTGGAAATGTGATGGTAATTACCGGCAACGACTCGCCCTGCTCAAGACACAGATAGGGGCACTGACCCCCGATGTGGTTTTCTGTCAGGAGGTGTTTTGGACGGAGGGAGCCGACACGGGTCGCGAACTGGCCAATGCGCTGGGGATGCACTACGCCTACGCACCCGCCCGGCACAAACCCCGGCTGTTCGAGGGTCAGCTAACGGGCAGTGAATCGGGGTTAGGGTTGCTGTCGCGCTACCCAATCCGGCAAACGGATGCCCTGGCTCTGCCCACCGACAACCGCGACGGCGACCGGCTGGCCCAGTTCGCGCAGCTCGACGTGAATGGCCGCTTGGTGCTGGTAATCAATGCGCACCTGACCCACCTGCGGAACAGTTCGGTCCTGCGGCAGCAGCAACTGGACACGCTGCTGGCGCACCCGTGGCTGAACGATTCGTATGACGCTATTTTTCTGGCGGGTGACTTTAACGCCGAAATCAGTTCGTCCGAAATGCAGTTCCTGTTCAGTCACCCAATAATTTCGGCCCGTAATACCTATACCGCTGGTGGTGGTTTACTTCCCGGCCATACAATGCCCAGCCGAACCGCCGATCAACCGGAACAGGGACGCTGCATCGACTTTATTTTTTCATTGGCCCGCCACCCGGCCCATCATCCCGACATTACATCGGCCCGCGTTGTGCTCGACACGCCCGATGCCGCTGGCAACTACCCCAGCGACCATTGCGGGCTACTGATTCAAACCCAACTTCTTACCCGTGACAATCGAAACCCCATCTTCAATTACTAAAATACTGGCAATCAACAGTTTTCCGGCCAATGGCAACGCCGGGCTGAAAATGGTGATGAGCGCATTAGGTACGCACGTGATTCCCGTCCCAACGCTGCTGTTATCCGGTATCGGCAATATGCCCGGCTTTCAGCGTTTTACGATTCCGTTCGCCGAATTGCTCGACAGTACGCTGACCCTGGCCCGGCAAAACGGCCAGTCACTCGTGGTGTACGTGGGCTACCTCGGCGGTGCCGATCAGGCGGAAATCATTGCCGGTGCCATTGCCCGCTTTCGGGACATCGTCCGGTACGTGGTCATTGACCCGGTTTGCGGGGATAACGGGCGGGCCTACACCGCCGATGCCATCATACAGTCGTGGTACCACCTGCTGACTATCGCCGATCTGGTCTTGCCTAATTTCACCGAAACAGCCCTGCTGACGGGTATTCGGGAGAATATCGTGCCGGAGAATGCCGAAACGTACCTGTCGGCCTTTCGGGAATTATACCCCGCACCGGACTGCATCGTGACGGGTATCCTGGCTGGTCATCAAGTGATAAATCGGTGGGTTCGGGCCGATACCGGAGCCGTCACCGATTTTGTCCACTCCTATTATCCGCATTATTTCAGCGGTACCGGCGACCTGTTGGCCAGTGTATTTCTTCGCTTCTTTTGCTTAGAGAATCAACCCATTCACCACGCCATCGAAAACGCCGGGCGGGTGCTGGAAACGTTCATCCGGCAGTCGGTGGAAGCGGGTCGCGCCGATTTGCTGGTTACGCCTGAATTACCGCACCTTTCTACCAATACGACGAATGTCTGAAGGAACCTTGTTTTACGTGATTGGCCCATCGGGAGCTGGCAAAGACTCGCTCATGGCCTACGCCCGGCAACACCTCGCCAACCAGCACAGTGGCAGACGAGCCGTGCTGTTTGCCCACCGCTACATCACCCGCCCGATGGATGCCGGGGGCGAAAATCACGTTGAACTGACCGAAGCCGAGTTTCTGAAACGGCGCGAACTTGGCCTGTTTGCTCTCGACTGGCAGAGCCATCAAAACCACTACGGCATTGGTAGTGAGATTACCACGTGGCTAAACGCCGGAGCAAATGTGGTTGTGAATGGCTCGCGGGAGTATTTGCCAACGGCCACCGAACGCTTCCCCAATATGCGGGTTGTGCTGGTTGAGGTCAGCCCCGCCGTGCTGCGCCAACGCCTGACCGACCGGGGCCGCGAAACACCGGCAGAAATTGAGAGCCGCATCGAACGGTCGCGGCAAATCGCCCCCATCGAACACCCCAACCTGATTCGGTTGAGTAACGACGCGCCGTTGGGGGAGAGTGGGGCGCGGTTTGTGGCGTTGTTATCGGCTTAAACTGTTCTTGGCCCGGCATTTCGCATTCGGATCATCGAAAATTGCAGACTCGATGCGGCCACCACATCCCGCAGTTTCCAGAGCGACGGCAGTACCCGCAACTCGACATTACGGGCGAATAGTTCGGCGGGCAAATCAGTAATCTCGCGCACCGATTCAGGCATAACCGGCTGATGGGCAATGTAATAACCCGCATCTGCATCAATCATCAGAAACGGTTCCGGTGAGAACCTGTACAGATACAGCGTTTGGCGCAGCAGCCGCGCCACATCGTCGGGATGGCTGTTGGGGGCGGCATAAAACGCGACGCGGGGACAGTTGCGGGGCAACAGGTAATTGTGCAGGTGGGCATCGTCAATGGCCCAGACCATCGGGCCGGTCTGCCCCGAACTGGGGTCAGGCGCGGGGCGGGGTTCAAGCCGGCTGATGTTGGGTTCTTCGCCGAGGTGATACCGCATGTAGATTCGGTTTATACCGCGCTCAATACCGGCTGGCCAATGCCCTCGGCGGCTGCCTGAAACTTCCGCACACCGCGTACCCAAACGCTGCCAACATCGGCGAACGTGCCGCGACTGCGAAACGCGACCAAATCGGCTTCTTTCCCGACTTCGATGCTCCCAATCGCGGCATCCATGCCCAGAATCCGGGCGGGGTTCAGCGTCACGAAGTTAATGGCCCGGCTCGGCGCAATACCATCGCGAATCATCATCAGGGCCGAAGTCAGCATTGTCGGGAAGTGATAATCCGAGCAGATCATATCCACCACGTTTTCCTGAATGGCTTCTACGCACGACAGATTGCCGCAGTGCGAACCGCCCCGGACGTAGTTTGGCGCACCCATGCACACCAGCATACCAAGCTCTTTGGCCCGTTTTGCGGCAACCATGGTGGTTGGCATTTCGGAGAGCGTCGCGCCGAAGTGCAGGGCTTCGTCAACGTGGGCAACGGTGGTATCGTCGTGGCTACCGAGCGGAAAAACACCGTTGAAAGCCGCTTGAATGGCTCCCCGGTGGTTTATTTTACTCAATTCCTCAACTTGCTGATTGAGCAACTGCCGGGCTTCGGCTTCGGGAATACCTTTCGACCGGGCGCGTTTTTGCACCAAATCCTCGAATAGAAACTGCCGTTGGCCGGGAATCGAATCGTTAATAACCACCAGTTTCAGGCTTTCGATTTGCGTCATCGCGGCTAAATACGCCAGCACGGTGTCGGTGTTGGGATTGAGCCGGGCGTGAACAAAATGCCGGACCAGGGCCGTTTTCCGTAACTCGTCAAGTTGCCGCGACTGCTCAACGGCCTGGTCGAAGGTGCGACTGAGCATCGAATTATCGGAGAAGCTAACGGCACTCAGCACCGTTGTCAGGCCGCAGGCAGCCGCCCGTTGATCCATGAAGTGGAACGCCATCGGAATCGGGAAGTCGGCCCCGGGTCGGGGGTGAATTTCGCGTTCTAAATAATCGGAGTGGATATCAATGCAGCCCGGCGCAAGCCAGTTGCCGTTGAGGTCCTCGCCGTCGGCGTAGGTTCTGCCGGGCAGAATATCGGCAATCAGGCCGTTTTCAACGACAACGGTTCCCGTAAAATCGTTGGTCGGGGTAACGATGCGGGCATTGGTGAGCAGGTGGTTGGTCATGGTTAGTTAAATATAAAGTTTTGATGTTTTCATCAGGTTGGCAACCGATTAATAGAATTTAGCTAAATTGCATTCTAACTAAACTTACTCATGATGCTTGCCCGGTTAGATAACGAAGTTTTTTTTAAAAAGGCATTTACGGATAAAATTGTCTTCAACGCTTTTGTAAAAGATATTGTTGGTATTGATGTTAATCTTGATAAAATCGAAACAGAAAAGGCTTTTCAGCCAAGATTGGGAAACATTAATTTTAAATACGATATTTTTGCTGAAGACACAAAAAAAAGAGTAATTATAGAAATTCAAAAAGTAGAATACGACCACAACTTCGACCGATTTTTGCATTACCACTTGCAGGCGATTACCGAACAGCAGCGAAGCTCAGAAGATTATTCAGTCGAGAAAATAGTTTATACGATTGTTGTGATGACAGCCCCCTACCGGATTAATTCAAAAACAAAAGAATTATACAAAGATGAGGTGATGATGTCTACCCTGAATCCGAAGAACTTAGCCGGTATTGAGCGTAACCTTTTTAACCATGAGCTTATTTATCTGAATCCAAATTACAGAGCGACAGATACTCCACAGAATTATCGGGATTGGTTAGATTTAATTTACGAAAGTATTCATAATCCCGAAAACCCAAAAATCAATATTAATAACGTGGGTATTAAACGGGCTATCGAAGTAATAAGCTATGAAAATGTTAGCCCTGATGAATGGGAACAGGCAAAAATTGAGGTAGGAAAACGAAAAGTAATTACACTCGAACGAGACGAAGAACGGCAAGAAATCGCGATAAAATTAAAACTATTAGGCATCTCGACTGCTGATATAAGTGCCGCTACCGGTTTAACAGTTGATGACATTGAGAACCTTCAGCAGAAAATTCCCCTCGGTGTTTTTTCGTTCATTTTAAAGTGCCTTGTCCGAGTGCTTTGCCGCGCAGGAAATCAGAGATTTTCTCAACAACAAAGACCAGCACGATGGTAAAACAGATCAGGGCCAGCGCGTCGCGGTAGCGCACCAGCCGCATGGCCATATTAATTTCGTAGCCGATGCCAGCTCCGCCAAACACGCCGAGTCCGATGGCCGCCCGGAGGTTAATGTCGAACGCATAAAACAGATTGGCGATGAACGACGGCAGCACCTGCGGAATAATGGCAAACCGGATAACCTGCGCTTTGGTGGCCCCCACTGAATACACGGCATCAACGGGCTCTTTATCAACACCTTCGATAGCATTACCGAACAGTTTGCCAAACATCCCGATGGTGCCAACGGCTAAGGAGAGCATCCCGGCAAACGGCCCCAACCCCACCGAAATCAGGAAAATCAGCAGGATAACCAACCCCGGAATCACCCGCTCAACGGCCAGCAACGTTCGGACTACCAACCCCAGCGCGGGGTGGGGCGTGGTGTTGCGGGCGGCCAGAAATGCCAGTGCCAGGGCCACCGTGCCACCCGCCAGCGTGCCGAGGAACGCCATCGAGATGGTTTGCAGAATGGATTCGAGAATCTTTTTCTTTTGCCACAACACTGAAAAATTGGGCGGAGCCATCTCCGTGGCCAGGTCGGCCAGATAATGAAAATCGGTGAAGAGCAAAAACGGCTTAAAGTCGAAATAAACGCTCAACGCAACCACCAGCATGGCCCCAACCCCCAGATACGTGACCCGCCGTTTGTATTTCACCGACGGCAGATGCTGCCTGTCAATCGTAAGTGGTTTATGAAGCGTGAGCGACATGGCGTTGGGCGGTTTGGGCGGCTTTGGTCAGAAACGTTTGCAGAATTGGGTGGGGCTTTTCGGCAGTTGAGTTTAGCTGCGGGTAAAACAGCACCGCCAGAAACAGGTCGTTTTTGGTGTATTCCAGCATCTTACCGTCGCCGGTTTCGTCGTCGGCTACTACGTGCAGACCGTGTTCGGCAAAACGCGTAACCTGTTCAGGATGAACGCCATAACCACAATTCGATAGTTCCTGAATCGGGCTGCTTCGTTGATAAATCCCGTGCGCGAGTGTGCCGGGCCTAACGGTAACGTTAATCTCGTGCGTACCGATGCCACAAACCGCCAGTGGGTGCAGAAATAGGTCGTCGGGCGATAGCGGCAATCCTTCGCTGGGGTGATACACCTCGGCCAGGCCAAACTGACTCCGGGCAAACTCCAGCACGGTGTAGCCAAAGCCGCTGCACGTCCCTAAAAACGGAATGTTGTTGGTGCGGGCAAACTGAATCCCGTTCAGGATGCCCGTTTTGCTCAGATACGGCCCGGAGCCTGCCCAGATTCCCGAAAACCCGGCCAGCACCGCATCGGCGTTCTCGGCTACTTGCGCGGTCGGAATCCAGACAAACGAGAATGCAATCGTTCGTTGAAATTCTTCCAGCACCGCAACGGCTTCGTAGTGCGGCTTGTAAGTCGGTTTGTAATCGCCGAGGAGGGCAATGGCGAAGGGTTGATTCATCACGGCGTTCGTCAACGATTCACAACGGCTAAGGCCATACCGTCGTACTCTTTCACGCCAACCATCTGCAAAATCGTTGCCGTTACGTTGGTGTTGGCCCCCAGCATGGCGTTGAATCGCTGCACGCCCTGCACCCGGTTGTCGTCGGTGGCGGGGTGCAGCACCTCCCCGTTTCGGATCACATTGTCGGCCACATACAGCCCACCGGGGCGCGTGAGCTGTATGGCCTCGGCAAAATACAGCGCGTCGTCTTCGGGGGCAAGCAACCCGCTGATGTAGGTATCAACGGCTTGAAAAATCTGGTTATCCATCTGGTCAGAGTTTTACGTCGGGAACAAACCGTTTCCGCAGGAACGAAGATAGCCGCTCCGACAAAAACACCAACCCCAGGGTGATAAGAATGGCAACGGTAGCGCGTTGATATTGAAGCGTTTGAAAGTTATAATACAGTTGGTAGCCGATGCCGCCCGCGCCCACCGCGCCGAGCAGAACCGACAGCCGGATATTGACCTCGAACCGAAAAATGCTGTTGGCAATCAGCGAGGGCAGCACCTGCGGCAACACGCCGTAGAAAATCACCTGCCCGTGACCGGCTCCCACCGACCGGATGGATTCGAGCGTGGCCGGGTTAATTTCTTCAATGGCATCACTAAACAGCCGCCCCAGCATCCCGATACAACCGATTGACATGGCAACCACGCCCGGAAACGGCCCCAGCCCCAGTGCCGACACAAGCAAAATGACCATGATGATTTCGGGCAGCGAACGTTCGGCGGCTAACAAAAACCGGCTTGTGCTGCGTAACCACACCGGCGAAATAGTAGATGCAGCCGCCAGACCGAAAAACAATGATAAGACCGCACCGAACACGGTTGCTAAAAAAGCCAGCAACACCGTTTCAATGGCCGGTTTGAGCATATCGGCAAACGCGCTCCAGTCGGGCGGAAACAGAAACCCCAGAAACTCGATGCTTTTGGGAATGCCCTGCCGCAAATCGTGCCAGTTGACCTTGCAGGATACGCCCGCCCAGTAGGCGCAGAAGGCGATGCCCGCCAGCACCGCCCAAACGGTCAGCGTTAGTTTACGCCGATAGCCGCTGTATGACCAGGTCGGGGGTTTGGTGGGTCTCATTTGGGGTTGGGGTGCTGCGTTGCGCCGTTTCGATCTCGTTCAGTTCGGCACCGTATAAATCAACGAGTTCGTCGTGGGTGAGTTTGTTGTCGCCGTCGCGCACGATTCGTCCGTCTTTGATGGCGATAATGCGGGTGCAGAACTCCATAATCACGTCGGGCTGGTGAAACACGCCGATAATGGGCATTTCCTGCGCCAGCGGTTGCAGGAGTTTCATGATTTTGCGGGCGTTGGTGGGGTCGAGGTTGGCAATGGGTTCGTCGGCCAAAAGAATCACCGGGTTCTGGAACAAGGCCCTTGCAATGGCAACGCGCTGCATTTCGCCCCCGCTCAGGGAGCCGGTTTGCCGGTGGGCAAGGTGGCCGATCCGCATTTTCTCCAGCACGGCCAGCGCCTGAGCCGCTTCTGAATCGGTAAAGCCATAAAAAATACTGCGGAGCGGATTCATGTTGCCGAGTTGCCCGATCAGCACGTTATCAATGGCCGAGAGCCGCTTAACGAGGTTGAATCCCTGAAAGATAACCCCGATTTTTTGCCGGGCGCGTTTCAACTCGCGGCCTTTGCAGTGCGTCAGATTGATGAGGTTATTCTCGTTATCGGTAAAAATGACCTCGCCCGATGTGGGTTTGGTCAGGCCGTTCATGCACCGCATGGTCAGCGTTTTACCGGCTCCGCTGGGACCGAGAATGCCGATAAACTCGCCCTTTTTAACCGTAAAACTGATGCCTTTCAGAATGGGTATCCCGTCGCGGGTTGACTTGGTAATCTGTCGAACGTCTATCATGTATCCCCAAAATCTGCAACGAAAGTAGGGCCGCCGTATTAAGACCCGTTAAGGAGTTTGTTAGGGTTGAATGAGGGCCGAAGCAACAAACCGCTGCTACTGATGATTGTGGATGCCGGATGCTAAAATTGCCGGGGCCGACGTAAAAACGCCCGTTTCAGCCGATAATACGTCCATCCGGTTTTTCACCAGGTTCTGAATCAGCCGGAACCGTTTCACGGCCTGTGAAATATCGCGGGTTTGCTCAAAGGTCGTCCAGATATAACCCAGCAGGGCCATCCCGTCAAAACCGGCATCAAACACATCGTCAATCACGTTATCGGTGATACCGCCGAGGGCAATTACTTCGGGACGGGCGGTGTGGTGGTGCAAAAACTGCTGCAGTTCGTCGGCCCGAAACTTGCTGTTGTAACCCTGATTAGAGATACTGTCGAAAACCGGACTCAGAAACAAGTAGTCATACAGGAGCGGCATCCGCTGAATTTCAGGGATGGAGTGCAGTGAAAAACTCAGGTGATCGAACAATTTAGGCGGCTCTATATCCGCTGAGAGTCCCCAGCTTTGCCGAAACTCGTCGTAGCTGTACTTTTTGGTGAAGTGCGCCCCCCGCAGCCCATACTCTTCGATGAGGTGAAAATGCGATTGCAGCACCACCCGATTCCGAAACGGTTCGGCAATCCGTTCAATATAACGGGCCATCTGCCGGGGGGTGTAGTCGTGCTTTCTGAGGTGAAAATACTGCAGACCTTCACAAAACAACAGGTTCAGTACGTGGTGTTCGTCAGGAATATCAGCGAAATTAGAAATGAGGAGTAGTTTCATGAAATTGTGATAGCACCGCAGATGATGCAGACAATGCAGATTTACACAGATTTTTTGTTCATTTTTTTATCCGCGAAAATCTGCACTATCTGCCTCATCTGCGTTCTATGGAGTTTTATTGGTCTAAGTTCAGCCCCTCAATTTTGTTTGCCATGTCGCGCAGGGGCTGGTAAAATTTATCACCGACGGCAATGTATTTAACGCTGTATGTAAACTGTGATTGCAGGGCTGCGCTGGCTTTAGGATCATTTTTTTCAACATCAAGATACGCCTGCTGAATCTGCTTTACCAAGGCCGCGTCTAATCCTTTCCGCACAAAAACCGGGCTGGGCGCAATCGGTTCTGATTCCCAGATAATCCGCAATTCGCCTTTTTTTACCTTACCCAATTTTTCGTACCGATCTAAGGCCGAATAAATCACGGCGGCCACGTCAACTTTGCCCGACACGACCGAAAAAAACGTGGCCGTGTGGTCGGTAGAGGTAAAGACTTCTTTAAAATCGTCGGGCATCACCCCCCGTTGTTGCAGGTAATAACGCGGCACGAGGTGGCCCGATGTGGACGTTGGATAAGCCCAGGAAAGCGTAATATTCTGTGCGTTTTTAATAACGTCTTCAATGTTCATCAGCTTAGAACTGGCTCTGGTAATCAGGCAACTTTTGTAGTAGCGGGGATTACCGTCGGCGGCTGCGGTGGTAACGATAGCCTGGGCACCAAACGCTTTGGAGGCCACGATATAGGTAAATGCACCCGCCGTGCCTACGTCAATTTTATTGGCCCGCATGGCTTCAATCAGCACCGATGTATTGGTCATGGGCAAAAACTCAACCTCGTGGCCCAGCGTTTTAGAAAAATACGTCTGCAACACGCCCATCCGTTCAAAAGTCTGCTCGGCTTCCTGGGCCACAATAAGCCCAAACCGGAGTTTTTTAGGATTGGTATCTGCCTGATTATCAAAACTCCCACAGCCAGAAAAGGCGGTAGTGAACAGAACGCAGAGCGAAAAGAGGACTGTATCGGTTTTCATGGATGCGTTGGCAACGGTTTTTTTGGTCAGCAAGTTGGCGCGGCTGTGTGTCTCATGCGTTAGGCAGATGTAATGAAATAATGAGGAATATTTCATAAACAAGCCTAACCAATAACTAATCTGTTCTGAACATGCGAACGCTACTTTCGAGTTTAGTCATTTCACACCGTATTTTTCCAGAAACAACGGCACATCCAGCAAATCGGGAAAGCGTTCGACCAGCGTTTCCCGACTCCAGTCCCACCAGGCGGTGGCTACCAATTGCTCAATCACATCGGCAGCAAATCGGTATTTTATTACCGTTGCGGCCACGCCAACGGCCACACCGTAGGGCGGCACATCTTTGGTGACCACGGCCCCGGAGCCAATCACGGCTCCCGTCCCGACCGATACGCCGGGCATGATAATCGCGCCGTGACCAATCCAGACATCGTGGCCGATGGTGCAGCGGTGTTCGCGTCGCCAGCCGAAAAACTCGGTGTCATCTACCGTATCAAACCCGTATTTTACCCGGCGGTAGGTGCTGTGGTGTTGCGTTACGCGCCACTGCGGGTGGTTGCCGGGATTGATGCGGCTGCTGTCGGCGATGGAGCAAAATTTGCCGACATCGGCATAGATAATGGACACATTACCAGCCGTATAGCTATAATCACCAAAAGTGGCTTCGGAGAGCGTCGTGTTCGGCCCCAATTCCGTCCAGCCGCCAACGTCGCTGTCGTGAATCCGGCAGGTGGGGTGAATAGTAGGTTGTTCGCCCAGCATCTTGAGAGATTTGTTGGCGGGTGGTTCGGGGAAATAGGCGATGTGCATGCTATTACATTAAACAAACGAATACACCGGATAGCCGGGTTTGGTCTGAAAATCAGCCAGATGCGGGTAACTGCGGAGTTCGGTGGTCGAGACCGTGAAAAACAACGGCTGTTTCATCAATTCGCGGTTGATTCTTACGCAGACGGCCACCAGATCGTCGCGCTCGGCGTTGGATAGCCTGGTTTCGAGATACGCCAACGTGATATGGCCGATGAACGGGCGAGTGCGCCGGATGGTGAGCTTCATCAGGTCTTTATCGGCGTAAAACTGCTCGCGGAAGTGCAGAATACGCTGAAAATCAGCTTCTTTATCAAACGTTCCCAAAATCCCGATGGCTCCCGAAAACAAGCTCAATCCGACCAGTCTCATTCGGATTGGCTCGGTTTGGGTGGTGGGCAAAACCTCATCGAATGCCTGCTGAATCAGTGCCGGATAGTGGCTCTCCAACTGATTGGCTACGATATTTTCGCGGAAACGGTCGTCAGAGAGCGTGTTGGCAACGGTTTGGTGAAAACTGGCCGGGGGGAGCAAAAAACAGGTTTCGGGCTGCTCAAAACAAGCCCCAATCTGCGTTTGGATACCCTGAAGTCGCTGGCTGAGATCGTTATTGCCGGGATTGGTGCTTGCCATAGAAACTACCGCGTAGCCTTCGTAAGACAGGCCGTTCCATTGCCCATTTTCGTAGGCAAACTTGCCCGCTGCCCGGAGTTGCGTGGCGCGGTAGGCGAGTTGGGCAAACGTGGTTTCGCGGAGTTGGCGTTCCTGATACGTTCCGTAGTCTAATTCTGCCGCAACGGCGGGAGTCAGGCTGGCCATGCTGATTCAGATTGAGGTTGCAGCACGGCCCGCGCCGACAGATGTCCGCCCACAAACGTGTGCGTTACTAACGGAACGCCGTCGGCCAGGCTAATGAGCAGGACGTCAGCCCGTTTGCCAATTTCGATACTCCCCGTTTCGGTAGCGATGCCCACCGCCTGCGCCGGGTTTAGCGTGGCTATATTCACGGCTTCGGGCAGCGATAGTACGCCGTTATTAACCAACCGGAACACCGAATGGAGGATGGCGGGCGGGTAGTAATCCGAACAAAGCGAATCAATGGTTCCGGCCCGAATTGCGTCTTCTACGCCCAGATTGCCCGACAGCGAACCGCCCCGCAGCACGTTGGCCGCGCCACCGATCACGCTCATACCTAAGTCTTTGGCGCGTTGGGCGGCTTCCATCGAGACCGGAAATTCACAGATACGAATCCCGGCGGCATACATCTCGTCCACTTTTTGGGCCGTATCGTCATCGTGCGATGCTACGGCCGTGCCGCGTTCCTGCGCCAGGGTAATGAGCTGGGCAAACTGCGCGTCAGACAGCCGGGGCGTGGCCTGCATGTCGGCTAATTTTTGCTGCGCTTCGGCATCCGACAGTCCGTTACGAGCCATGTATTTCAGGAAGTTGGCCTCGCTTGTCTGGCCCTGCCCCGGCGTGTGATCCATTACCGAAAGCAGGTCAATCATGCCGTTTTCGATCAGGTCAAGGGCCGTCTCGAAGGCGTAAATTCCGGTTAATTCAAAGCGCAGGTGAATCCGGTTGTTAATCAGGGTAGACTGTTGCCCAAGTTTATACACCGTTTCAAACACCTCGCGTCGGCTGTATTTGCTCTCCTGATTTTTCTCGGCAGTCTCATAACCTAAGTACATCGAGTGATAAACCGTTGTGATGCCGCAGCCACTCATCCGGCGTTCGAGTTCGCGGAAGGCCACCTCAATCGGGAAATCAGCCCGTCGGCGGGGCGAAATCTCGGTATCTATCGAATCAGTGTGAATGTCAATCAAACCCGGAATCAGCAACTGACCATCCGCATCGAGTAGCTGATCGTCGGGTTGGTATCCGGTTAGATTTTCGCCAATTTCAGTGATTTTGTCATTGTCAATCCTGACGAATCCGTTTTCGAGCAGCTGCGTTGGCGTAACAACGCGGGCGTTGTAGATGAGCATGGTTAGTTCTAATTCAGGTTCAACGTATTCGAGATAATGCTTCCTTCTTTGAGTTCGATGGTTCGGTCGGTCATACGTTCCAGCGTGTAGGGGTCGTGGGAGATGCACAGCACCGACGTTCCGCCCGTTTTGAGGGCCGTAATCATGTCAATCACTACGTCTTTGGTTTTTTGGTCGAGCGAGGCCGTTGGTTCATCAATGAGCAACAGCCGGGGCCGGGCAATGATACTCCGGGCCACGTTGATGCGCTGCTGCTCGCCCCCGCTAAACGTGGCCGGATACGCATCCCACAGTTCTTCGGGCAAACCCAATCGGTACAGATAGTCGCGGGTTTGGGCGCGGGCCTGCTCCCGTTCTAAGCCCCGCCGAAAGAGGTTAGCCGCCACCACGTCAACCGCCGACACGCGGGGTATCACGCTCAGGAACTGCGAGCAGTACGTGATTTCGTCACGCCGGAGCGCAATAATCTGGTGGTCAGTGGCTTGCACGAGGTCAAGGGGGCCGTAGCGGAGCGAATCGTACCGGATTTCGCCACTCGTTGACAGATAGGTGCGGTACACACTTTTCATCAGCGTTGACTTACCCGACCCTGATTTGCCAACAAGACCGACAATTTCGCCCGGATTAACGGCAAACGAAACATTGTTAAGCGCGTTGATGCGCTTGTTGTTGAGGATGTGCAAGTCGAATCGCTTGCTATATTGATAAACTTCGAGGATGGGTTTCATAACAAAGAACTAACCAGCAATTGGGTGTAAGGGTGCTGTGGGTCCTGCAAAATCTGATCGGTGAGGCCCTGCTCCACAATGCGGCCATTTTTCATCACCAGCGTCCGGTCGGTGAGCATCCGAATCACGCTTAAATCGTGCGAAACCACAATCATGGCAATGCCCAATTCCTGCTGCAATGTCCTGATCATATCCAGCACTTTGGCCTGCACCGATACGTCTAAGCCCGTTGTGACTTCATCCAGAAACAGCAATGGCGGGTTGTTGGCGATGGCTTTTGAAATCTGCACCCGTTGTTGCATCCCGCCACTGAAACTCGCCGGGCTGTCGTCGAGCCGTTGGGTTGGCACTTCGGTTTGGGCCAGCAAGTTGGTGGCGCGTTCGCGAATCTGACCCACGTTGAAATTACCAGCCATAATCAGTTTCTCGGCGATGTTGCCGCCCGACGAAAACCGGAAGTTCAGCCCGTCTTTGGGGTTCTGATAGACCATGCCCATCAGGTGATTGCGGATATAGCGTTTTTTCTGGTTCGACTCGGCCAGAATATTCGCCACGCCGTTGTTGTATTGGTTGAAGTAGGCCGCACCCGCCGTCCGTTCGAGGTCGAAATACAGCAGCCGCACCAGGGTTGATTTACCCGAACCACTCTCGCCGACCACGCCCAGCACTTCGCCCGGAAACAGGTCAAGATTAATGTCAGCGCAGGCCACAATGGCATCGGTTTCGGGGCAGATGTTGGAACCGAACAACGGGCCGGTTTTCCGCACCGACTTTTCGTTGGGTTCGCCGTAGATTTTGGTTAGCCCTTCTACTTTCAGAAGCCAGTTATCGGTTATGTTTTCCATGCACTTTTCGCCAGAAATTAATAACTTTGATAAAAACAAAAAACTATATGACTCACTTACTGCTCGAAATTCCGAACAAAGCTGATGTTGATTTTCTCATGCCGTTGCTTCGTCGGCTAAATATTTCGGTATTACCGCAAGACTCGCCCATTCAATCAACGGAAGAATTAGCTCTGCTTCACGTCATTATTGATGCAGGAACTGAACTCTCAGATGATGAGTCGTTTATAACTGATTTTGAACAAAGTCGTCAAGATCGTGCACTTCCTTTTCGCAATTAATATGCGTATTCTCGACAGCAATTTAATAATCTATTCGGCCTTGCCGTCTTATGCTTATCTGCGTCCATTGCTTAAAGACCAGGACACCCGTATTTCCGCGATTTTGCGTCTGGAGGTGCTTGGTTTTCAGCGCCTTGATGAGTCTTCCCGGCGTACTTCAATGGGGTGTTTTCTGCTATACTTCCGTTCAACGTTGACCAACTTGTGCTTGATGAAGCCAGTCAACTTCGACGACAGCGCAAAATGTTGGTCGGCGATGCTATTACCGGAGCAACTGCCTTACTTTTTCGGTTAGAACTCTACACCCGAAATACGGCTGATTTTGGCTGGATTGCTGGGCTGAACGTTATTAATCCAGTTCAGTAAAGTCAGTTCATCTTCTCCTCACAACTCCCCGCCCTGAACATAGTCGCCGATCCTTGCGTGGAAATAGACGGAAAGCCGTTTGATGGCGCAAAATGGGCGGGGAGTTGTGAGGAGAAGATGAACTGACTTTACTGAACTGGATTAATAACGTTCAGCCCAGCAATCCAGCCAAAATCAGCCGTATTTCGGGTGTAGAGTTCTAACCGAAAAAGTAAGGCAGTTGCTCC
>JBBRUV010000003.1:0-44473 GCA_038247465.1 Cytophagales bacterium
CTGTCTTCCCTCAAAAAAACTTCCGGGGCGCGGGCCGCCCCAACGTTTTTTCCCTTTATTTTTCTTAAGGGTGGCGCCCGCCGGCCCCCGCTACTTTTTACCCCTGATGCTCTTTCCTGAGCAGGTCGTTCACCGCTTTCACGGGGTTGAACGTAATCAGCGGAACTTCCACAAAAATTGTATTCCAGTTTGCCATCGCGCCGTTCCAGAGACCGGGGAGTTCCTGCGCTTTCAGGTCTTTACCATCTTTCGATTTCTGGGTGATAAATCCCGTCTGCGGGTCGCGGAAATCGGGCAGGTTGTACTTTTTGCCGTGCCGGTCGCGGGGGGCGCAGATCAGATCAACCGGGTTAAAGTGCGTGGCTTCGTCGAAAATAGCTTTTTGGTCAGGGTCGGTCATGTCAAATTGGGCCGACTCAACTACCTGCAACGACGCTGATCCGTCGGCGTTCATGGCCCAAAACGGCCCGCCACCGGGTTCACCCACGTTTTTGACCATACCACAGGCACGAATCGGGCGGGCAAGTTTCTGCCGATAGTAATCTAATCGTTCATCGCGCGGCCGCGTGTCAAAATCTGTCGGCGGCAGGGTGCAAGCCTCAATCCGCAGAAACGAATCGGCTTCGGCTAAGTAGCCGTCGCTTATTTCATTGCTTTCTAACAATTCCTGCAACCGGAAAAGCTGCTGTTGCGCGTCTAACAGTACGGCCGCCAGTACTTTTTTGTATATAACTGTTGTCTCCTTGATAGCATCCGGCACTACGTTGTCAATATTTTTAATAAAAATCAGATCGGCATCCATTTCGTTGAGGTTCTCGATGAGCGCACCATGACCGGCGGGGCGAAACAACAGCGACTCGTCGGGATTGCGGAACGGCGTGTTATCCATATTCACCGAAATCGTATCCGTTGATTTGAGTTGCTCGGAGAACGTTACATCGAGTGCAACAGCGAGGGTTTCTTCATAATGTGGTTGTTTGGCATAAAACAGGCTCTCGAATCGGTCGCGGTGTTCGGGCGATACCGTGAAGTGAATCCTGACTAAGCCGTTGGCATTGGCGTACTCTGCACCTTCAACCAAGTGTTCTTCCATCGCCGTGCGCGGGCCGGTTGAGTACTGGTGAAACAGCAATAATCCTTTGGGCAGGTTGCCGTAATCCAACCCATCGGTGGTGAGGAGGTAGCGCAAAACAGTGGGCCGGTCGGCGGTTTCGACAGTAAACACGGCTTCGGCCATTACGGTCTTGAGCGCGTCATAGAACGAAAATTCGGGTATGCGGGCAAAAAAATCATCCGCAGCTTTATCCGACTTGCCCTCCATTGCCGAAAACAGCGATTTAAACATCCGGGTTGCTGCGCCCGATGCCGGCACAAATTTTTGCAGCGATAACTCCCCGGCGGCTTCATCGAACCGGCGTAGGTATGCCGTCAGGTTTTCTTCGGGTACACGCACGATACCATCCCCGATAGTAGCGGCTTTGATGGCTCGCAGAAATGGAAATCCTGTCTTGAAATTTTCGATTTGCGTGTCAATCAGAGCAGCGGAAATGCCCTGTGCGGCAATCTGCTCGTGGTCTTGTTGGGTAAACATTGTCGTTCGCGGTTTGTAGTCTGTGCCGGGTTGCCGGGCGGGTTGAGGTTATCGGGCCGAATCTACGAACCTACCTGTTACAACGGCAGAAAACAGACCGAAAGCGTGTCGTTATTGCTGATTTGTGATTCTTTTTCAAGCAATATCCGTTCTCTGATCGTAAGAATACGAGTGCTACCTTAGTTTATGCAGGCCAGTTAAGCTATTAATCCCAACCAATTCTTGCACCATACTTTATTATGATTGTTTCTGTAACTGTTCTGCATTATCAGCCGTCGGCCCGCCTTCGGGCATTTGGCAACATGGGCCGGGTATTGCTACAACCCATCACCGCGCCCGGTCTCCGCTTTGCCAAGCTGCTCGGCAGCGGCATTGACTTTGGGATGGTTCCTGACTTGTCGCGGTACGTGTTTCTTGGCGTTTGGGACGATGAATCATGCGCCAGAATTTTGTTTCAAACGCCTGATTTTCAGAAATTAATGGCTGGAACTACCCATACCGAAACGCTTTGGCTCCGGCCTTTGCAGGCGCACGGTTTGTGGGACGGGCAGAATCCATTTTCAATCAGAAATGAGCAATTAACAAGTAGTAATAAGCAATCAACAGTAGAAGGTCATCCACTGCAAATCACTGATAACGGTTCATTGCTCACCGATAATTGTATCGCCGTTTTGACCCGTGCTACCATTCGGCCCGGTGCTTTGCCCGATTTTTGGCGGCACGTGCCGCAGGCCCGCGCCCGGCTCCGCGCCCACGCCGACGATCTATTGTTTGGCATCGGCATCGGCGAGTTACCGCTCATTCAGCAATGCACTGTCAGCGTATGGCGCAATGCCGAAGCGGTGAATAAATATGCCTATCGGGAGAGCGGCCACCGCGAAGTGGTGAAATTAACCCATGAGCGCAAGTGGTATTCGGAAGAGTTGTTTGCGCGGTTTGCTGTTGTGAGCTGGGAGCGTTGACTTACAGCCATATAGCCTATAAAAAAGGTGGCATTAATGACTTTTGAAGCTAAAAATCCCCAGCACATTAGCCGGGGATTTTTAGCTTCAAGCGAATCTGGCACAGTTTTAGCCCTTCTCCGGGAAAATTTGTGCTAATTTTGCGAGTCTAACATTTCAGGATAGTTTTTTTATGTCATTAATTAACAAGATTAGAGAACGCTCTGGGTGGGCCGTCGGTATTGTTGCCGCCAGTCTGCTCCTGTTTATTGTCGGTGGTGATTTGTTGAGCGGAAGCAGCCAGATTTTTGGTAACAACAGCCAGCAAGTCGGTAAAATAGACGGTCAGGGTATTGATTACCGCGACTTCACGGCCAAAGTAGATGCCCTGCGGGGTGAGTTTCAGCAGCAGTCGGGCCGCGCGCCCACTGAGCAGGATATGCCCCAACTCCGCGAGCAAGCCTGGCAGGAACTGATTTTCGGCATTGCCTACCAAAAAGAATTTGACAAACTCGGCCTGAGCGTCTCGCCCGATGAGTTGGTTGACATGGTGCAGGGTAATAACATCAGCCCCGCCGTTCGGCAGGCGTTTACCAATCCCCAAACCGGCGTGTTCGACAAGAACATGATCGTCAACTACCTGAAAGGACTACGGAATCTGCCCCCCCAGCAGCAGCAGTCGTGGGCCAGTTTTGAGGCTAAACTCAGTCAGGACCGGCTCCGCGAGAAATACGAAAACCTGATGCGGTTGTCGGTATTTGCCACCACTGCCGAAGCCAAACGTGAATACGAAGCCCAGAATACCAAAGCTGATGTGAAGTTTCTGTTTGTTCCGTACTATACCATCAACGATACAACGGTAAAGGTTACCGACTCGCAGTTGCAGAGTTATCTGAACAGTCATAAAGCCGAGTTTCCGGGCGGAAACAGCCGCTCGATGCAGTATGTGACGTTCTCGGTTACGCCATCGAAAGAAGACAGCGCACAACTCTACAACCAGATCAAAACGCTGGCTCGTGGCTTGGGTGCGGCCACCAACGATTCTTCGTTTGCCCAGATCAACTCCGACGTTCGCGCTCCGCTTTACCAGACCCTCGGCGAAATGCCGGAGCAATTGCGAGCCTCGGTGGGTTCGTTCGCGCCGGGCGGTATCTACGGCCCCTTCCGCGATGGTAACACGTATTTTATCTACAAATTCGGCGGTACCAAGCGCGATACCAGTTTCACGGCCCGCGCCAGCCACATTCTCATTCGGTCCACTACCCCAACCGATTCATCAAAAGCCGAAGCCCGGCGGAAAGCCGAAGGGTTGTTGAAACAAATTCAGGGCGGTGCCGATTTTGAAGCACTGGCAAAGGCAAATAGTTCTGATGGCTCGGCCCAGAACGGTGGCGACTTGGGATTTTTTAAAGATAACGGTCAGATGGTGAAGCCATTCGAGTCGGCTATTTTTGGGCAGAGCGGCACTGGTCTGGTTCCCCGCGTGGTTGAAACTGACTTTGGTTTTCACATCATTAAAGTAACCGAAGCCAAAAGTAATATGCTGTATCGCGTGGCCTCTATCGGTAAGACCATTGCGCCAAGTGAAGTCACCCGCAACGAGGCATTCCAGAAAGCCAGTCAGTTTGCGTCAGAAAGCCGCACAAAAGAAGCCTTCGACAAAAAGGTAAAAGAAGACAAGACACTGGTGGTTGCTACCGTTGAGCGGGTGGCAGAAAGTGCCGACAACGTGAACGCTCTCTCTGGCGCACGGCAATTGGTGCGGTGGGCATTTGAAGACAAAACCGATATCGGCGACGTGTCTGAACCGTTTGAAGTGGGCGAGCAATATGTGATAGCCACGGTGACGGCCAAAACCGACAAAGACAACGTGACTATTACTGATTATAAGCAGGAACTTACTGCAAAAGTCCGCAACGAAGAAAAGGCGAAACAAATCATTGCCAAACTGGGCAATGCCACCGGCCCCCTCGAAGGCATTGCCCAGAGATACGGCGCGGGCGCGTTGGTTGAAACCGCTACCGACATCAACCTCGGAACGGGCTTTCTCCGCAGCGCCGGTGTTGACGCGGTAGCCCTTGGCAAAGCCTTTGGCACCAAAGCTGGTCAACGCAGCAAGCCATTTGCCGGTGAAGCCGGTGTACTGATTATGGAACCGATTGCGACGCTGCCAGCCCCAGCCATTGCCGACTACAGGACCTACAAAACGCTGTTGCAGCAAAATGTATCTTCGCGGACGGGTTTCTACATGAACGAAGTCATTAAAGACGCGGCTAAAGTAGAGGATCGCCGGGCCAAGTTCTTCTGATAAACGTAAACCCTCGACTTGATAGATGCCAAAAAAGCCCCCGACTTCTCGTCGGGGGCTTTTTTGATGTAAATAGAATTGCCTATTGTTCCCGCAGAAAAGCCACTAATTGTGCCAGTGCCCTCGCCCGGTGACTGATCTGATTTTTCTCCGTAACAAGCATCTCGGCAAATGTCCGGTCGTAGCCATCAGGCAAAAAAATCGGGTCATAGCCGAAACCGCCCGTGCCACGTGGTTCGTTCAGAATTTGGCCTTCTACCACGCCATTGAACTGATGTTCAATGCGTTCGTCGTTTGACCCTTTCTGCAAAAGTGTAAACACCGTCACAAACCGCGCCCGGCGATTAGGGCTTCCTGCAAGATCTATGAGCAGTTTCTGAATGTTGGCCCGTGCGTCTCGGCTGCCCGAATAATGCGCCGAATCAACGCCCGGTTCACCGTTCAGCGCGTCAACTTCTAAACCCGAATCGTCGGCAAAGCACGCCACACCGAAATGGTCAAACACATAATCGGCTTTTTGGCGCGAGTTACCGGGAATAGTGCCGGTGGTTTCGGGCAGTTCGTCGGTGCAGCCAACCTCGGCGAGGGTTCTAAGCGTGAAGGCATCGCCGAGCCAAACCCGGACTTCATCGAGTTTGTGGGCGTTATTAGTGGCAAAGCAGAGCATTAATGTCTGAATTATGATGTCTGAACTATGATTACGCTGATTTTTTTGATTTCACTGATTATCAAAATCATAGTTAATCCTCGAATCAGTGTAATCATAGTTCTGATACTTATCGCCCCGGCTGTGGCTGTCCGGGCATTCCGCCGGGCTGCTGTTGGGTTTTGGTAATGTTAATCAACTCAATATCAAACAATAACACGGCGTTTGGTTTGATACCCTGATTACCCTGTGCGCCGTAGGCCAGCGTTGACGGAATAACAAGCGTGGCGGCTTCGCCTTTGTGCATCTTCATCACGCCTTCTTCCCAGCCCGGAATTACCATGCCAACACCTACCGGAAACGAAACTGGCTTACCGCCCGCCTGTGGGTTTGTTTTTGAGCTGTCGAACACTTTACCATCCAGCGTTTTGCCGGTGTAATGCACTTCCACCGTCTCGCCTTTCTGGGGCATGGCACCCGCACTGGCTTTAGTCACGATTATGTACACGCCCGACGCTGATTTCTGGGCTTTAGAGGCCAGGCCGTTCTTGGCTAAATAATCAGTGATGATCTTGTCATCAACGCTTTTTTGTCCATCGCGAGCTTTCGCTTCGGCTTTCTGGTGCTCATCTTCGTTCATCACGTCCACCAGCCGAACGCCATACGTCAGGTCAGAGCCTTTGGCAATAAAAGCTGGGTAGGGCTGTCCCGACCGCCCAATGAGCGAATCGGCAGAAATATAAAATGTGGCACTGTCACCTTTGTGCATCAGGGCCAGCCCTTCTTCAATAGCGCCTTTGAAAGCCGGAACCTGCAAAATTTGCTTGGCGGGCTGCCCCTGCTGATGCGAGCTGCCAAGGAGTGAGTCTTTGCTGTTTCTGACCGTGACGTGATACGTCAGCACATCACCCACCTTTGGCTTGCGGGCTGATCCGTTTTCCTGCTGAAACGAGTATTTAAGTCCGTTAGTGGTCACTTTAACGCGGTCTTTGCCGCACGAAGCCAGTGTTGCTACCAATAGTACGGCCCCGCCGAAATGCTTAATAGACATTATAGAATTGTGTTTGGTTTGATTAAACAGTAGACAATAATTGTTGTTCGTAACGCGGAATAATAGACAGCAGCCAATCTTCGGTTTGGGCCAGCGGCAAGCGTGATTTTCCGCCCGACGCATTTTTATGGCCGCCCCCACTGAAATGCGTACTGGCTAAGTCACGCACCGAAAAATCGCCAACGGACCGGAACGACAGCCGCACCTCGTCGCCCCGTTCGATCAGAATGGCCGCCATCACCACACCTTCTACCGAGAGTGCGTAGTTGACCATCCCTTCAGTATCGCCCGATTTTGACTGGAATCGTTTCTGTTCCGCAGCGGTCAGTGTGATGTAGGCAAAGCGGTATTCTGGCACGATTTTGAGTTTTTCGTTCAACACGTAGCCTAAGAACCGGAGTTTGTCAATCGAAACGTTATCGAAAATACGGCGGTGAATCAGGCTAACATCAATGCCGAGATCAATTAAATCGGCCACCATCCGGTGAACACTGCTCGTGGTGCTGCCGTGCCTAAACGATCCCGTATCGGTCATCACACCCGAATACAAGCACTCAGCAATGGGTTTGTCAATCAGCGATTTGTCGCCCAATTCGGTGATTAAATCAAAAATCAGTTCGGCGGTGGCGGCTTTTCTGGGATTCCACCAGCCCATCAAGGCAAAATCTTCGGGCTCGAGGTGATGGTCAATCAGCACTTTCGGGGCTTGAGCGGCTCGAACAACCGGGGCAAAGTCGCGCAGCCGGTCGAGACTCGAAAAATCTAAGCAAAAAATGACCGTTGCTGCTTCAATTAATTGATTGACAGACACCCGTGTTTTTTCCGAAAATTCAATTACGGCATCGTTGCCCGGCATCCAGTGCAAACTCGCCGGGTAATCCGTTGGCGTAATGACCGTTACGGCATGGCCGCGTTTTTTGAGGTAGCCCGCCCACGCCAACGACGACCCCATAGCATCGGCATCGGGGTTTTGGTGGGTGGTAATAACAATCGTTTGCGGCTGATGAAGCAACGCGGCAATCGCGTCGAGGTCTTGCATAAGTAATCGTTGTAAGCAACGCCCAAAAGTACGAACAATCCCTGTACCTTTGCGCCCGAATAAAATTTGGACATACCCAAATGACAACCAATCGCACATTTACCATGATTAAGCCCGACGCTGTGGACGCGGGTTATACGGGAGCAATCATCAAAATGATTGAAGAAGCCGGGTTTCGCATCGTAGCAATGAAGAAAACGAAACTGACCACCGACCGCGCCGGACAGTTTTATGCCGTGCATAGCGAGCGGGGTTTTTACAACGATCTGAGAGCCTATATGTCGTCGGGAGCCATTATTCCGATGATTCTGGAGAAAGACAACGCCGTGGCCGATTTCCGCAAACTCATCGGGGCCACCAACCCCGCCAACGCCGAAGATGGCACAATTCGGAAACTGTACGCCAAATCAATCGAAGCCAACGCCATTCACGGTTCTGATTCTGACGAAAACGCCCAGATTGAAGGCAGTTTCTTTTTTGCCCAGACCGAGCAGTATTAGTTGTCAGTGATTAGTGGCTGGTGGTTGGTTCAATTGCTATTATCTGACCACCAGCCACTAATCACTGACCACCTTTTCGTAGTACTTACAAAACTCCCGCAACGCGCACACTCCGCACTTCGGCGACCGGGCTACGCAGGTGTACCGCCCGTGCAGAATGAGCCAATGATGGGCTTTGGGTACCAACGCCTTCGGAATGTGGGCCATCAATCCCTTTTCAACGGCCAATGGTGTAGTTGCCGTTTTTGGCACTAAGCCCAAGCGGTGCGACACCCGGAACACGTGCGTATCAACGGCCATTGTGGGCTGATTAAAAATCACCGAAGCAATTACGTTGGCGGTTTTGCGGCCTACGCCCGGCATCCGTTGCAGGTCAGTCACGTCGGCGGGAACTTCGCTGTTAAACTCGTCGGTGAGAATTTTTGCCATACCCACCAGATGTTTCGCCTTGTTGTTGGGGTATGATACACTACGGATGTACTGAAACACCTCCTCGATCTCGGCAACGGCCATCAGTTGTGGTTCCGGGAAGCGGGCAAACAGCGCGGGCGTAACCAGGTTGATGCGTTTGTCGGTACATTGCGCCGAGAGAATTACGGCCACCAGCAACTGGTAAGGGCTGGCGAAATTGAGCTCGGTCTCAACTTCGGGGTAGTTTTCGGAAAAATAGGCAATAAGCCTCCGGTAGCGTTCTTTTTTGAGCATCGTGAATGGAGTACAACACAAAAGCCCCGTTGATAACCAATTAGTTATCAACGGGGCTTTTGTAATTCCTGATCACCGCGCCATCCAGGTGAGGGCTGGCGGGTTAGGGTAGTGTTGCGAGTAGGACAGAATGTTCTGGACAGTCTGTTCGCGGGGTTTTCGGTGTACCCGGTTGAGCAGCGAACAGGTGTCGAGCGTGTCTAAGAAAAACGTCATCAGGTCGGGTTCGGCCATCATTGTTTCTTCGATCAGCAGGTTTTCTTCTTCCGATGTTTCTTCATAGACGTACCGGATCACGTCATCGTTGGTAAAGGTTTTTATCATAACTCACAGAACGTTTGCTCATTTGTTTGCGAAGATTAATCAACGCATAACGCATACGTCCCAAAGCCGTGTTAATGCTGACCCCGGTTGCATCGGCTATCTCCTGGAAACTCATTTCCTCGTAGTGCCGCATTATCAGGACTTGCCGTTGTTGTTCGGGCAATCGCTGAATCAACTCCCGCAGGTGTTCGTGGGTCTCCTGCCGAATCTGAACCGACTCGACCGAATCCTCGGCGAACTCAAGCGTGTTGAATACACTGCTTCCGTCTTCAAACACCACGTTGGGGTAGCGTTTGTCTTTTCGGAAATAGTCAATTGCCAAGTTATGGGCGATTCGGATGATCCAGGGGAGAAATTTTCCTTCCTCGTTGTACCTGCCCGATTTAATGGTTTCGACCGCTTTGATAAACGTATCCTGCATTAAATCTTCGGCCACGTATTGGTCTTTCACGATTAGATAAATCGTGGTATAGACTTTCGACTTGTGGCGTTGTACTAACTTGGCGAAGGCTTTTTCGCTACCGCGGATGTACAGAGAAATCAGCTCACTATCAGTTACCTGGGCTTTTTCCATTTTCAGTAAGACAATTAGGTAACGTAGAGGCTTGTTTCGATAGTGTACAGCGGTTGGTTTATGTTGTAGCAATTTTTTATAAGCGGATTCAAAGTAACTTCCTCTCCGTGACTTTTGCAAGTACCTACACAGAAAATTTACGACAAGAATTTTCGGCAACAGCCAACGATTGTTCTAAACTATTAGCAATTAGTATGCCTGAAATTTGCCGAACCGGACATCGCTTGGAACAAAAAATTAGTAATACGTTTAAAATCAGCCCGCTCCTGTGTTGCCAAAATTCAATTCATTCCGACTAATTCATTGCCGAAACTTCACACGACTTATTGAGTAGTTTTTCTAAGAAACCGCTAATCTCAGCCTCCCAAACCACTTACTTGCCCGATGCGATGAATGGTCTGACCAACAAAAAGCGGCTAACCGCTTTCCTGACCGTACTGACCGCTGCTCTGTTTAGCAGTGCCGCATTGCTGTGGCCCGTTGCCGTTGTTGGGCAACAGACAGCGCATATTGCTCGTTCACAGACCCATCTACGCAATCAGACTGGCTACCGATTGGCCTGGCCCGAAGTAAATTTCGACCGCCGGAACGAAACCACGTACCTTGATAGTATGCTGGCCGTAGGACACCGGCACCTCACCACTGCAAAAACCTTGCCCCGAACTCCACTCAATGATACCCTCCGGCTCGAAGCCTTGCGCTTTCTGGCAGTAGTTTTTAAGCAGACACGCGATACCGGGCGAGATAGTTCGTACCAGTATGCCCATCAATTGGTTGCTTTAGCAACTACTTATCAAAATGATTTATATGCCGTTCGGGGACTGATGCTCGAAGAATATTATTTCCGGGTCGTAAAAACTGATTACCCCCGTGCGCTACGGCTTAATCAACAGGCTTTTGAGCGGTGCCAGCGGTTGAGCCGCCAAACATCACCACTCTGGCAGGTGCAGATGAACATGGGCGATATCTATCAATTACTCAAAGACTATCCCAATGCCTTGCGGTGCTATCAGGAAGCACTGCTACTGCTGCCGCACAACAAAATTCTCTCGAAGCGTAACCAACGACTAATTATTGCTCAGGCAACGGGCCAACTCGGCGAGATTTATGATGCCCAAGGGCAGAACAAGCAGGCGTTGGAGAAGTTTCTGGAAGCCCGTACATTAGTCAGCGAGGTTAATGCGCTGGTGAATATAGCTTATAGCAACGAACGCATCGGTGACTTCATGGTGGCTCGTCAAAAGCCCGATGCTGCCATCGGGTATTATACGGATGCCCTGACTGTATGGAGCCAGATGAATGATAACCCAGGACAGGCTGCGGTTTGGGCGCGGCTGTCAGAGGCTTATTTGCAAATCGGACAAACAGACATCGCCGTTGACTACGGCGAGAAAGCGTTCTTTGTAGCCCAGCAGGAACGGTACATGAGAATCAGGCAGATGGCGGCTCAGGCGTTGTATCGGGCCTACCGTGCCGCCGGACAACCAGACCGCGCCCTGGCGATGTTTGAAAACTACGTGAGCCTGAAAGATAGCCTTGCCGACCGCAAACGGCTGGAAGAAGTTGTCGCGATTCAGAAACGGTATGACATCGAAAAGGTAATGACTGAAGCCGAAAAACGACGGCTTATTCAGCAACAGCAGATGACCGATATGCGCCGGGAAGTTGATGTTGCCCGGCTCCGGGCCGATGCCGACCGCGAGCAGCTGGCCGCTGAAACCCGCGAATTTCAACTCCGGCAACGCATCGAAGCCGAACGCTTGCGGGCCGATACAGCCCGTAAACAATCGAGTCAGCGGAATTATATTGCATCACTCAATCAGGATATTCAGGAACAGCTTACTACGCGCGGGCTGCTGGTGGGCGGTTTACTGACGTTGCTGTTGTTGCTGGGGCTGATGTATCGCACCAACCGGCTGGTGATGCGGCAACGGGCCGAAATTGAAACGCTGAACATTGGTCTGGAAGATAAAGTACGCGCCCGCACCACCGAAATCGAGCAGGCAAATGAGCAGTTACGGGCCAAAAACCGGGAGATCGAAGACGCATTGTTGCGTGGGCAAACGCAGGAGCGCAAGCGTGTAGCCGCCGATTTGCATGATAACCTCGGCGGGTTGATTTCGGCCATCAAAATGAGCCTGACGGCTTTGAACCCCTCGCAGCTGACAGACCGCGAGCAGCAGATTTATGACAACCTGCTGAATATGACCAAAGAAGCTTATGCCGAAGTGCGGTATCTGTCGCACAATATGCAACCCGACGAACTCGAAAAGCAGGGATTGGGGCAGGCACTGGAGCGGCTGGTGCAGAAACTCAATAATGCCCAACCTGTGCTATTCTCGATCAATACCGATAAGTTGGTTCCGTTGGGTAAAATGGTTGAGTTTCATCTGTACTCGATTTGCCTGGAACTCTGCAATAATATTTTGAAACACGCCGGGGCCACCGAAGCATACATCGAATTCCGGTGCCTCAAGCACCACGCCCGGCAGCAGGCCGAAACGTGCCACGAATTAGCCATGATTGTGCGCGACAACGGCCGGGGTATGGAAACTGCGTTGACCAACGAAACCATTGGGCAGTTGCCGGGGGCGGCTGGGGTGGGCCTGCGGAATATTCAGGCCCGCACCGAGGCCATGAGCGGGCAGTTGGAGGTCTATTCGGAAGTGGGCGAAGGCACCACTTTTTTCTTCACCTTGCCGGTTTCGCCTACCTTTGCAGGATGAAATTTCAGAAACACGTTTTCGTCTGTACGAATCAAAAAGATGCCCCGAAAAAATCGTGCGGCACCGAACACGGCAAAGCCCTTGTTGAAGCCTTCAAACAGGATATTCTCCAGCGAGGCCTGCAAAAAAGCATCCGGGCGCAAGGCACAAGTTGCTTAGATACATGCGGCTTAGGGCCAACGGTGGTGGTCTATCCCGAAGGAACGTACTATGGCAATGTGCAACTCAGCGACGTGGCCGAAATTGTGGAGAAACACCTGGTGGGAGACGAGGTGGTAGAACGGCTGAGTTTGGATGTATAGCCACCTGTTTTTCGACCTTGACCATACGCTCTGGGATTTCGACCGGAATTCGGCGGAGGCCATTGCCGAAATGTATCAGGCCCGTAACCTGGCCGAACTGGGCATGCCGTCGGCAGCGGCCTTTAGCGAGCAGTTTATTCTGATTAACAAGGCGTTATGGAAAGATTTTGAACGAAATCTGATTTCGCATCACGTTATTCGGGAGCAACGCTTTCCGATGGTATTTGCCGCCCTGGGCCTGACCGACACCACCGCCTGCGCCGGTTTGAATGATGAATACCTGCGCCGATTACCCCAGAAAACGCACCTCACCGAAGCTGCCCGTGATCTGCTCGACCACCTCCGGGGCCGCTACCGGATGCACATCATTACGAATGGATTTGACGAAATTCAGGCCGTGAAACTGTCGAGTTCCGACATCGCCCATTATTTTGAGAACGTGATTACGCTCGAAAAAGCGGGGGCCAAAAAACCCGACCGCCGTATTTTTGAGTACGCCCTCGCCGTGAGTGGGGCGCGGCTGGGACCGGGAAACCTGATGATTGGCGACAGTTACGAAGCGGATATTCTCGGCGCGATGAATGTAGGCATGGATACCGTTTTTTATAATCCTGCCGGGCAGGTTGTTACTACCAAACCAACGCACGATATTCGGCACTGGCACGAATTAATAGCCGTTTTGTGATATGAAAAACCTTGTTCTACTCCTGCTGCTCCCTCTTTTCTCGTTCGCCCAGCCCGCGCTGTATGATGCAGATGTGTGTGTGTACGGTGGCACATCGGGGGGCGTGATGGCGGCTGTGGCAGCCAAACGCGCCGGTAAATCGGTGCTGCTCATCGAACCCGGTAAACACCTCGGCGGGCTGAGTTCGGGCGGCTTAGGCAATACCGATATTGGCAATAAAATTGCCATTACGGGTCTGGCGCGGGATTTTTACCGGCGCATCGGCAAGCACTACGGCAAGGCCGAACAGTGGACGTTTGAACCCCACGTAGCCGAAAATCTGTATAACGCCTACCTCGCCGAAGCAGGTATTAACCCCCAATTCGGCTGGCAACTCAATGCTGTAAACCGCAAAGACGGGCGCATCACAACCGTCGGGTTTACGAGTTCACCAAAGCCGGGAGAGATTGAAATCCATGCCGTTCGGGCCAAACAGTACATTGACTGCACCTACGAAGGCGATTTGATGGCGATGGCGAAAGTTAGTTTTGCCGTTGGCCGGGAAGCTAACGCCACCTACAACGAAACCTATAACGGCGTTCAACTCCTTGACAAACACCAGTTTCCAGATGGCGTTGATCCGTATCGGATGCCCGGCAAACCCGAAAGCGGATTACTTTACGGCATCAGTGATAAAGCCCTGCAACCAAACGGAATCGGCGATGCGGCCCTGCAAGCCTACAACTTCCGGCTCTGCCTGACCGACGACCCCGCCAATCGAATCGCGATACCCCGCCCGGCAGATTATGATTCGACGAAATACGAGTTACTGCTGCGCCAGATCGGGAAGCAAATCCCGAAAGAACTGACCTGGAATTTGATGCACATTGTGCCGATGCCCAACCGCAAGACCGACATCAACAACTGTGGTGGTTTCAGCACCGATATGATCGGGGCCAATTATGACTATGCCAACGCCACACCCGAACGCCGGGCCGAGATTATCCGTGACCATGAATCCTATACCAAAGGCTTATTGTATTTTATCGGCCACGACCCGCGAATGCCCGCTCACCTCCGGCGTGAGATGCTGCAATGGGGCTACCCGAAAGACGAATATGTTGATAATGAACACTTTTCGCATCAACTCTACATCCGCGAAGCCCGGCGAATGGTTGGCGAATACGTGATGACGCAAGCCAACTGCCAGGGCCGCGACGTGGTGGACGACGGCGTAGGAATGGCGGCTTATACGATGGACTCGCACAATTGCCAGCGTGTTTTGATCGAGAAAAACGGGCAGAAGATGGTCAAAAACGAAGGCGACGTGCAGGTTGGCGGTTTCGGGCCGTATCCGGTGAGCTACCGGGCCATCGTGCCGAAAAAAGCCGAGTGTCAGAATTTGCTGGTGCCGGTGTGTTTGTCGGCCAGTCACATCGCTTATGGCTCAATCCGTATGGAGCCAGTGTTTATGGTGCTGGGCCAGTCGGCGGGGCTGGCCGCTTGTCAGGCCATTGACCAAAGCGCGGCCGTGCAGGATATTGATGTAAAAAAACTGCAACGCTGGCTGAACGAAAAACCGTTAGTGACCCCATGAATCTACACCTCGCAACGGCCCTCGTCACGGGGGGCGCATCGGGCCTGGGCGAGGCAACGGCCCGGCTCTTTCATCAGCAGGGAGCCAACGTTGTGATTCTCGACCTGGGCGAATCACGCGGTCACGCTTTGGCCGAAGAACTTGGCCCCCGCGCCCGGTTTGTGAAAACCAACGTGGCCGAAGAAACCGACGTACAGGCCGCTATTGACTTGGCTATCAGTGTGTTTGGTGCGGTAAATATTGCCATAAACTGTGCCGGTATTGCAGAAGCCCGCAAAACTATCGGCAAGGTTGATGGCGTGTATGGCCCGCACGCGCTGGCGGTTTTCACAAAAACCATCACCGTAAACCTCATCGGCACCTTCAACGTGATTCGGTTGGCGGCTTTTGCGATGGAAAAAAACGCCCCCGCCGAAGGCGATTTTGCCGGCGAACGGGGCGTAATTATCAATACGGCATCCGTAGCGGCCTACGATGGGCAGATGGGACAGGCGGCTTACGCAGCCTCGAAAGGTGGAATTGTGGGGATGACGTTGCCCATTGCGCGGGATTTGGCCCGGTCTGGTATTCGGGTGATGACCATTGCGCCCGGCTTGTTCGAGACTCCGCTTTTAGCCAGCTTGCCCGAAGAAGCCCGGTTGTCGCTGGGGCAACAGGTTCCGTTTCCGTCGCGTTTGGGCCGCCCGCATGAATACGCGTTGCTGGCAAAAAGCATTGTGGAGAACCCGATGCTCAATGGCGAAGTGATTCGGTTAGATGGCGCAATCAGGATGGGGCCGAAATAATCGCTGTCAACGGGCATAGTTCCGGCCATTCGTACCGTTGATACTCAGGTATATTATGCGCTTAACTCAACGGGGCTGACGCTGAAAGCCCGGCGTAGAAGGCTGTCTGATTAGAAACGGGCCGATTGTACTTTCCTAAGCAGATAACCCCTATTTGCCATGAAACCGATCAGTACATTTTTGCTATTACTCTGTTTGTCAGCTTCGTTGCTGGCCCAAACCCCCGTCGGATTGTTTGACAACCACGCCGACATCGGTAATGTGGTCCACAAAGGCACGGCGGTCTATGACCCGGCGGTGCAGTCGTACACCGTATCGGCAGCGGGCGCAAACATCTGGTTCAAAAAAGATGAAATGCACCTTGCCTGGAAAAAAATCACCGGCGATTTCATGATTCAGGCCGAGGTCAGTTTGGTAGGAGCCGGAACAGACCCGCACCGAAAATCGGGCGTGATGTTCCGCAGCAGCCTCGACACCAACGCCACGATGGTTTCAGTAACGGTGCATGGCGACGGATTGGCGGCCTTTCAATACCGAAAAACGGTTAACGGCAATGTCGAAGAAATAAAATCACCCATTATCAAGCCTAACGTACTCAAACTCGAACGGCGGGGACGACGCTATTTCGTATCAATGGCCCGGTTCGGCGATGCCTTCTGGACAGTTGAAGTCCTTGACATTGAATTAGATACAGAACTTTTTGCCGGTCTTTTTATCTGCTCGCATAACAAAGACGTGGTAGAAACCGGCACTTTCCGAAACGTGCGAATCACCATTCCTGCGTCCGAAAATCTCGTTGCTTACAAAGAGTATCTGGGTAGTCACGTCGAAACACTCGACGTTTCGACCGGCGACCGGCGCGTGGAGTACTCCGAAAATGCGTCATTGCAGGCTCCGAACTGGACGTTAGATAACCGTGCGTTGCTTTACAACAAAAACGGCGGCATCTACCGCTATGATTTTGCAACGGCTAAACCCGCGCTAATCTCTACGGGCGATGTGACGCAAAATAACAACGATCACGTGATTTCTTTTGATGGAAAAATGCTGGGCCTGAGCAGTTCGAGCGCGGGAAATAGTTATGGATCAAGGGTTTACACCGTTCCGATTGGCGGAGGAACCCCCAAACTCATTACCCCAACCGGGCCGTCTTACCTGCACGGCTGGTCGCCGGATGGCAAGTGGCTTACATTTACGGGCAGCCGGAACGATGATTACGATATTTATAAAGTCCCGGCAGCGGGTGGCCCCGAAATTCGCCTGACCGACACCAAAGGCTTAGATGATGGGTCGGAATACAGCCCGGATGGACGCTACATTTATTTCAACTCGACCCGCTCTGGCACGATGCAACTCTGGCGCATGACTCCCGACGGAAAAAATAAGGAGCAACTTACTGACGATGACTATAATAACTGGTTTCCGCACATCTCGCCGGATGGCAAGTGGATTGTTTTTATCTCCTACACGCAGGATGTAAAACCCGATCAGCACCCGTTTTACAAACACGTGTATCTGCGAATGATGCCCGTTTCTGGCCGCAAGCCGACAGTAATTGCCTATCTGTATGGCGGGCAGGGAACGATAAACACGCCATCTTGGTCGCCGGACAGCAAGCGGATCGCCTTTGTAAGCAACACGAAGATGTGAAATGTCTAACTACGGGTTTTATTATTCTGTATCATCGAACACATAAAACCTTATTGTAGTCCGGATTCTTATTCCATAAAAAGGCCGCTCCGAAATCTCGGAGCGGCCTTTTTGGTACCGGAAAAATGTAGGCTTATTTCTTCAACAACCGGATAACTTGATTAGCTTTATCCGTCTGAACCTGATACAGATAAATACCGGCAGGCAGGTTGCGGCCTTCAACGCTGGTTTCGTGGCTACCGGCGTTCATCTTGCCTTCGCTATCGTCCTGACGAAGCACAAGGCCCTGGGCATTGGTCAGCGTATGCCGGACTTTAGTGGCTTCGGGCAACACATACCGAACGTTGGTATTGTCGTCGAACGGGTTTGGGAACGCCGTGAGCGTCAGAACACTGTTTTCTGCGTTCAGTGATTCTACTTTATCAATCGTTGCCGAGAATATAGAACCGGCTTCGGCCACAAAACCCGGCTCCAGCGTCACGGCCTGACCAGCCACGTAGTAGGCAGCCGCGCCATCTTCGATTTTGTTGGATGCCGTTAGGCGGCTGATGGCTTTTTCTTCGCTCAACGCGCCAAACCGAACCGGGCTACCGATAGTGGCCTGATCCTGATACTGCTGGGCAACGGCCGCGCCGAAACCACCCAGAACGAGAGAAGCAAGGAGTAACGTCTTTTTCATTGTATTATTTGTTTGTGTGGCGGTTGGCCGGTCTGATTTTCTGCTCAATAATAGCAGTTTTTCCAGTACAGTGGTCAATTTGTTTATTGTGCGTAGTGATTTTCTGCGGTCTCCCCCAAAATCAGACCCTGAGGAACACGTTTTTGCGATACAGGAAATACAGAAACGCCCATTTTACGGTCAGAAATCCAAGCACCATGCCTACGCTTTCTACCGCTAAACCGGCGTGTTGCAGCACCCCGCCAAACAAATACTCCGTGGCGTGATCAAAGTCAATTACCTCACCGGCCAGATAAATCAGGATGGAATTCATGCCGATTACGACAAAGAAAAACGACCACCGATGCCAGCTCCGCACGTCAATGATCCAGTAAAACAACGCCAGTAGCAGGAAACTCCAGCCGCCAGCCACCAGCACAAACGAACTCGTCCAAAGATTTTTATTCACCGGCAGTACCAGATTCCAGAGCCACCCAGCCGCCACACAACTGACCCCTAAACCAGTCAGCCACAATACTTTGCGGGTTTCGGCCATGTCCTTTCGACGGAGAAGCGTTCCGGCAAAAATACCCAGCAAGCCGGTGCCGATGGCGGGCAGGGTTGAGAATAAGCCTTCGGGATCATGAATTGTTTTGTGAAGTTTTCCCGGTAGAATCAGTCTGTCTAAATAACTCACAATGTTACCGTCCATCGTGAGGTCTCCGGGGGCAAAACCCGGCGCAGACCCAAATGCCAGCAACGCCCAGTAGCCGAGCAACAGCCCGCCAAACCACAGATACTGAGCACGTTGGTTGGGGTAGGTGTAGAGATAAATGAGTTGGGCAAACATCCCGGCCAGCCCAATTCGGCCCAGAACGCTCGGAAAACGCCACTCGCCGATTGGTTTCTGAAACAGGCCATTATTATATAGAACGCCGAGCAAGACCAGAATCAGGCCACGCTGAATGATCTTGCGGGCGAGACTGGCGCGGGCATCGCCTTTTTCGATGCGGCTACCGATGGCAAATGGCGTTGAGACACCGGCCAGAAATAGAAACAGTGGAAAAATATTGTCGTAGGGCCGGTAGCCGTTCCAGGCAACGTGGGTGAACTGGTCGGCCATAAACACGGCCCCGGCCCAGCCCGTTGTCTGGGCCAGCACGTGAAAGATCTCTTCTCCCCCGATAATCCAGAACATATCGAAGCCCCGGAGCGCATCAAGCGATTTGAGTCGCCGGACGGGCGCGGGTTGCAAAATGGCTGGTTCGGATGAATGGGGTAAAGGAGCGGGTGCTGAGGTCATCTAAAAACGGGTTAGGTTTGAGCGAAAGATACTTATTTTCCAGTATGAATATTACAATCCCAGAACGTGCCCTGATTCTGCTGATTGGCGTGAGTGGTTCCGGCAAAACTACGTTTGCCCGGCATCACTTCCGCCCCGCCGAAATTGTATCGTCTGACTATTATCGGGCCGTTGTTGCCGACGATGAAAATGATCAGACGGCAACCAAAGATGCCTTTGATCTCGTACATCAGGTAGTCGAAAAACGCTTGAAACGCGGCCTGTTGACCGTTATTGATGCTACAAATGTAAAAAGCAGCGACCGGAAACGGTTTCTCGAACAGGCGCAGACGTTTAATTGTCAGGCCGTCGCGCTCATTTTTGACCTGCCGATTGACCTGCTCCGCGACCGATTGCAAACCCGCCCCGACCGCGATTTTGACCCCGAAGTGTTAATCCGGCAACAAGCCCGGCTGCATCAGTCCACCCAACCCGCGCAGTTAGCTGCCGAGGGGTTTGTGCAGGTACACCAGTTTCAGTCTGCCGATGATATGGTTCAGGCTGTAATCACCCGCCCATCGTCACCAGCGGGCGTGAGTGCCCAAACCGGCCCGTTCGACATCATCGGCGATGTGCATGGTTGTTACGACGAACTCACGCTGCTGCTCGAACGATTGGGTTACGTTGGTTTTTCGGCCCGGTCGTCTGAATCAGATGTTGGCCCGGCAGTGCTCGATTATGTGCATCCTGCCGGGCGTAAACTCGTTTTTGTGGGCGATTTGGTTGATCGCGGGCCAGATTCGGTACGGGTCTTGCGGCAGGTGATGGCATTGGTGCGGCAAGGTGTGGCCTTGTGTGTGCCGGGTAATCACGACGATAAACTGCTTCGAAAACTCTGTGGCCGTACCGTTTCGCTCAATTATGGTCTGGCCGAAACCTGGGCGCAATTCAGCAAACAGCCGCCCGCTTTTCTGGCCGAAGTAGAGACATTCCTGGCCGGGCTGCCGTATTTTTTGCGGTTAGACGAGGGGCGGCTACTTGTGGCCCACGCCGGCCTCGATGAGCGGATGCAACGGCCCGGAGCCAATCCTAAAGCGGTGAAAGCCTTCTGTTTGTTTGGCCCCACCACCGGCCAGACTGATGAGTTTGGTTTACCCGTGCGGATAGACTGGGCCGCTACCTACGCAGGTTCGGCAATGGTGGTGCATGGACACACGCCGGTTGCCGAAGCGCGTTTGCTCAACAATACTATCAATATTGATACGGGTTGCTGTTTTGCCGGAAAACTCACTGCATTGCGTTACCCGGAGCAGAAATTACTCAGTGTAAATTCACTTGATCAATACGCTATTCCAACCCGAAATTTTAGGTTTGTCGGGGGAACCAACCCATAAAATTTAACATTAAAATAACATACGCTTAACATTTGCGTAACATTGCAATCCGGTTGCCAATATGGGCAACCATTTTTTTACCTAAAAAAATACTAAAGCCATGAAGCAAGTAGTAGTTCCCCTATTGATGAGTGTACTTTTCGCTGCAAACTCGTATGCCGAAACGCCCGAAAAGACAGTATCAACCGCCACTGTAAACGTACAAACCAACGCGGCAATCATCCGCTTAGAGCGTAGTTTGGCCAGAAACCTGACTTACCCCGACATCCTGCGCGAAAACGGCACGAACTGCGTGGTGATGATCCGGTTCACGGTCAACGATGATAAACGACTCGCACGGCTCGAAGTATTCAGTGGAAACGACCGCCTGAATGCTGACATCGCCCGGCAGTTGGTCGGCAAAAAACTGAACGTTACTCCAGATCAGTTGGCCGAAACCCACTTAGTGCGATTGCATTTCCAGCTAACTGACTAAAACCCGTTTTATGCGACTCGCAACGGAACAAACCCCCTGAAGCCCTGCCAATAGCGGGGCTTCTGTTTTTTTAGGGATTTCAGACCAAAGATATGGAGACGAAAGACCGTCTCTCTTCGTTTTTGTCTCTCGTCTTTTCTCATTTTCGTCCTTCTTCCTCAACCCGTCCCCTACATTTCTTAATCTTGCACTACGCCTAAAGTCCAACATTGGTTTTGAAATGCGTCTGAATTTCAGTAATTTTGCGTCCTGATTTCAAAAATGTGTGTCTAATAATCAATGGGCAGACAGACTTAATCAGAAAAGCAACCTTCATTTCATAAAGCAATAATATGGCAACTGATCTTCGATACCTCCGAAATATCGGTATCGCTGCACACATCGACGCAGGCAAAACCACTACCACCGAGCGCATTCTCTACTATGCCGGGGTAAGCCACAAAATCGGCGAAGTTCACGAAGGAGCCGCTACGATGGACTGGATGGAGCAGGAGCAGGAACGCGGCATCACCATTACTTCTGCCGCCACCACCGTTAGCTGGGATTACCGCGACCACAAATACGGCGTAAACATCATTGACACCCCCGGCCACGTTGACTTCACGGTTGAAGTGAACCGCTCCCTGCGCGTTCTCGACGGGCTGGTGTTCCTGTTCAGTTCGGTTGATGGCGTTGAGCCGCAATCAGAAACCAACTGGCGGCTGGCAAACAACTACAACGTGGCGCGTTTGGGCTTCGTAAACAAAATGGACCGCGCCGGTGCCGACTTCCTCAACGTGGTGAAGCAGGTGAAAGAAATGCTCGGTTCAAACGCCGTGCCGCTTCAGTTGCCCATCGGTGCCGAAGATCAGTTTAAAGGCGTGGTTGACCTGATTAACTTCCGGGGTATTATCTGGAACGAAACCGATAAAGGCATGACCTTTACCGAGATTCCGGTGCCAGACGATATGATTGAAGAAGCGACCGAATGGCGCGAAAAACTCCTCGAATCTGTCGCCGATTTCGACGATAAGTTGATGGAGAAGTACTTTGAAGACCCGGATAGCATCTCAGAAGCCGAGATTCTGGCGGCCCTCCGCAAAGCCACGATTGCCATGGAAATTGTGCCGATGCTGTGCGGATCAGCCTTCAAAAACAAGGGTGTTCAAACCATGCTCGATTATGTGATGGCCCTGTTGCCGTCGCCACTCGACAAGCCCGACATCAAAGGAATTAACCCAAACACGGATCAGGAAGTAACCCGGAAAGCCAACGAAACCGAGCCGTTTGCCGCGCTCGCGTTCAAAATCGCTACTGACCCCTATGTGGGTCGGTTGTGTTTCGTGCGGGCCTATTCGGGCGTTCTCGAATCAGGTTCTTACGTGCTGAACGCCCGCTCCGGTAACAAAGAGCGGATTTCGCGGATTTTTCAGATGCACGCCAACAAGCAGAATCAGATTGATAAACTGCGGGCGGGTGATATCGGAGCCGTTGTCGGTTTCAAAGACATCAAAACCGGCGATACGCTCTGCGACGAAAAACACCCGATTGTTCTCGAATCAATGGTGTTCCCCGAACCTGTTATCGGGTATGCCATTGAGCCGAAAAAATCTGCCGATCAGGACAACTTCTCGAAAGCGATTGGTAAACTCCTTGAAGAAGACCCGACGCTGAAAGTAGAGTCGAACGAAGAAACCGGCCAAACCATCATCCGGGGTATGGGCGAGCTTCACCTTGAAATTATCATTGACCGGATGCGTCGTGAATTTAAGGTAGAAGTAAATCAGGGCGCACCGCAGGTCGCTTACAAAGAGAAACTGACCAAGAAAATTGAGCACCGCGAGGTCTATAAAAAGCAAACGGGTGGTCGCGGTAAGTTTGCCGATATTGTGTTTGACCTTGGCCCGCGTGATGCCGACGAGAACGGCATTGTGCCATCGGGTCTGGAGTTCGTGAATGGCATTGTGGGTGGTGTTATTCCAAAAGAATTTATTTCGCCAATCGAAAAAGGGTTCAAAGAAGCCATGATTAATGGCCCGTTGGCTGGCTACCCCCTCGATTCGATGCGGGTGCGGATATTTCACGGTTCGTATCACGACGTTGACTCCGATTCGCTGTCGTTTGAATTGGCCGCCCGGATCGGCTATCGTGAAGCAGCGCGGCAGGCAGGCCCCAAAATTCTGGAGCCAATCATGGCCGTTGAGGTGCTGACCCCGGAAGAATACACCGGCCCAATCACCGGCGACCTTAACCGGCGCCGGGGTATTATGAAAGGGATGGATACGCGGGCTGGCTCGCAGGTGATCAAAGGTGATGTGCCGCTGTCGGAACTGTTTGGCTACATTACTGAATTACGCACGATGTCGTCGGGCCGGGCAACGGCTAACCTGACGTTCTCGCACTACGAAGTTGTGCCGCAAAACTTAGCCGAAGGCGTGGTGGCGAAGGCGAAGGGAAACTCATAAATTTAGTGGATAGTGGCAGGTGATTAGTGGTTAGTCAAAAATAGGTGACTGAGTTTCTAACCACTTGCCACTAAAGACCAACCGCTTTCCCTCGGAGTAAATGGTTCTTTCGGGGGTGTATTTTTCAACTAATAAATCAGAACCAACACGATGAGTCAGAAGATTCGCATTAAACTAAAGTCGTTCGACCACACGCTGGTTGACAAATCGGCAGAACGGATTGTGAAAGCCGTGAAATCAACGGGAGCCGTGGTAAGCGGGCCAATTCCGCTGCCAACCGAGAAGGAGATTTACACTGTGTTGCGGTCTCCGCACGTAAACAAAAAAGCGCGGGAGCAATTCCAGCTTTGCACCTACAAGCGGCTGATTGACATCTACAGTTCGTCGGCCAAAACAGTTGATGCGCTAATGAAACTCGACCTCCCAAGCGGTGTTGACGTGGAAATCAAAGTCTAAGTTTCTGGACGTATTGGCATGAAAAACGCCCTGAATCTAACGATTCGGGGCGTTTTTGGCTTAAATATAGCGAGTCTGACGAATAGTTTTCTGCCAGAGTCGAGAGCCTGGCAGCTCCATCATCCAGAAACAACGCGATTCGGGAAACGTTGCGCCTAATGCCGTAAGGCCCCAAAACCTCAACGGGTTCTCGCAAGGTGATGAGTGTATTGGGTGCGATCAGGAGCATACAAGAGCCAAGAAAAGCGATTGAACGCCAACGGACTGACGAAAGTTGTAGCATAGTAACGTGTTATCTTTGCGGCATCATGTTCGAGAACTTACAAGACAAACTCAATACGGCCTTCAAGACCCTTAAAGGCAAGGGCCGGATTACCGAAATCAACGTGGCCGCCACCGTGAAAGAGGTGCGCCGGGCCTTGACCGATGCCGACGTAAACTACAAAGTTGCCAAAGAAGTTACCGACCGGGTGAAGCAAAAAGCCCTCGACCGGAAGGTACTGATTGCCATTGAGCCGGGCCAACTGTTCGTCAAAATCGTGCAGGAAGAACTCGCAGAACTCATGGGCGGGGAGGTACAGACCTTGAACACCAAAGGCGACCCGGCTATTATTCTGATTGCCGGTTTGCAGGGTTCGGGCAAAACCACGTTCTCCGGCAAACTTGCCAGTTACCTCAAAAAACAAGGCCGGGGCGTGTTGCTTGTGGCCTGTGACATCTACCGCCCGGCAGCTATTGACCAGCTTAAAGTACTCGGCGAGCAGGTTGGCGTGGAGGTCTATGCCGAACCCGACAACAAAAGCGCGGTCGAAATTGCGATGAACGGCGTGGCGCAGGCCAAACGAACGGGCAAGAAAATCGTGATTGTGGATACCGCCGGACGACTCGCCGTTGACGAGGTGATGATGGCCGAAATCGAAGCTGTGAAACGCGCCCTGAACCCCACCGAAACCCTGTTTGTGGTGGATTCGATGACGGGGCAGGACGCGGTGAACACCGCCAAAACCTTCAACGACCGGCTCGATTTTAACGGCGTGGTACTGACCAAACTCGACGGGGATTCGCGGGGCGGGGCCGCCCTCTCGATCAGGACGGTGGTGAACAAGCCCATCAAGTTCATCAGCACGGGCGAGAAAATGGACGCGCTCGACGTGTTTTACCCCGACCGGATGGCAAGCCGGATTCTGGGTATGGGCGACGTGGTGTCGCTCGTAGAACGCGCCCAGCAAGCCTTTGATGACGAAGATGCCAAGCGGATCAACGCCCGGATGCGGAAAAATCAGTTCGATTTTAACGACTTCCAGTCTCAGTTGCAGCAAATCAAAAAGATGGGAAACATCAAAGATTTGATGGGTATGATTCCGGGCATGAATCAGTTTGTGAAAGAATTAGATATTGACAATAACTCGTTTAAGCCGATTGAGGCCATGATTGGCTCGATGACCCCGAAAGAGCGCGAAAAACCCGAACTGATAGACGGGAGCCGCAAAAAACGGATTGCGTCGGGCAGTGGCACAAGCATTCAGGAAGTCAACAACTTGATTAAGCAATTTGACGATATGAAAAAGATGATGAAGAAAATGAATCAAATGCAGGCTCAACCTGCATCGAGCAACAAGATGAAAGCCCGACGATGAAAAAAATTTTCTCTTTTCTCTTTTTCTGTTCTGCTTTCACTGCCTTCGGGCAGGCCTCGGTGTCGTATTACCCGTTTGGCGGGAGCCAGTTTATCGCCGTCAGCAGCAACCCCAACCGGCTGGCGTGGATTGATGCACGGGTGCAGACCAACACATTGTTTGGTTCACTCAGCACCACGCTGGCCCCGATGATTAACGTCAGGAGAACGCCAAACGCCAATTACTACGTCGGGGCCAGTGTGCGGTTCAATGCACTGAATACCCTGGTTGATGATGATATTCTGGAGGGCTATGCGCTGCACGCGGGCGTTCGGGTGGCGGTACCGTATGTCTCCGGCCTACGGGCTGCGTTTGAGCTTTCGCCGTATTCAAGAGCCAATTTCAAAAGCGGAGTCTTTTATTCGCATCTGGGGCTGGCCTATCAGTTTCGGAAAAAGTGAATCACCATTTTTAGCGTCTAAACCTAGCAGAAAGATGGAAGTTGTAGTCGAGTAAACCAACTTTTACGCCCGAAGAGCGCGAATGGATTGACGGACTCAAAGAAGCGTTGAATGAAGTAGAACTACATCAGCAAGGGAAAATCAAACGGAAATCGCTCGATCAACTGATTGATGAGTTACACGATTGAACTCACCGACAAGTTTGAGCGTGACGCAAAAAAGTTGTTCAAGAAGCACAGGCCGCTTGCCAAAGACCTGATTTCCCTCCGTGAACTTCTACTCAATGACCCGATACAAGGCGCACCGTTGGGCAAAGACTACTATAAAATCCGGCTGGCAATTTCGTCAAAAGGCAAAGGTAAACGGGGCGGTAGGCGCGTGATTACTTGCGGCAAGATTGTGCAGGAGACGATTTACCTCCTGACAATCTATGACAAAGCCGATCAGGATGCCGTTTCGGATGCTCAATTAGATACCACGCTGGCCGAAGCTGGTCTTGATACTGAATCTGGTGAATCTGTCTGAGAGCAGCGTTATCTGAAATTCACGTTCCCGAACGACGACACTACTTTCACCTTCGGCCCGGAGCCTTTCCCGATTTTACCCGTGTATTGCTTCGTGAATTTAGGGCCCTGTTTGCCGTCTTCATCGGGCTGGAGTGTGAACTTCACGGGTTGCCCACTGCCATAACTGAAGTTGCCATAACTCACCGTCACATCAAAATCGTAGCCCGTGTTATCGTCTAAAGGTAAGGCCACCGACGAATACGATGATCTAATATCCACGTTATCCGCTGATTTGAGTTGGCCAATGCGGAAGCCACCCGAAAAATCGAGCTTGATTTTTCCCCACTCGCGGAGGGTGCCGATCTTGGCCCCGGAGTAGCCGATGTTGGCATCTAACCGCCCCACATCACCGATGGTCATCTTGCCGAATTTATTGACCAGCGTCAGCGTGTTCACTTTCGTCACGTCTAATGTTGAGTACGAGATCGCTAATTTCCCGATGTCCATCGTCCCGATGTTCGCTTTGCCGTAGGCTACGTCAATATCGTTTTGGTTGCCGAGTTGGTCGGCGGTGAAATTGCCGTAGCGCGAATGAACCGTGAGCGCGGCCTGAAACGCCGGGATGCTCGTGTTGCCAAACTGATTTCTGACGCTGAGGGCGTTCTGGTGCGGCATCGAAACCACGTAATCAATCCGCAGTGAGTTGGGTTTGTCGCCGTTACCCCAGTTCCAGCCCGAACCACCACCCTTGTTCAGGTGTGTTTTCACCATAATCTGGTTGCCAGTACGTTTGTCTTCAATCTCCACTGCGTCGAGGGCGCGTTGGGCGCGTTCGTCCGACGATGACGAAGCCGTGACCACGATCTGCACCCGGATTTCGGGTTTGTCCCAGAGGGCAATAGAGACCTGACCAAACTGATTGTCTATCAGCAGGTTATCGGTATTGTCCACGTCGTAGACTTTCAGAATGGTTTTCTTTTTCTCAACGTTGTTGGGGTCTTCTTCGGGTGTACCGGCCAGCGTGAGCAGGGGTAAGGTACAGAACCAGAGCAGGTTATAGATAATTTTCATGGGTTTGTTGTTTCATGCGCTCAATCACGCGCAACTGTTCATTGAGCAGACTAATTTGTAAATCTAAATTCTGAATCATGGCCCGAATTAACACGTCCTGATTCGGGTTTTCGGGCAGTTCGGCGCGTAGGTTCTGATAACTGCTTTCGAGCCGGTCGAGGTCAGCGGCAAACTGCTTATACAGGGCCGGGTTGCTTTTGGTGATCTGCCGAAGCTCGTTCTGTTTGGTGTCAATCAGCCGGGCATATTGCACAAACTGGTTGGCATAGGCCGGGCTAACGGCCACTACGTCAGGCTGTTCGGTCACGCCGTAGCGGTGATTGAGCCACCAGAAACCGCCCGCCATCAATAGCACTGCTACCGATGCCGCCACCGCCCAGCCGTGCCATTGCCCGCCGTCACTGCCGCGTAGTTTGTAGCCGTTAAGTGGGCGGATAACCGCATTTTTTTCACTCGTGGCAGCAATAGGCGGCTGTGGGGTATAAGCCACCGTGCCGGATTGTATGTCGGCGGCATTGGTCGTACCTGCCGGAAGCGTATCGGCTATCTTGGCCCAGAGGTCGGGCGAGGGTTCGTGGCTATCGAAATCCTCGCGGTTATCCCGGACAAATCGTTCGAGGTTGTTCATCGTAGTAGTTCCAATATTTTTTTCTTAGCCCGCATATACTGCGAGCGTGACGTTACTTCACTAATATTCAGCACGTTGCTGATTTCTTCGTGGTCGTATCCTTCAAATAAATACAGCGACAGCACCACGCGGTAGCCTTCGGGCAGGGTTTGCACCGCCCGTCTGACGCGCTCTACTTCCCACTGAATGCCAGCCTCGTCAATGGGTTCAGTGTCGGCGATGTCTATTCCGTCGTCTTCGCCAATCCGTTGCCCGTCGGTACTAACCAAATTAAGCCGACGGCTGCGGAGGTGGCCGATGGCCCGGTTTACGGTAATCTGTTTGAGCCACGCCCCAAATGTGCTTTGCCCCCGAAACGAGCCGAGGTGCGTAAAGGCATCCAGAAACGCATCCTGCAACACATCTTCGGCCTCGGCTTCGTGGCCCACAATGCGGAGACAGACGTTATACATGGCCTTGCTGTATTGCCGATACAGGTCATATTGTGCCTTTCGCTCGCCCGCCCGGCAGCGTTCAACCAAATCAATGGTTTTGTCAAGGTAAATTTTCGGTTCCAAGCAGGCAGCAGCGCGATTAAGAGGTTTACAAACTAAAGATGCACGTTTGGGCGGAGTGTTGCATCCGGCACTAAAAAAAAACCGGCGGCTCTCTGGGCCACCGGCATACGGTAAACAGGTCAGTCAGACCAATAAGCACGTCAATAAGAATACTGCAAGCTGCATGTACGCAACTACTTTTCAGGCTACTATCAGTTTCCAGTCAACATACAAATTGCCTGTTGGGTCTTTACTCCAGGCAACAACCGCCCCCGATGGCATTGGGTTGGCATCGGTGAGCCGTTGTGCTTCGGCAATGCTGGCATCGGTGGCTTTATCAGATCGAATGTGCGGAATAGTTCGTCCGCCAAACCGAGGAACCAGCTCTTTGTATGGAATATCGTTCCAGGCGAAACGCTTGGCTTTTGCCTCATCAACCGGAATCATGCTGTGCAAGTGCGGGTTGCTTAGTTTATCAACGCCCCGCGTGTTGGGCGTGGCATTGTGGCTGCCGTGATGCCCCATTTTGTAGAAAACGGTGCGGGCCATCAGGTCTTCGACCGTTACGACGCGGGGCGGATTGTTTTGATTGCCCGCGTCGGGTAGTGTCCAGGTGTATTGTCGTTTCCCGACTCGTTCGGGGCTGATCCGGTCTTTTTCCCAGTCATCCCAAACCCCAAATTCGGCATCGCCGGAAAAAAACAGCACCTCGCCCGTTTGTCCAATCTCCATTGCCAGCACCAGACTCGTATTGTTCACACCCGTGTTGAGTTTGATTGCCAGATCGTCGGTACCCATCAGGTAGTCGGTGTTGATTTGTCGCCAGGCTTGATCTTTGTTGAAATAGCTGTTGAAGACGTCCGTTTTTTTCAACTCACCGAATTGCTTTGTTAATCGCTGACTGACTGGCGTTTGCTCGTGATATGACTGGGTAACGCCTTCGGGTAATTTCTGGCTGTTGAGGTCAATGGGCAGCACGAACTCCTCATCAAACGGAGCTTTGCGGACGTAATACCAAAAATCCTCTGGCTTTGTGTTTTCCGGGTCTTTATCGGCGTGCGCGAAATGGCTTTCGCCGATGCCAAACGCATCTGCATCAATTCGGAGCGAATTGGCCCATTGAGGGTCACCGGCCCGGATGATTTTCAGGTCTTCGGGTGGGCCGAGGACAAACAGCGTCAGACCCGGAAAAACCGTTGCACCCGGCACGGAACCCGCTAATTTGCCGATAATGTCGCCTGGATGTATAGACTTATCGGGGCCAGTGTGGCCGGGGCGCAGATAATGCACGTTTTCGCGGCCTACTTTCTCGATCAATGCCTGATAGCTGTTATGCAGGGCGAAATCAAAATTCAGCCGTTGGGCGTTGGCTGCTGCCGGATTCTGACCGTCGGCTTCGTCGTCAGTTTCGTGGGCGGCAAACTCAAAACCGGCTAGCATCCCCAACCGGCTCACCAACATGGCCGGGGCAGCCGCCATTGCTGCCACCTGTTGGGTAGCTTTTTGCAAGGCCAGCCGACTCGCTTGTTTGTGGGTTCGCCAGGCTTTGGCGAGGTCATTATCGGGGTCTTCGGTCCAGGCAAACCACACCTGCCCAATGTCGAGCGGATCATTGTCGGTGTTCCCATCATCGAGACCCAGCTCGGCAGCCGCCTGTTTGAATCCTGAAATATGATCCTGATGCTCGTGCGTAATGGCCAGCACATCCACAAACGGTTTGCCATTGCGGGTCAGGCCCGCGTCGGTCAGGTATTGTTTGAGGTGTTTGGCGATGGCCCGCATCCCGTCGGCCTTGCCGCTGCGTGCGCCAAAGTCAATCCAGAGTGTTTTGGCGGAGTTGTCGCTATACCGGAAGGTGAGCAGGAAGCAGTCGCCGAAGCCGGTATAGTACATTCTGATGGTAATTGATTGCAGCGTTGGCATGGTTGATAGGGGTTTAATTATGGCCGTGAAGCAGGGCAAATGGTTCATAATCAGCGTTATCGGCGGGCCACGACGACAGCGCGAACGGGGATTCTCCCTCGGTTTGGTTGGTGTGATACCGGCGGAGGAGTTCGTCGGTGAGCCGGTCGGTATTGATAACGGTTTCAAAATGACTTAGTAAACCTTTACTGATAAACCGGATTGTTTTTAGGTCAATGTCAATCACCATCGTACAGCCGCCTTTAAATTCGTACTCCTGCCCGTCGGTGAGGCCAACGGTGCAGCGTTGCATGATGGTCATAACCACCTGATTGAGGACGTTGGCATCTGGCCCGACGCGCTGCGCCCGGTTGAGCGAATGAACCTCAAAACTGAGTTTTCGGTCGGCTTTCGGTTTTTTATGGGCCGATGCCTTCGGGTCGGTTGGTTCAATGGCTTCCATCCAGACGCGGTTAGCGGTGAAATAAGGTTGACCCTTTTTTTCGAGACGCTCCTGTATCCGATTTATCGCCAGTTTGCTGTTGCGACAAAACGCATCGTAATCCTCCCGGCAGAGCAACAGGCCGGTTAAGTCCTGAAATACGCGCCGGGTATCCGGCGCGAAACTGGCAATGAGCCGGTGCATTTTTTCTTTATAATCAAGGGAAAGGCGGAACAGTTCTTGCCGATTTGTGAGGTGGATGGCCGTCTCGTTGTAGTAGTTTCTGACAATTTCTTTCAGGTCGAATATAGCTTTGGGCATGGCCGATTTTGGGGCGTTATTAAGCCGGAGCAATTCCTGTTCTGTGTAGGCATAGTACGACAGCGTTTCAACCGACAAACTGCGAACTCCAACTGGGTAAATGCCCCACCGCTTGAAGGATTCGATGAGGGCGATGCGGTAGCCGAGCGGGTCGTTTGGCACCAGGTCAACATCGGCGGTGACCATTGCCCGCAGCAACTCGCCGAAACTGGTGCCAACGGGCGGGCAGTAATCCAACGCCCGGATGCAGAGCGACAAAAACTGTTTGGCCGTGCGGGAGGCTTCGTCGGCCAGCCGACGCACCAGATCGGGGTGAATTTCGCCGTCGGGCAAGATACCCCGGCCATCGGTGGCAATGCGGTAGAGGTCGGCAGTTCGGCGGTTATAGATGTTCAGGAACGCATCAAACACAGCCGCCACCAGAATACTGCCCCGGCGGTGAGGCTCGCGGGCCTGGGCGAGTTCGGCGGGATCGGGTTTGGCGGGTTTGCCGTCTTCGGTGCGGCCAATGGCCTCCCGCAGTGCACTGTATTGCCCGATTGCCAGCCCGAATTGCTGCGCTAATTGCGAGAGCCACTGCTGCCCTCCGCTTAGGTTGCCCCGCGCCCGTGCAATCTGACTCTCTAAAATATCGGGAAACGTAAAGTGCTGAAAAAGAGCGACTAAATCAGAAAACGCTTCGTGCAACGCCAGCGTGTCTTCGTGAATCGGCATCACGTATCGCTTATAAATGCCATCAATCAGTGCGTGCGTAACTTCGTGAGCGATAATATCGTGTGACAAACACGAGAATACTAAACTGCCGGGCATGAGCAGGGCTACATCGCTGGGGCGGGCCGAAAAATACCCGAACAGCACCGCTTTTTTCTGCGAACTGTAATAGGCGTTGGCCTCGCGGATGGCGTGGGGATAAATCCGCAACTGCGGCACAAACTGCTCGCGCTTCCCTCGTTCAAATTCTGTTGACGACCACTGCGCGGGCCTCCCCAAGGCTTTCTCGAAGTTCTGAATTGTGAGCATGGCAACGGCATAAACCATCTGCTGATGAAACTGCGGGTTGCTCTCCGACGGTGGCAGGCCATCCTGCGCCAGCAGACGCGGGTCGTCTAAATCAACGGGCGGATAAAACACGCCACTGGCGGGGTCAACGTCAATCACGGCCACATACTCGCCGATTGGCCCGGCAGATAGGTCTTCCCAGCGAATAGGATACACAACCGTATTGACACCGATGGCATCGAGTTGGTTGGCATAGCTGGGGTCGAAGGCATAGCCGCGCAGTCGCCGATAAACGGGTTTGAGCGAGGCATCGGTGATGTTCAGCGCGAACGACGGCTCGGCGGCTGCGGCTTTAGGTCTGGTTTTGGTAGTCATTGTTTGGTTGGTAACGATGTGAAAATCAGGCAAAAAAATCAGATTGCGGGTATTTCCGGGCTTCCCGAACCAACTCTTCGGCGGTTGGGGGGCGGGTTGTGTTGCTGATTAAGTTGAGCAGAGCCGGATGCAGCAAAAAATTCGGCCCGCCCAGTTGGTAAGCATCCCACATTAATTTGGCCCGCCGACGGACTTCTTCTCCGCCGGCACCAGATGGCGGGTATTTTTCAAACCGCAGGAGCAGCCGGTAGCACAGCGTAATTTCGGCACTGGCAATGATGAGCGTAAACCGTTTTTTGTCTTTGAGCCACCAGAGCGTGGTTCCCATTTTGCTGGCTTCCAGAACGGTCTTATAAACAGCCGCCAATTCATCGCGCACCGATTTTTTGTCCGGAACAAGTTTGTGAGGGCGTTTAAAATCCCGGACAATGCCGCCGATGATGCTCGGCACAACAGTCAGGGTTTTGAGCAGTTCATTATCGTCGTCGTTGGTGAATACCTGCCCGTAGTTTTGGCTTCTCACCCGGCGCAGAAAAATATCCAGTAATAGTGATACCAAGCTATTTATCCGAACTTTGAGTAGATACCACAGTTGTGGCAGCGTGAGTCGCAGTAACGGCGGTAACGCTATCGGCTGAATGTCAGGAGCTTTATCGTTGAAAAATCTATTTGTTTTCTGCCACACCCACTGCCCGGCCAGGGTGATTGCCAAGCCCGCCAGGGCTACCCCGGCCAGTAGTCCGGCCCCGAAGCTGCCGCGACCGTTGCAACACATCACCAATACCATCAGCAGTAAAACGGATAGACATCCCCACTGCACCGTGCGCCAGAGACCACCCCATTGCCGCAGCGAACGCGCGTTGGCCGGGGCCGGGCCGGGCGTTGGCGCATCGTAGAGGTCAAGGTTGGCACTGGCAACGTCGGCAATCAGCAGCATAGTCGAGGGGTCAAGGAGTTGTTTTTCGGCGGGCGTGAGCGCATAGTAAGCTGGATTTTTCGGTTCAACGTATTTCCTGTTGCGTTGGTTGGCGGTCAGCAGACTATCAATACCCTGATTGTCATAAATACCGCCATCTAACAGAGCCAGCCGGGTGATAGCCGTTCCGTCTGCATCGGTCAGTTGTTTTCCACCCCGATTCAGCAGCACAGGTAGGGAAGGGTTGGGCGGCAGAAAATCGTCGGGCAGGACCAACGGCTCAAACCCAACCGGAAAGCATGAGGTAGCGGCCACCACATCGGCCAGCCGCAATGTTTTGGCTACATCGGGGGTGATATGCACATTGCCGTTGCCGATGAAATAACCCGGTCGTTGTCCTTCGTCAGGGTCATTCATGGTATCGGATAAGAAAGCCGCGTGTTGAAACCGGAACGTTAGCCCCGAATAAAGCTCGGTCGAATTAAAAATCAGGGTCTGAATGTGAAACGGCTGATTTGGGTCTTTGTCGGCTTCCCAAAATTCACCAAACGTGGTATTGCCGAAGAAGTCATCGTGATAGACATTGGCAAATGCCCGGATGAGTTTGTAGTTCGCGCCTTTTTTTTGAATCGCTTTTTTCCATCTGGTCAAAGCGTTTGGCAGTAGGGTATCGCCGGCTAATTTGGCGCGGAAGTCGGTGTAAATGGTCTCGAAATTCTGACCCTGTTTGCGCCGGAGGGCATAAAACGCCCCGGCAAACGTGCCACCCGAAACCGTTGATAGTTGGTGAACATTATCGAGCAGGCCGAGCAAATGCAAGGCGTTGAGCGTACCGAGTCCGTAGGCTGCCGCCCGAAAACCACCACCGGATAAACCGAGGGCGATGCGGGCAAAGGCCGAATCGTGCGTATGTTTTTGAACCGCGCCGAGAGCCGGTTCGGCGGGTAGAGTAGGGGCGGGAGAATCGGACGCAGTAGTCATTGGCAGAGTGGAAATTATACAGCCAATGTATTGATAATGAAGCCAGTTGGTGCCGCTCATTTAGCGAACGGTCGGTATGTATACCAACCCGAACAAGTTGCTGTATATTAGCCTGAAAAACAGAAAACGATGTACGACCTGCCATACACCAAGCCCTTTACGGTTGAAGAAGACGGCACCAATTCGCCGTTAGACCATCAGCGCGTTATCAGTAAATTAATCGTTGGGCTGGGCATACTTTTTTACCGAAAAAAAACGATTGCCCTTGAGCCGTTGCCTGAGACACCGCTTGCCGAGGGGCCAGGCCATTCGGTTCCTGATGTAAGTCTATCGGACCCTGAAACGGAAGAGACCCGGATTATTATTGAGGTAAGTCGGGGACGAGGTGAGAAAAATGACCTCTGGAAGGTTGTCCAACTCATTGACCATAACCGATACGGCATCCTTGAGGGATTCGTCTATAATTACCGCACCGGCGATTGGCTTCGCTACCGAAAAGGAGAAGGCGGGGTAGCCACCGAAACATCGTTTTCTGAGGTGCTGGGGCTCGATTTGGGGCAGTTTTTGTAGGAAATCCTTACTGGAACCAACTGGCATACAGCACGTAATTGTCCGCCGTTCGCATGAAGATTTCGGCCTGTTCGGGCGAGACCGACTTGAGCAGCCGCGCCGGATTACCGGCATAAATACTGCCCGGCGGCACAACGGTATGCTGCGTCACAATGGCTCCGGCAGCAATAATACTCCCCGCGCCAATCACGGCTCCGTCCATCACAATGGCTCCCATGCCAATCAGCACCCGGTCTTCAACCGTGCAGCCATGCACAACGGCGTTGTGGGCAATGGAGACGTAATCGCCAATGGTGGTGGCAAATTTCTGGTAGGTGCAGTGAATCACGGCTCCATCCTGCACGTTGCAGCGGTTGCCGAAGACGATGCGGTTTACATCACCCCGCACAACGGCATTAAACCAAACTGTGCAATCCTGCCCCATCGTTACATCACCCACAATAGTGGCGTTGGGCGCAAACCAGCAATTGTCGCCGTAAATAGGAGAGATTCCGTTGACGGGGAGGATTAGAGCCATTTGGTTGGAAAAAAGGCAAAAAGGACGCAAAAAGAGAGACGTGAGCGCACAAGCTTTTTGTCTTTCTCCTTACGTCCTTTTTTGTCTTACGTCTTATTTTTAAAATATTGCCCGGAAGAGGATATACAGCGAAAACGACAGCAGGATCGACACCGGCAGCGTCAGCACCCAGGCCAGTGCGATATTCCGAATCGTGTCGCCCTGCAAATTTTTAAGTCCTTTGTTGGCAACCATGCTACCGGCAATACCCGACGACAGGATGTGCGTGGTGCTGACGGGCAGTTTGATGGCCGAAGCCGTGCCAATGGTGATGGCGGCAACCAACTCGGCTGATGCACCCTGAGCGTAAGTCAGGTGCTGCTTCCCGATTTTTTCGCCCACCGTCACCACAATCCGTCGCCAGCCAACCATCGTGCCGAGGCCCAGCGAGAGGGCAATCATCAGAATTACCCAGGTCGGGGCGTAATCGGTGAATCGGCGCAGCCCCGATTTTTCGTTCAGGTTCGTGTTCAGTGTGGCCTTGTCTTCGGCACTCAGGTTTATCTGCTCGCTTCCAGACAGTTTCTTGATGTTGTTGTTGATGAGCAGCAAATCGCTCCGAACCTCCAGGCGTTTGGCCACCGGAAACTTGCCGTCTTCAAGTTTGCCGGCCAGGGCGGTATTCAGGTCGGTGAGTTCGTCGCGGGTTTGGGCAAGTCGCTTTTGATCGGCTTCGGCCAGGCCAGTGGGGTCAATTTTCGAGATAACCTGGCTGATGGCGGTCACATTTGGTTGCATCGTGGCTAAGTCGCGGGCGGGGTCAAGGGCGAAGAACGCGGGCGTAATCCCGATCAAGATCAGCATAATTAGTCCCACCCCTTTCTGCCCGTCGTTGCTGCCGTGAAAGAAACTCACAAAGGTGCAGGTGGCAATCAGAATAGCCCGAATCCAGGTTGGTGGGGGCATATTTTTCTTTGGCTCTTTGAAGAGTTCGTCGCGGGTTTGTTCAGGAATGAGCCGGCGCAGAATAAACATCAGTCCGATTACCAAACTGAACCCCAGCAAGGGCGAGAGTAAGAGGGCTTGAAATGTTTCGATGGCTTTTTCCCAGTTCACTGCCGAACTGCCGTCTTTGTGTTCGGGCATGGTTGAGAACGCCAGCCCCACGCCCAGAATTGAACCGATAAGTGTGTGCGAACTCGAACTCGGCAGGCCGAAATACCAGGTACCCACGTTCCACATAATGGCACTCAGCAGCAGGGCTAGTACCATTGCCAGGCTGTGATACACGTTTTGGTCAACCAGCAACTCAACCGGCAGCAGGTTTACAATACCCATTGCCACGCCGATACCACCGGCCAACACGCCCAGAAAATTCCAGATACCCGACCAGATAACGGCCACTGTCGGTTTGAGCGCGTTGGTGTAAATTACCGTTGCCACGGCGTTGGCCGTGTCGTGAAAGCCATTGACAAACTCAAAGGCACAGGCGCAGAACAGGCTCACAAAAAGAAGAACGAATGTAGTAGTCTCTAAACCAAACATAATGAGTGGGAATGGATTATGTGCCGTTTTTAATACGCGCAAAAGTAAGGCAATCCCACTGCACCCGGATTAAGAAATTGTTAAGGGGCTTTTTCCCGCCAACTGCCCGCAGGCGGCATCAATGTCTTTGCCCCGGCTCCGGCGCACGTTCACAATCACACCCCGGCTGTCTAAATACCCGGCAAACTTGTCGAGCGTTTGCGGATCGGTGTTTTTAAAATCGGCTTCGGCAATGGGGTTATACTCAATGATGTTGACCTTGGCCGGTACGCGCTTCGTGAATTCATACAGTTCCTGTGCGTCCTGGGCGGTATCGTTAAAATTATAAAACACGATGTACTCAAAGGTGACGCGGGTGCCGGTTTTTTTGTAGAAATAAGTTAGGGCTTCGGCCAGATTTGCCAGCGAGTTCGTCTCGTTAATAGGCATAATCTGGTTGCGTTTCTGCTCGTTGGCCGCGTGCAGCGATAGGGCCAGGTTAAACTTCACCGCGTCGTCGCCGAGTTGTTTTATCATCTTGGCAATGCCCGCCGTTGAGACCGTGATGCGTTTTGGCGACATTCCCAGTCCGTCGGGCGAGGTGATTTTCTGCACCGATTCCAGCACGTTTTTGTAGTTCAGCAGCGGCTCGCCCATGCCCATATACACGATGTTGGTGAGCGGAGCATCGAAATGCTCGGTGGCCTGTCGGTTAATCAGTACCACCTGGTCGTAAATCTCGGCGGCATCGAGGTTGCGTTTGCGTTCCATGTAGCCGGTGGCGCAGAATGTACAGGTTAGTGAACAACCCACCTGACTCGATACGCAGGCTGTCATTCGGTCTTGCTCATCGTTACGGAGCGAGGGGATCAACACCCCTTCAACCAAATTGCCATCGTACAGCCGGAACGACGATTTCACCGTTCCGTCGCTACTGCGTTGTTGGGTGGCAACGGTCAGAGGACGAATTTCGAACTCGGTTTCAAGTTTTTCGCGCAGCGGTTTCGACAGATTACTCATAGCCGCAAATTCCGTTGCCGATTTTTTCCAGAGCCATTCCTGAATCTGTTTAGCGCGGAAACCCGGCTCATTTTGGGCTTTGAGCCAGTCGGCCAGTTGAGCCGTTGTTTGTTTGCGGATGTCGTGTTTCATGATTGGAACATTAGAACGCGGATGACGCAGATTTAAGGAGGTTTTAGCAGATTTTTTCAATTACAACTAAAGAAAATCTGCCAAAATCGGTTTAAATCTGCGTCATCTGCGTTCCGATTTTTTTGGGCCAGTCGGCGGTTTTGTTCATCACCAACGGCGCAACGGGTCGAACGAGCGGATACAGGTACGCGCCGTTGGTTTGCGTGGCCGGAATGGTCACGTGCAGATAACTTAACAGCCAGAGTATCACACTAATTCCGAAGACCCACGTAAAAACGCCAACCGCAGCCCCGGCCACACTATCGAACGTGCCGAGCAGCGTTTGGCGCAACTTGCTCCGCAGCCAGAACCCCAGCCGGTTCACCATAAATACGACCGGGAAAAAGATCACCGAAAAGCCCAGCACCGGCAGGAGTTTCCGGGCCAGTTCGCGGCTGATGTAGGGGCTGAGCAGGTCAATGCCAAAGGCCAGAAACCGAAACCCCACAATCATCGCCACCACAAACGCCAGCACCGCCACCATCTCAACCAGCAGGCCTTTCCGGTAGCCGTTAAACGCGCCCCAAAGCAGTGGAACAAGCATTAAAATATCGAGAGTTTTCATGGCCAATTATCAGTAAACAGTTATCAGTAACCAATTGCTAACTGCTGCATCATTGGTCACTGATAACTGATAATTGGTCACTGTAAAAGCTGCTTCACCATTGCCGAGACCACTTTGCCTTCGGCTACACCGGCCAGTTCTTTGGTAGCCACGCCCATCACCTTACCCATGTCTGATGGGGCCGACGCGCCAACGCGGGTCATGATGTCCTGCAACTTAACCCGGAGTTCGTCTTCGGAAAGTTGTTGGGGCAGGAACTTCTCAATCACAGTAATTTCGGCTTCTTCGGTGGCGAGCAAATCGGCGCGGTTCTGCTGCCGGTAGATGTCGGCAGAGTCTTTGCGCTGTTTCACGGCTTTGGTGAGCAGTTTGATTTCGGCATCCGTGGTGAGACCGTCCGGCCCGGCTCCTTCTTTGGTTTCTTCTAAGAGAATCAGCGACTTAACGGCGCGTAAAGCCCGCAGCCGGTCCTGGTCTTTAGCCTTCATGGCTTCTTTAATGTCCGAATCAATTTGCTGTTTGAGCGTCATGGTGAATGAGTTTGATGGGTTGTAGTTTAACAAATTTAGGCAATAACAACCAACCGGCTATCTTTACCAGCCAAGACTGAAAGCCGTAACCATGCCAGCCAACCGAAAATTGATGAGGATATTACCGATCATTCATCTATTGTTGATTACTGCCAGTAGCTTCATTTGCTTATTGACCAACTCGAACAGCAGAACAACAGGTATCGCGTTGATGTATTTAAAAACAATTGGGAAATAAAACGTCTTCAAGAAAATGATTAATCAAAACACAGAAAATCGATTGAAAAAAGCACAGGAACGGCTCAGGAGAACCATAGCAATGTTGGAAACCCGTTTAGAAAGCACTGCCGAAGCCAGTAGAAAGACCCAAAAAGTGGCCGACGAAATAGAAGTAATCAAAAAACAGCGAGCCGCCTGACACCAAATCCTCGTCCAAACATAATGCGCCTTTCTGTTAATATCAACAAAATAGCCACCCTCCGCAATGCACGGGGTGGCAATAACCCCGACCTGATTAAAGTCGCGCTGGATTGCGAACGCTTTGGTGCCCAAGGTATTACGGTGCATCCCCGGCCCGACGAACGGCATGTTCGCTATCAGGACGTAACGGATTTAGCCAATGTCGTCACCACTGAATTTAACATCGAAGGCAACCCCGACGAAAGATTCATCGAACTTGTGCAGCGCGTGAAACCCGCGCAGGTCACGCTCGTGCCAGACGCACCCGATGCCATTACCTCAAACGCCGGTTGGAACACCATTCGTCAAGCCGACCATTTGCGCTGGCTCGTGGCATTGTTTAAGCGTGAAGGAATCCGGGTGTCGATTTTTGTGGATGCCGACGAACGCATGGTCGAAGGAGCCAAAGCCTTGGGTGCCGACCGGATCGAATTGTACACCGAACCCTACGCAGCCCACTATTTCACGAACCGGGCCGAAGCCGTTGCTCCGTTTGTAAAAGCCGCCCAAAAAGCGCAGGAACTGGGTCTGGGTCTGAACGCGGGCCATGATTTGAGTTTGGATAATCTGCGGTATTTTGCCCAACAGGTGCCGGGTTTGCTGGAGGTCTCCATCGGCCACGCCCTCGTTTGCGACGCGCTGTATCTGGGCTTAGAAAACACGATTCAGCTCTATCGGCGGGAGCTAAACCCTGCTACCTGACCCAGTCCAGGCATGGGTGCATACTGTCTCTTAAAACGGCGTTTGCTGGTTGGGATCGGCATTGCCGAATTGCGAGAGGTCGTTGGCGCGGCTTTTCAGGATACCTCCCCCCAGCCCCGGCTGCGCCCCGGCAGGCTGGGCCGCATCAAAACTGCTCAGGCCGTTGACGTTGGCCGAGAAGCCGCTGGTGTCGGCAACGGGTTCGTAGTACCCGTCTAAGTCGGTAAATTTGGTGTAACGGCTGATAAACCGGAGTTGGATCGTATCGAGCGAGCCGCTCCGGTTTTTTGCCACAATCACCTCCCCGATTCCTGCCGTTGAGTTACCGGCTTCGTCCTGCGTAATGTTGTAGTATTCAGGGCGATACAGGAACATCACCATATCGGCATCCTGTTCGATACTGTTATGAACGATGATATCGTTTGCCACAAAATTATGAACACCCGGTACGGTTGCATCATAAACGGCTTCGATTCCCAACGGCTCAATAGCTACAATCTCGTCCCAGAGTACATCTGATTCCGCTAAGTTTTTGAGTAGTATGTTGGGTAATACGCCATGGATACGCTGCATCCGTTGCCGCGAAATACCATGCTTAAAGAGCGTACTGCCGCAATAACTCATCCCCAACATAGCCGAAAATGTCCGCCAGCTAAGTTGTTGCTCTATTTTGCAGGCGTTGATAAGCGTAAGCCAGGCTTCTTTCGGAATGACATCATAATTCACGTTTTCTGTTACCGATTCTAACGCCAGAATGAGTTCCGGGACGATTTCGCCCCGTTGTCCATAGCAACCAACCTGCTGTAAAAACGGCAGTTGGTTGGCTTTTCCTTCGATATAGACATTGTGCATCGGTCGGTGTTCACCCGGCAAAACGGTGCGAATCGTGCTAAGGATGTCTAACCGGAGCAGCAAATGTTGTACCTGCCGGGCCAATACGTCACTCGGCGATGCGTAGTAGATGAACGCGCCCGGTTGCCGGCCATGTAGTTTTTTTCGGCTGATGTTGCCATCCGTTGCCCAGAGATGATGCAGAAATAAGGCAATATGCTGCCGGTCAGTCGAAAACAGCGCGTCTGGTAGTTTTTTCTCGTAACTCCGAACCCGTTCCAGCCCCAATCGGGCGTACCAATCCGTAATGGGATGCCTCACCCCGTGCGTGAGGTGATGGGGTGCGGGCAGATAAATATGCTGGTAACTACCTTCATCAACTAATCGGCCTTCGATACCAAACAGCCGTTGTGCCGTTTGCCGAACGATTTCCAGATTGGCCGGGTCAGCACTGGTATAATGGTAGGGTTGTTTTGGCAACCCGCAGCCATCGCCAATCAGGTGAGCCAACAGCGTAAGTTCATCAGCCGACAGGGGGTTTGTGGGCTGTGAAATCGCAATCCGGCGCGGCACCGCAATGGCATCCCCAACATGTAGTTCATCAAGCCGCGCCCAGCCGCCAAGTTTCAGAAAGGGGTGGTTAGCCGTTGCTTTTATTGACCGCCCGGAGCGGGTTTTCAGCGCAAACACAGGTTTTTGACCCGAATAAAACACCTTGCTGACTGGGAAATTTCCCAATTTCCAGCCATCGGTAGCCGCAATGGTCGAAAAACCACCGTTGGCCTGTTTTTCAGCAAGTCCCTGAATCGAAACGCGCTGCCCCGTATTGGCATCAATCAGAAGTGTATCCCCCGTTAAACAGCCCGATTCACGAAGATCGGAGAGTTGCGGTTTTTTGTCGCCCCCGCGTGTTTCAACGGCCCGGCTCAATTGCGAGAGCGCGATTACCGGCACGTTCAGTTCTTTGGCTAAGTTCTTCAACGCCCGCGAGATAGAGGCAATTTCCTGCTCGCGGTTGCCGCCTTTGCTGCTGTCGCCACTCATCAATTGCAGGTAGTCAATCACCACCAGCTGAATGTCGTGTTGGGCTTTTAGTCGGCGGCATTTGGCCCGCAGTTCCAGAATAGTCAGCGCGGGCGTGTCGTCAATATAAATCGGCGCGTCGGAGAGCCGCTGAATTTTGTGGTGCAGTTGCTGCCACTCGTGCGGGAGTAGATTGCCTTTCCTGATTTTTTCGCTGTCGATCTCCGCTTCTGCCGAAATCAGACGATTGACCAATTGTACTGCCGACATTTCGAGCGAGAAAATTGCCACCGCTCGCCCGTGATCAACGGCAGCGTTGCGGAGGGCTGTAACTACAAAAGCAGTTTTTCCCATCGCCGGCCTCGCGGCCAAAATTACGAGTTCAGTCGGTTGCCAGCCCGACGTGAGCCGGTCTAAACTGGTGAATCCCGACGGCACACCCGTCAGTCCTTCCTGATTTTTTTTCTGCTCGAGTTCTTTGATGGCCTGCGTCACGATGTCGTTCATGCGGGCCGTATTTTTCTTGATGTTCGACTCCGAGATGCTGAACAACTCCTGCTCGGTTTCGTCGAGCATCTGAAACACGTCGGTGGTGTCTTCGTAGGCTTTTTTGAGAATGGCCGTTGCCATTGTTATCAGTGAGCGTTTGAGCGAATGCTCGGTCACAACCCGTGAGTGGTACTCGATATTGGCCGCTGAGTTGACCTTCATGGTCAGTTCGGCGAGGTAGCTGGCTCCGCCCACAAACTCTAAATCGCCCGACCGCGCCAGTTGGCTCTTCACCGTGAGCATATCAATCGGCTCGGAGTTGGTAAAAAGCGTAACGATGGCCGCGTAGATGCGCTGATGGGCGTCTTTATAAAAACTCTGCGGTTTGAGAATGTCCACCACTGCCGAGAGCGCGTCTTTCTCGATCATGAGTGCGCCCAGCACAGCCTCCTCTAAATCAACGGCTTGCGGAGGGAGTTTTCCCATTCCGGTCTCTAACCACTGATTGTTGCCATTTCCCTGCGGTTTGCCACCGGCAAAGAATTGCTGTTTTCTGAGATGCTGATTTGGGCGGGCGTTATTCTCCATGACTGCTGTGCTACCCTGCAAGTTTACGCATTATCGAAGCCAAAAGACAACCCATTTGATAAGTAGGATTTAACATTTGGGTAACATTAGATCGGTAAGCCGCTGAAAACTAAAACGGTGCCTCTGGAAATTTTTTTTACAATTTTGATTCAATGGCCGGGCCGGGCAAGCAGGATAGAATGAACAGGTAGAACTATGACGAATGTAGTGACAGACGTACCGGGCGGGGATACGGTCACTGACTTTTTTTTCCTGAAAATTGTTGAACAGACGATTGAATCCGATAAATTTCGGACAGCGTACTGCATACATCAACCCAAAACGCCTATTCGCTTGGTCGAAAAAGTAATCACCTTAGACAACGTCTCGCTCATTGATTTTCTGGGCGTAGAGAACAACACCATTAAACAGGTGGCAGCCGCCTTCCCGATGAGTAAGATCATCTCGCGGGGCAACGAAATCAGAATTAAAGGTACTACCCTCGAAATTACTCGTATCTCCGACATTCTGGACTCCTTGCTGGAGCATTATCAGAAGTACGGCAAGGTTACGCACGACAACGTGAAGACCTACTTGGCAGCCCCCGCCAACGGCGAAGAAGGCCAATCCAACGGCCAACCCGCCGACCCCGCCACCGAC
>JBBRUV010000004.1:0-36228 GCA_038247465.1 Cytophagales bacterium
CATGTATTAGGCCTGCCGCTAGCGTTCATCCTGAGCCAGGATCAAACTCTCCATCGTAAATAATTGTGCAAACAGATAAACTGCTTGCTGTGTGTTTAGCCTACTAATTTTTTGATGCCAATACGACAAAGAACGGTTCCCGACTCTCATCACACTGCCTTTCAGCGGGTGTTTCTTCGATTTGGGACTGCAAAGGTAGGGGTATTTTTTAGTGAACAAAAGCTCGCCTGAAAAAAAATCAACTTTTTTTAGCCAGCCTGCAAAAACGGATAACCGTATTGCGTGGGCGAAACGAAGGTCTCTTTGATGGTTCTTGCTGATACCCAGCGTAAGAGGTTCAGGATTGACCCGGCTTTGTCGTTTGTACCAGAACCCCGCGCCCCGCCGAAGGGCTGCTGACCGACAACGGCTCCGGTGGGCTTATCATTTATATAGAAGTTACCCGCGCTGTCGGAAAGTTGCTCACTGAGGTAATTGATGGCGTAACGGTCACGCGCAAAGATGGCTCCGGTCAGGGCATAAGGAGAGGTAGTGTTTACCAACGCAATTGCTTCGTCGAGTTGAGCCGGGTTGTACACATAAACCGTCAGCACGGGGCCGAACAACTCGTTGCAGAGCAATTGGTGATGTGGGTCTGAAACTTTAATGACAGTCGGCTCAATGAAGTAGCCGACTGAATCATCGGCGTTGCCACCAGCGATGATTTCGGCGTTGGGGTCTTGGCGGGCGTTTTGGAGGTACGTTTTAATCCGGTTGAAGGCGCGTTGGTCAATAACGGCGTTGATGAAGTTGGTGAAGTCTTCTGTGCCGCCCATTTTCAACGTCTCCATTTGGCTTTTTAATAACGCCTGAATCTGCGGCCAAAGCGTTGTGGGGATGTATGCCCTCGAAGCCGCTGAGCATTTTTGGCCCTGATATTCAAACGCTCCCCGAATCAGGCCCGTTACAACTGCCTCAACGCCAGCTGATTCATGCACGAATACGAAATCTTTGCCGCCCGTTTCGCCTACAATGCGCGGGTAACTTCGGTAGGTACTGATGTTGTTGCCGATGGTTCTCCAGAGGTTCTGAAAAACGCCCGTACTACCTGTGAAGTGCAAACCTGCAAAATCGGGATGGTTAAAAACAACCTCGCCCGCCACCGGGCCGTCCACATAAATCAGGTTGATTACGCCATCGGGCAACCCTGCTTCCTGCAAAACCCGCATGATTACCTGCGCCGACAAAATCTGCGTATAGGCTGGTTTCCAGATGACTACGTTGCCCATCATGGCGGCTGATGTGGGTAAGTTTCCGGCAATGGCCGTGAAATTGAATGGTGTAACGGCAAACACAAATCCTTCGAGGGGGCGGTATTCGCTGCGGTTCCAGACTCCGGGCGACGAGTTTGGTTGTTGCCGGTAAATTTCGGCCATGAAATGTACGTTGAACCGAAAAAAGTCAATCAATTCACAAGCCGAGTCAATTTCGGCCTGATACACATTTTTCGATTGGCCGAGCATGGTGGTGGCATTGATTCGGGCGCGGTATGGCCCGGCCAGTAGATCTGCGGCCTTCAGGAAAATAGCGGCCCGATGTTCCCAGGGTAGGTTGGCCCATGCTTTTTTTGCCGATAGTGCCGCGTCGATGGCTTGCCCGACGTGTTGCGCGTCGCCTTCGTAAAAATAACCCAACGTGTGCTGATGATCGTGCGGGGGGCTGATGCGGAGTTTTTGCTCCGTTCTAACTTCTTGATTACCAATGTACATTGGCACATCAGTTTCCTGACTGCGGTAATCAGTGAGGGCTTGCTGAACGGCCATGCGTTCGGGTGAGCCGGGGCGGTACTCTTTTACCGGCTCATTGATTGGGACGGGAACGTTGAAAATGCCGAGAGTTGACATAAAGATTAGTTCGTGGTTTGTCGTTTGTGGTTGTGAGCGAGGCAATGGGTCTGTATTCAACAACCACAAACGACAAACCACGAACCACGAACATGTTAATTGTTCTATACCGAAAGCACTTTCACCATCCGCAACAAATCTTCGTTGATGGGTTTGGGGAGCCGAATCGTATCGCGGAAGGGCGTGTAAACGAGTTCGTTATTAATGATACCGGCCATTACGTTCTTCTCACCGTTCATCAACCCTTCCAATGCGCCTAATCCGAGCCGACTGGCAAGAATCCGATCATACGCCGTTGGGATGCCTCCGCGCTGAATGTGGCCGAGGGTTGTGACCCGAATGTCTAAGTCCATGTCGAGCCGGGCGCGGATTTTCTCGGCAATCTCAGCCCCATTGCCTTCAACTTCGCCTTCTGCCACAACGATGATGGACGATGATTTTTGGCGGCTCCAGCCCTGCCGTAATACCTCCACAACCTCGCTGATAGGTGTAAGCACTTCGGGTACCATTACCAGCTCGGCCCCACCCGCAATGCCCGATTGAATGGCGATATAACCCGAATCGCGGCCCATAACTTCCACAAAAAATACGCGGTCGTGCGAGTCTGCCGTGTCGCGAATTTTGTCAATCGCTTCGAGGGCGGTGTTTACTGCTGTGTCGAAACCAATCGTATAATCAGTGCCGTAGAGGTCGTTGTCAATTGTGCCGGGTGCGCCAACGGTCGGGATGCCATATTCATCGTAGAAGATGGTTGCGCCGGTGAACGTGCCGTTGCCACCGATGGCGATTAAGCCGTCAATGCCGAATTTTTGAATCTGTTCGTGGGCTTTCTGCCGGCCTTCGGGAGTCATAAATTCTTTACTCCGGGCCGATTTCAGGATGGTTCCTCCGCGCTGAACAATGTTGCTGACCGAATGGGAGGTCATCTGAAAAATATCACCGTTTATCATCCCGCTATATCCCCGCCGAATCCCAAACACTTCCAGGCCATGATACACTGATCCGCGGACAACGGCCCGGATGCAGGCATTCATCCCCGGTGCATCGCCACCAGATGTAAAGACTGCTATTCGTTTCATGGGTTTAGGGCAATTTTTTATCAAAAAAAAACAATTTAACCAACAATTAGCACTGATAATCAGGCAAATTTATCTGCATTATACTACCAAAAGCCAGAATGACAGAATTATCAGTGTCTGTTCACACAAACTTCACATAGCGAGCGTGGCTAATTCCTGATAGGTTTCGTCAACTTTTTGCTGCAATTGAATAGCCAATTGCCCGGCAGCAGCCTGTTTCTCAGCCAATAATTCTGGTGTAAGGGTTTGCAACACAGCGGCAACCTGTTCGTCTATGTCTGTCCGTTCAGCGTCAATCAACAGCGTTGCACCTTGTAGCAGGGCGTAGGTATCACTCTCAGAACTACCGCAAAACAGGATTGGCGAACCGGCACACACCGCGCTCACGGCCTTCGAGGGAACGGCAATGTGCGTCCATTCGGGGCGCAAACTCACCAACTGCCAGTCGAGCCAGTGAAGCTGACTGCGCGGAATATTGGGCAATAAAACAGCACCGTCGCACCCGGCGGTTTGCTGGATAACTTGGTTGGCGTGTGGGCCATAGAGGGCTAAAACCAGCCGAAACCGGTCTGAATCAAGGTGTTTCAGGATGCTTTGCAGAAATGCCACCGAGTGAGCTGCGCCGACGTTACCTGCGTAGCCGAGGTACATCTTTCCGTCGTCGGCTCGCCAGGCGGGGCGGTTGGGGTCGCGGTGTTGGTGCATCAATACGCCACACGGCAAAATATGGGTTGGCAAGTCGGGACGGTTGTACATGGCCCGAACGTGGGCGGCCTGCATCGGGCCGAGTGCGATGAGTTGTTGTGGTGGGGTGCGATAGGTTTGCCGGAGTATCCAGCGATAAACCGGGTTCGTGGGGGTGATTTTGCCTTCTGCCGCGAACCCTTCAGGAAACAAATCCATTGACCAGAGCCAAAAACCCCGTCTGCGAAGCATCAGCGCGGCCCAAAACGGTAGCAACGGCGGGCTGGTCATGACCAAAAACGGCCCTTTGCCCACCTGCAATGCCTTCTGTATCAGGAAAAATCCATCCAGAAACCCTGAAATGAGCTTCAACAGGCCGTTTTTGCCCTGGTACACAGTTTTGATGGTATGCACCTCGCCAACGGGTTTGCGGCTGTGGCCCCCGCCGTCGTCTGACCGATCCACACACACCACAATTACCCCGATACCATGCTGCTCGATGAGGTATTTAGCTAAATCCCAGGCCGATTCGCCGGTGATGCCGGGGTTGGGCGGGTAGTGACGGTTGATTATGGTAATCAAGTGGCAAGTGGTTGGTGGTCAGTAATCGGTTACGCTGTTTGCTGGTAAAGTTGCTGGTATTGCCGGGCTACGGTGGCTTCGGCATAGTGCGTTAAGGCGAATTGGCGTGCGTTTTGGGATAGTTCGGTGCGCTGTTCGGGTGTTTGATTGAGCAGCCAATATAGCCCGTCGGCGAGTTCTTGCGCGGAGCCGGTTTGGGTCAGATAGCCCGTTTTTTGGTGCTGAATCATCTCTGGGATACCGCCCGTTTTGAAAGCGATAACGGGCGTTCCGCAGGCCAACGATTCAACAATGGTATTGGGCAGATTGTCTTCGAGCGACGGAACAACAAGCGCGTCGGCGGCATTGTAGGCGGCTACGATGTCGGTTTCACTGGTCAAAACACCCAACGAATGAACCCGAAACGGCAGGGCTGTAACAGTTTCAGATGCCATTTTTCCGAACAGCAAAACGGCAGGTTCCAGGGTTAGCTGATGCGTTTTCAGCTTATTCAACGCTTCCACAAAGTACAAAAATCCTTTGCGCGGGTCGGCGGTATTGGCCGAGCCGAAGAGAAACAACGGCTGGTCGGTGGGCAAGCCGAGTTTTTGCCGAATCGTCAATTTATCGGCGGGTTTAAATACGTCGGTATCAATCGGGTTCGGGATAACGTGCGTGATAAAATCACGGGTTAGCGATGCACTTCGGGCCAGATTTGCCAGCCATTCGCTGGGCGAAACGAGTGAAATCGGGGCGTTTGCAAACGCCACTTGCTTGCGTTCAAATCCACGATACGACAAATCGTATTCGCCGGGATTCCGCAAATACGGGCAGTGGTGACAGTGCGTTTGAAACTTCGTACAGCCCTGGCTATAGTGGCAACCGCCAGTGAACGCCCACATATCGTGCATTGTCCAGACGACTGCGGTTCGACGATTCGACTTGCCAAGTGCAAACAGTTTTTTTAAGCCAGAAACGGACAGCATTCCAAACGTTGTCCAGTGAAGATGCAGAATATCAGCCTGTTGTACGGCGGGGTGTTGGCTTAAATCGGCCCCGATGAGGGCGGGAGAAAACTGAAACCGGATGCTTTTATCGCGCTCGTGGGGCAAAAACGCCAATCGTTCGGCAGAGAACCGGGCAAAAGCAGTTTTTGCTGACCAAAACTCAGTTACCAACGGCACCACGCCCGGCTCCGGGGCGGTTTCCTGAACCACCAGCAAGGTGCTATCAACGCCTTGCCGACGCAGGGCGTGATGCAGCCGGGTGGCGGCAACGCCCGCGCCCCCATTGCGGTGATGGGTACTGATGAGGGTGATTTTCAACGGTTTAGGCTTCGCGGTAGGCAAAAATATTCAGTTGCAAATCCATGTCGGCATTGTTGCGGTAGCGGTGGTTCACCAACGGGCTTTTTCGGTACTGACTGGTATCAACATAATAACGGAATCCGCTTGTTTCCAGCACGTTGAGCAAACTGGCCAGACCCTGCGGGTGGCCGATATAGGCATGAAACTCCACGAACATGGCCTGCACGTTGGTCAGCACGTCGGCGCAGTCGGCCAACACCGCGATTTCAGCTCCTTCAATATCCATTTTGAGCATGTCAATCCAGGGTTCACGCATAATCCAATTGCGGAGCCGCACCGATGGCACAAGCCGGGTGGCTTCGGTTGAGAAGACCGAACCGCCATCGGCCTCGGTGCCACCCAGCGAGATGCCATTCTCATCTGTCCATACCGCTTTTTCTACGATCTCCACGTTTTCGACATGGTTTTGGGAGAGGTTATCCTGCAAATACTGAGCAATGATTGGGTCAGCTTCAAACGCTACGATTCGGGCCGACGGGTGTTGCTGCCGGAAATAGACGACGCTCGTGCCGATGTTGGCCCCGCAATCGAAAATCACCGGGTTGCGTCCGGGCGGCTGATTCGCTCCCAGACTGGCGGCATCGGTTTTAAACGCATAAAATTCATCAGCGAAAATCTCCTTAACCTGGTACAGAAATGAGTAAACATCCGGCACGGTAAAGGTATAACTCCCGAATTTGATGGTTCGTTGCTGATTGCGGGGCTGGCTGCCGTGCTGCACAAACAAAGCCAGCGTTTTGCGTCCGTTGGTGGTTTGCGCCATGCGCGGCAGATCGCGAAAAGGGAAGTTAGTTAGGTTCATATTACCCCACCCCCGGCCCCTCTCCCAAAACAGGAGAGGGGGGGAAGTCGATGAAAATTAAAATGAAAAGCCGATGCCTGCGCCAGGATACCAATGGTCTTGCGGGCCTTCCTGAAAATACAAAAACTGCCGGTTGTGCTTTCCTGAAAACTCAGCCAACTTGCTCGTTACGTGTGCGTTATCACCCAAAATAATGCCACCTGAGCCGAGTTTACTAAGGATAGTTTCGTATTCGTCGTACTCATATGTGGCCGAGTGATCGCTGTCATTGATGAATAAATCAATCGGTTCCGTGAATTTTTCAAGACTTTCGATGGAATCACCGTACAGAATCTGGCCCACCTCAGCGTATTGATTCGTGAGGAGATAGCCAGCTTTCAGAGCAATATCAGTGCCGAAATAACGGCCTGGCTTGCCTTCGGCACGGTTTCGGAGCAGGGCCGCGCAGAGCAACACTGCGCCAAGCCCTTTATCCACGCCGGTCTCCACAACCACACCCGGTTTCTGCAACCGCACAAGTGCGTACCAACCCAACCGGCGGCCAAATTCAACCCGGTTATCGGCCACGATTCGATACGGAGAAGCGCGGGTTTTGGTCAGGATGTGTTGCCGAAGTACGTTGTCGGTTTCGACCTCTCGGAACAGGTTTTGGATGGCTTCAACGGATGCGCCGGTGATGACCGAAATCATGTTGGCGAGGTAGAGTTTGTTGGCCGGTGTGAGGTTGTAGGTGAAATTGGTGTCTTCGCGGGACTGAAATAGCCACCGAAAAATTTGTCCCAACCGAATGGTATGGAACCGCATCGCCAGCCAGAACCGTGGGAAGAAGTTAATAAGACGTGACTTACGAACGGCATACAGAGACTCAATGCCGAACAGATTGATTAACAGTTGCTTCATTAATTGCAAAAGTAATACGCTACCGTTGGCCTGGCAACCCATTCTTGGGCCGCCGTCGCCAGAGCTGATTCGCCACCGTCACCGCATCGGGCGAGAGCCGCAGGGCATATACGGCCCCGCCAAAAACCGCCATAATCCCGATTGACCGCCCGGCAACGTCGGCCAGTACGTACCACATTGGGGCTTTCTGGGCTGGATAATTGGGCCAAACGGCCAAAGCCCACACCGCCAGCATCAATAAAATCACCGTGCCGTTGCGCCACGTGAAGGGTTGCAACCCAAATTTAGCCCAGACAAATACTGTTCGGGCCAGATTATAGGCCGTTGTAGCGATGGCCGCACCGATGGCTGCGCCCGTCATACCATAATTTGGAATGAGCCAAAGGTTGAGCGCGACGGTTAGCCCGGCAGTGAGGAATAAGAAAACAGAATCCCAGACGTAATGACGTGAGGTATTCAGGATCAGGCCATTAACGCCCGTTGCCATGTCAATTAGTTTGCCCACGCCGAGCCACAGAATCACGATAGTCCCGGTTTCGTAGCCGCCGGGCAAAAACCGAAACACGTTCGGCAGGTTCGCCATGATGCCTATAAATACCAACGCGCCGATGAGGAGTTGATTCAGGCAGCTTTTTTCGTAAATGCCCGAAATGGTGGGCAGGTCGTTGTTTTTCCAGGCTTCGGCCACCACAATCCCGGCCACTTTGTAGAGCGCGGTGGCGGGCAGGGCAATCACGCTGGCAAAGTAGGCCGCCGTGCTGTAAACGCCGGTATCGCCTAAGCCCGCGCTGGTATTGAGCATGGCCTTGTCTATTGTCCAGATTAATTGCGACGACAGCCCCGACACAATCGTCAGCCCGGCATATCGGGCTATATCTGACCGAAGTGCGGGCGGCACGTACAGAAACCGGGGCCGGAGCCATAGCCCGTGTTTTTGCCAGACGTACACGCCCATCAGCAGGGTTGGCAGCGCGTATGCCGCGAGCCAAACGAGCATAAACCCCGAAAAGTCAAGCAGTTGCAAGCCATATAAGCCCAGCGCAAGCAGCACACCCAACCGCAGCACAACGTTTACCAGAAACGTGCCATAGACCGTTGCGAAGAGTAATTTGGCGTAATTGTCGAGGATGTAAAACGAAATCAGCACCACCGTGAGCGGCAGCAGCCAGTAATAATAATCAACGAACAGGGCCGATTTCGCGCTGTTTTCGGCCACCGCAACGGGCCGATACAGCACCAACCCAATGGCACAGGCCAGCAACCCGATGGCCGTAATGCCAAACGCCAGTAATAAATAACCGTTGTGCTGGCGGGACGCGTCGCGGAAATACGGAAAAAACCGGCCCCCGGCATTATTGATTCCCAAATTGGCAAACTGCGCCAGCAGCAGGGCCAACGGCGGTAACAGGCCAATTAACCCTACCTGATCTTTGGTGAGCAGATTGGGAGCCAACACCGCCTGTGACACAAAGCCAACCACGATGCCGAGGTACGAAAAAGCCGAACTTTGGAGGGTTTGCCGCTGAATGATGCCCATGTTTTTAGTGATCAGTAGCAAGTGATTAGTCCTGCCGGAATCAATCCTACCAAGCGAAGCATTTGCCACTAATCATTTTCCACCAGTTACCAAATCCCACCCCAACGCCGTACCGGCCATAATATCCCGACTGGCAGTTTTGCCCAGAATCTCGTCGTAGTATCGGGTGTGCAAACCGCTGGCGGGGCGGATACTACGGACGGTTTCGGGCGTGAACAGATCACCCGCTTTCATGTTTTGCACCACATACAGCGACCGTTTGAATTGCAGACTTTTCTGCTCCTTCGCCGAGAGCGTATAACTCACCTGCCCCATGGCGAGGTGCGCCCGTTCGGTCTCAATCACAAGGCTTTGCAACTCGTGCGGTTCGAGCGAAAAGGCCGAATCAACACCGCCGTCGGCCCGGCGCAGGGTCACGTGTTTTTCAATCACGGCTGCACCGAGGGCCACCGCAGCCACTGCCGCGCCGATGCCCATGGTGTGGTCAGACAGGCCCACCAGCACATCGAACAACTCGCGCAGGTGGGGAATGGTACGGAGGTTCGTGCTTTCGGGCGTGGCCGGGTAGGTACTCGTGCATTTGAGCAACACGAGGTCTTGGCAACCGTTGGCCCGCAGAATCCGTACCGATTCTTCGAGGTCAGACACCGAAGCTACGCCGGTACTCATAATCACGGGTTTGCCGGTTTGGGCAACCTTCTTCAATAAAATATGGTCGGTATTCTCGAACGAAGCAATTTTATAGAGCGGCACCTCCAGCGATTCCAAAAAATCAACGGCAGTAGCATCAAACGGCGAACTAAACGCAATCATGCCGCGCTGTTTAGCCCGATCAAAAATAGGTTTGTGCCATTCCCAGGGCGTGTAGGCTTCCTGATAGAGTTTATACAGGTTTTTGTCCTGCCAAAGCGACTGATTATCCCGGATAAAAAACTCGTCGGTCGCGCCGTTGAACGTGATCGTATCGGGCGTATAAGTCTGGAGTTTCAGGGCGTGTGCACCCGCGTCGGCAATGGCATCTACGATGGCAAAGGCCCGGTCGAGCGATTGGTTATGGTTGCCCGACATCTCGGCAATAACGAACGGGCGTTCGTTGGGGCCGATGGTGAACTGGGCAACGGAAATGGGGTTTTGTTTACTCATACTATTCGTGTAAGTACCAAACGCAAAACGTCAGCAGAAAGACTTTGGTGCGAGAGGTTAGTTACGGACTCAAAACCCGCCCGTTCAAACGCCCGCACAGAAGCCTGATTATCAGATTTTATGAACGCTAAAATTGTCAGGTTTCCCCACCGTTCGACGCAAGCGATACAAGCAGCAGCAATCATCGGCGAAGCCAGTCCTTGCCCCCGAAACCGGGCATCAATCGATAGGCCAATAACGGCGGTTTCGGTATCTTCTTTTTCAAACCGCACTTGCCCAACGGGTTTTGCGGCTTCGTTTTCAAACACTATCAGCAATGAATCAGGGTCTTTGAGCCGATGAGAAAACCACGCCTGGTGCGTTTCAAACAGAATCGGCTCTGACTGAAACGATTGCCGGCGCGTGTCGGGGTCGTTGGCCCACAAAAAATACAAATCAACGTCGGCGGTGGTGGCGGTTCGGCTGGTTAGCTGCATAATCGGGCAAAAAGCTGGCGGAATCGTTCGGGTGATTGACCATCGAAAAATCGGCGTTGGGCTTCTAAATTGGGTTGGTAAAGACTTGGAAAGGCGAAAAAACGACGCAACGCCAACCGATATTCTACATCCGAAAAAGCAAAGCCGAACTTCATCATCATTGGATTGAAGATGACGGGCAAGGCCAGTGTTTGTTCCGATAAAAACGTCGCCAGCCGGTCTTGGTTTCGGGCAGTTTGTATCGCAATCAGTGGCCGATTTACAGCACAAACTTCGTAACTAACTGTGCTACAGGCTGTAATAGCTAATTGGCACTGTTGAATTTCAATAAGCATTTCGGCTGCCGACAGATTATATAGCAAGGTTAAGTTGGGTAATAACTCCCGAAAGCGAATCAGACTTTCGGCGAATTGATACATTGGTCCCAACACAGCCCGGATTTCTAAATCAGGGTTTACGACCACAGCCGCGTCTAAAACATGAACCAGGGTATTATCGGGGTCGGAACCGCCCAAACTCACAAAGATTGGGCCATTGGCAGGCGGAGGTGTCGGCGGCTCTAAAAATTCGGGGCGGAGCAGGGCGTAGTGCGGCCCCAGACAAAATTCGGTACAGGGTTCGGCCTGATAAGTAGTTACCTCAACACCGCCGGCGTGGTTAATTACGACATCGGCCACTTGCCGACCATCAACCAAATCATCAATAAAAACAAGTTTTTTTGCCTGCTGGCGAACGGCACGTTGGTCGGTTTCGGGAAATGAGTAGCCATCTAAGACTATCACACTGTCGGGGCCGACAATAGCCAAAAAGTCGGCTATCTCATTGGTTTTCAGTTCAATAACGACTGTGGCTATTTCTTCAATCAAGGCTATAACTTCGAGTGTTGGCTGTACAATGGCAAACCGGCGGTCGTAATCGGGGCCGAGCATCTGGGCTAAGGCCAGACACCGCATCACGTGGCCGAGACCGATTTGGGCATTGCCGTCGGCGCGAAAGATAATTTTTTTCATGGATGCCGCAGTTTGTATTTCAATTCGGCCAGCCGCCAATCGTCCTCGTTATCAATATCTTGCGCGAGCATTTCCGAAATTATTATTCCCACGGTGTTCTCCGTCAGTAGCCGCCCCGACTGCCGGAAGCGGGCCACATCAAACACATAAAACTGCCCCGCATCGTGGTAAGCCGGTTCCAAATCCTGGGAGCGCACGAGGGCATTTTCTGGCTGAAACCAAGCCAAACGGTCCTCTGCGTTCTTAACGCGCAAGGCTCGCTGAATCGGGAAGCTAAATCGCTGCACGGGCATTACGGTATCGAAACTGCCCGTTTTTAGTTTCTCAAAGGCTTGTTTGAGCAAGTCTGACGTGACAAACGGTGCGGTTGGATAAATACAGCAAGCCGTTTCAAACGTTCGGCCAACGGCTTCATAATCAGTGAGAACTTCCTGCAAAACGGCGGCAGTAGTAGCGGTATCGTTGGCTGTTACGGCCCTGCGCCGAAACGGAACCGTTGCCCCAAACTGTTCGGCGACGGCCGCAATTGCATCGTCGTCGGTTGAGACCATCACCTCGGCAAACAGCCCCGATTGCAGCGCCGTTTCGATTACATAGCCAATAATAGGTTTACTCAGAAATGGCCGGATGTTTTTGCGGGGAATCCGTTTACTGCCGCCCCGCGCCGGGATAATAACAAGCGAGCTATCGGGTTGAAAACTCATTTGGTGAGCAGATACATACAGTCCACGTTGCCGCTTTCTGCCGCCTTGATATACGGGAATAATTCACGCTTTACTTCCTGCAAATCAGGGTGTTGGGCCAGAAAAAGTTTGGCGTAATCGGCTTTCCACAAGAATCCCGTGTTGCCCCGGTACGGTATCTCGGTCAACGACTCGGCGAAATACTCGAAACCCCACACAAACCGCCGACTGACGCGCACCATTTCGGCCATAATCCGGGGCAGGTCGTCGGGCGAAATGTGAATCAACACGCCGTTCGTCATCACCACATCGAAGTAGTTGTCCCGAAACGGCAGTTCAAATCCTGACCCTTGAATGATGTTGATGTGTTGGGTATTCTGTTTGGCCTGTTCAACGGCATAGTGCTGTAATTCAACGCCGTAGAGGTTCTTAAACCCGGTATCCTGCAAACCGCGCAATTGCATTCCGGTGTTGCAGCCGACTTCCAGAATCCGATAATCGCGGGGCCAGTCGGCGCAGAATTGGGCGTTGATGTCGGCTTTGGTCAGGCCCCAGTTAGTACGGTAGAAATCGTCCCAGTCGGCACGGTCGCGGGTGTTGCGATCAGTATATTGCTGGCCGAAGTTCCCCGTCCAAAAGCTTTCCTGAGTAGTCATTGAATTGGGTAGAAATTTAGAAACCGCGTACAAAGGTCAATACAGTCTCAATCACATAATCCTGCTCCCGGTCTGTCAGCGTCGGGAACATCGGCAGGCTCAGGCACCGGGCGTAATAGCGTTCGGCGTGTGGAAACTGGCCATACGCTCCGCCCAACGCCCGGTAATACGGCATGATGTGCACCGGAACATAATGCACCTGACTGAAAATATTTTTGGTACGAAGATAATCATACAGCCCCTTCCGGTTGTCAGTCTGAACCACGTACAGATGATATGCATGGCCGACGGTTGCGGGTGGCACAATGGTTTGCACGGCGGTGTTGGCAAAGGCGGTATCGTAGCGGGCGGCAATCTCGCGCCGACGGGACATACCAACGTCGGCGCGGGTCAACTGACTCAGGGCCAAGGCCGCCTGCATTTCGGTCAGGCGGTAATTATAGCCGAGTTCCTGGAGTTCCATATACCAGCCCCCGCGTTCGGGTTCTGCCGGGTCAGGTGGGGTGAAATCGGCGGGTATGTTGGTAATGCCGTGCGTTCGGAGCCGCAACAGGTGGCGGTATAATTTCTCGTTGTTGGTGGTGATAACGCCACCTTCGCCAGCCGCAATGTGTTTCACCGGGTGCAGGCTAAAAATAGCTAATTGGGCCAGTGAACCATCGCCACAACGGCGGACTATATTTGTATTGCTCTGATTATCAACGAACGATCCGCCCGGCGCGTGGCAACTGTCTTCGAGCAGCCACAGTCCAAACTCATCGGCCAACGCCCGGAAAGCAGCCATATCTGCCGGATAGCCCGCAAAATCAACTGGAATGATTCCCGAAAAATACCCCGTTGGGTGGCGTTCAATCAATGCACGAACGGCCTGAACATCCAGCACAACGGTATCGGGGTCAACATCAGCAAAATGCACCTCACCCCCGCAGTAACGGACGCAATTGGCCGAGGCCGAAAACGTAATGGGCGACGTAATCACCCGCGAGTGTTCGTTCACACCCAACGCCATGCAACAGAGGTGCAGGGCCGCCGTTCCGTTCGAGACCGCAACCGCGTATTTGCTACCGATGTAGTTTGCAAACGCAGCCTCGAACTCACCGATTTTGGGGCCTTGTGTCAGATATGGCGATTGCAACACGGCGGCAACGGCGGCAATGTCGTCGCCGGTAATGTGTTGGCGACCGTAGGGAATTGGGTTCATGGTGTTCAGAGGTTCTCTATCTCGGCTTCTGAAAGGCCAGTTGCTACTTGAATCGCTTGATTATCGAGCCCTAATTTTCTTAGATTGCGGGCTACCTCGCGTCGTTCGGCCATTCGACCTTCTTCGCGACCTTCTTCGCGACCTTCTTCGCGACCTTCTTCACGACCTTCTTCAAGACCAGCTTGACGACCTTCCTGCAACCCTTCTTCTAAAGCAATGAGTTTAGCTGTTTCAAGCTCAGACAAGGCAATCCATCGGTCTTCCCGAAACCGCTGATACGCTTTTCGTTCTGACTCCGACAAGGTATCAACGCGAAGTTTTTCGGCGGCCTCCAATAAACCCTTCGCCCGAAAACTGTCTTCTATCGCGCTGTTTTTTAGGAAGTAAATCCATTCATCGAGTGTATCATGCGCTACATCATCGAAGTTATTGATCTTGAGAATAAAGTACCGGGGAAATATCTCCGAAATGCGTTCGACATTGTAGCGATTGCGTTGTGTAATTGAGGGGAGCAGCACGTCGTTCTTGTGAGTGCCAACAAAATTGCCACTGTATTCATAGATGTAATCGTCGCCCTGGCCCAAATCAAAATAAACGATGTTGATAGAAATAGCTTTACAGATTGTGCCATAGTTTTCGCCACTTTTAATGTACTCCGACATTAATTTCGAGATGCCGAAAATCATACGTTGAAAGTAGTCAACCTGAGCATTGTTCTGGACTTCTACCAGCATAAGTTCACCCTGATTGGTTTTAACCAGAATATCGACCCGGTTCAACTTATCTTCTGCCGATTCTTTGTTGCTCTCGCTCTCAAGAATAGCTTCGATGCGAACATCTATTTTAAGTAATTCCGATAAGAACCCTTCAAGAATAGAAAAATTGGCCTTGTTGCGAAGTAGCTTCTTTATGGCCCAGTCGAAGCGAATTAGCTTTTTCATGATTTTGTAAAGTTAAGCAATCACAAAACTTGCGTCAACGTGCGTCCGAATTTGCTCGCGCAACTGCGCCACTGTCAGCCAGTCGGTGTTGGTGTCAGAGCTGTATTTGAACCCTTCTGGCACACGCTGCCCGTTATATGCGGCCAGGTAATCGTCCACGTCCCAGGTCGGGGTTGAGGGGGTAATAACGTAATATTTCTCCGTTTCGAGGGTGTTGAGCGAGTCGGTTTCGGTAATCATCTCCTCGTGAAGTTTCTCGCCGGGCCGGATACCGACTAACTTTTGCTCACAATCGGGGCCGATGGCGGTGGCAACGTCGGTGATGCGGTACGATGGGATTTTCGGCACAAAAATCTCGCCCCCCCAGGCATGTTCCAGCGCATGAAACACCATCTCTACCCCGTCTTCGAGCGAAATATTAAACCGCGTCATGTCGGTGTGAGTAATGGGCAATACGCCGTCTTTGCGCTTTTCCATAAAAAACGGCACCACCGACCCCCGCGAACCGATGACGTTACCGTAGCGCACGACCGAAAACCGCAAATCACGCGGGCCACGCATATTATTGGCCGCCACAAAGAGTTTATCCGAGCAAAGTTTAGTGGCTCCGTAGAGGTTAATCGGTGCGGCTGCCTTATCGGTCGACAGGGCCACCACGCGCTGCACATTGGTGTCGAGGGCGGCATTGATCACATTCTCGGCCCCGAAGACGTTGGTTTTGATACACTCCATCGGGTTGTACTCAGCGGCTGGCACCTGTTTCAGCGCGGCTGCGTGAATGATGATGTCAACCCCTTCGCAAGCACGTTTGAGCCGGGCCGCGTCGCGCACATCACCGATAAAAAATCGGATGGATTTATACTGAGATTGCGGGTATAACTGGCTCATCTCAAACTGTTTGAGTTCGTCGCGCGAGAAAATCACCACGCGTCTCACACCGGGAAAACGGGCATAGACCATCTCGACAAATTTTTTGCCGAATGAGCCGGTTCCGCCCGTGATGAGGATTGATTTATTGGTCAGGTCAAGCATGATAATTACGGGTTAAGCCACCACACCATAGCCACAATAACGGTGTGATGGAGAAATTGGTCGAAACCGAAAACAAGCCAGTGATACTGGTTGGCCGGGTTATTAATAGCCGGAAACCAAGTGTTCATCCGGCTTTTCCAGAAGTCAATCAGAAAGTGCGTACCAATCTGAAAAGCAATGAGTTGAATCAGGTTTTGGCCCCGCGCATAAAACAGCAGTACTGCCAGCATCAGCAGTCCGTGTACGCAGGCGTGGGCAAAGATAAGGGCTACAGGTTTGCCAGTGGCTTTGGCCCGGATCATCGCAGCCGTTTGTAGGTGTGAATAATCGCCTAACCAGTGGCATACAAACAGCCAGACGAGTAATTGATAGGACATGGTGTGTCAAATATCATAGCTGGCAGGTGCGAATCCAAGGAAAACACAGTTACAACCGGCCAGCATAACCCGATTATTCCGAATCGTACAATCGGGGGTCAGACAGGTCTGGTTTTGTTGTACCATCAGCTTTAGCTGACGGTATAATTTTATCAAACGCATCAATATAACTTTTGGCACTGGCATTAAAAGTGATAATCTGCTGACTGTCTGCGTATTGTTTCAGTATTTCGTAGCTATAAAAAGCCCGGTGAAACGATAAAAACTGACTTGACATTCGGGCTGGTTGTTTCGTAACCGGATTTATAACAGGTTGATGCACAGTAGTTTGCGCCGTGTCGTAGAAGTGCGGTTGCCGAACAGAAAGTTGATTAGTATCGGCCAATTGGAGTTGTTCGTGCCACGAATGATCAGCTCCGAAGAGATAAACCGTCTCGAAACCCCGGCCAAGCATCAGAAACAGGGCGGCTGCCAGTACGTTTTCGCATTGCGGCATTCCCAGCCCGGCCCGAAACAGCCCGTGCCGTAACCACCGGAACCCTCGAATAATTACGTAGTTGTAAAAAACCAGGGTAATCTGCGGGTTAGTAACCCGGACTTGATGAACAAGCCAGGAGTTTCGCCCCTGCCAGGAGATGTACAGGTTCATCGGCCAGGTGGTTTTGGTCAGAATCGCATCGAGCATCTGCCCAACGTCGTGCCGGGAGCCACCGGGCGTAAACGTAAAAAACGCTGGGTCGAGCAAGACGTAGTTTTGGGGTTTGAGTGTGGCATAAACCGTTGATAATGAGAAACCGTTCACGGCTACCAATTCGGTCTGTTGCAGAAATTCGGTATGGTCACGCAGCGATTCATTGAGCGACGGGCCGTTGCCCAGAATGGCGCAGACCGGAAATTGCCGGGCCGGGAGTTTCAGCCCAAACCGCGACCGGACCAGCAGTTTCAGTACCGAAACCATCGAAGCAATTAGCTCGCCCGTAACTTGCTCTAACTTTTTGAAAATGCGTTCAATCATGCGTTGGTGGGTTGCCACTTATTCGCCAAAGCTACGCATTACAGTACCTTCTCAAATACACGCTTCGGCGACGACACCGCGCCGAGGTTTTGCTTGAACTGCGCCAGGGAGGGTTTGAACTCGCGGTGGTGGTCGAGCGAAACACCGAGATCGAGGAGTTTGATATGCTCCCGCTGACAGTAGCCAAACAACCCGTTAATGAGCATTACCGCTGGGCTAAACGACCGATAGGCCATATTATCGGCGGGCAAAAAATAATACAGAATATCATTGCTGACGCGCACCGTTACGGCCAACGACGCAATATCGGCTCCGTCGCGGACGGTGAAAATCGAGAATTTATCCGGAAAACGGGTCAGGAGGGCGGCCAATCGGTCGGTGGTCAGCGTGAGCGGGTACTGCTGTTGCGCCCGGCTTTGGGTTAAAAACAACAGCACATCGCTGATGGGCGGTTGTTGCCACTCGGCAAACTGAAACCCGGCCTGTTGTGCTTTCCGTAGCTTTCGTCGTTCCTGACTGTGCATCTGCCGGTCGAGTGAATCATCACCTACATTCAGGTAAAAATTAACATCATCGCGCACCATTCGGTATTGCTGGTCAAGCAGGTGATTGGTTAGCCGGTTGGCCTGTTCGGGGGCATAGCAATTGGGGTAGTTCACCATCCTAACCGACGAGCAGCAATCCTGCCGGGCCTTGTCGGTTAGGGTCTGAAGCAATTCGTCCAGAACCGAATCTGGCAGGTTGTTATCAAACTCAACTGAACCAAACGGAGCCGCGCCAGGGCTGCTGGCAACCGGGCCATTATCGAAAAACGCACACCGGGCCTCGGCCTGATGCGTGGCTGGGTTCAGGGCCGTGAGCAGGTGCAACGGCAGGCTGCTCTGCTGCCGCAGGTGCGAAAAATCGTTGAAAAAAAACCCGTTGGGTCTGAATGTCGGCACGTCACCTGCCTGTGGGTTATCCTGAACCTGAATGGTGTAGTTGTTACGGGTGGTGGTTATCATTTGAGGTAGTACGTGTCTTCACCGGATAAGACACCAATAACTACGCCAATGGTTGTAGTGGAGCGGCAAGAAATCGAAAATTTCTTTTATGCTTCATATTACCAACTTTTTACGCTTCTGTAATAACTGATACGCTAACTGAATCAGTCCGTCTTTAAGGCCCAAATCCGGCACGGTAATGTCGGTAGCCCCTGCCCAGTTCATGGTTGAGATATAGATTTGAGCGGCTGGCACAATCACGTCGGCACGGTCGGCGTTCAACCGAAGTTTATTAATTCGGTCTTCCTGACTAAACCCGGCGATGTAGTCGCGCATCCGTTCGATTTCGGTAACGGTAGTAGTCGTCTCTGACGTTTTGGCAACCATACCGAAGAGTTTGCTGATGTTACCACCCGTACCAACGGCCACGATCTCCTGCGACCGATCCACGTTTTCGGTCAGCCAGTCGGCCATGGCTTTCCAGGCTAATTTCATGTCTTTGCCTTCGAGCAGCCGCACCGAGCCAATCTTAAACGACCGGGAGTTTAGCTTCTGCCGGTTTTTATAAATATTGAGTTCGGTGCTGCCCCCGCCCACGTCAATATGCAGCGTTTGCCGTTCGTCGAGGGCCAGTACCACTACATTATTAATCAGTTCGGCTTCTTTACGTCCGTCAATTATCTGGATTTTTACGCCCGTTGTGGCTTCAATTCGGTCGGCAACATCGTGGCCATTGTCAGCTTCGCGCATGGCCGAGGTTGCGCAGGCGAGGTAGCCATCTACTTCATGGAGCTCCATGAGCAACTTGTAGGCCTGCATGAGTTTGGTGGTACGGATTTCGGATTCGGGCGTAAGGTGATTAAACGTAAACACGTCGTGACCGAGCCGGAGCGGAAACCGGACGTACTCCACTTTTTTAAAACTAATGATGTCGTCGTTGGTCAAAACTGACGAAATCTGCATCCGGGCCGCGTTGGAGCCGATGTCAATAGCAGCGAGTTTCAAGAGTATAAAGTATGATGAACAATGAGTAACGTAAAATGGATAATGTAACTGACAATAGGGGATAGGGGAGCATTATCCATTGTTATACATTTCTGCCTGCCAAAAGTAGCGGTTTTTTGAGCGTGCGGGTTTGTGGGCATGTTTTTATCAGTGGCCGGTGTCTCAGCCGCGCATCACCGCGTGTACATTCGGTGCAGGAAATCAAACCGACTGTCATACTCTCATGAAACACGTTTTCTGATGAAACAGTAAAACTACGGCTATGGGCCACTGTTTTTATTGGGTAATCTACCCGTTTTTTTGTAAATTTGGGTAAATCAGAACCCGCTAAACCGCCCAATTTTTAGCGGTATAGTGACTATAACTCATGCGACAAGACATTCTGAAAGGCTCAAAAGAAAGTATGACTGCCACCGACAAAGAAATCGAGCGGGCGTTGCGGCCCCTGACGTTTTCTGACTTTACGGGGCAGGCCAAAATCCTCGAAAACTTGGGCGTATTTGTGCAGGCCGCCATGCAACGGGGCGATGCCCTCGACCATGTGCTGCTGCACGGCCCGCCCGGTCTGGGCAAAACCACGCTCTCGCACATTATCGCCAATGAACTCGGTGCCAGCATCAAAATGACCTCCGGCCCAATCTTAGATAAACCCTCTGACTTGGCCGGGTTGCTGACGAATCTCCAGCAAAACGACGTGCTGTTTATTGACGAAATTCACCGGCTGAACCCCGTTGTGGAAGAATATCTGTACTCGGCCATGGAAGATTATAAGATTGACATCATGCTCGATTCCGGCCCCAACGCCCGGACGGTGCAGATAAAACTGAATCCGTTTACGCTCGTGGGCGCCACCACCCGCGCCGGTATGCTTACCTCGCCCCTGCGGGCGCGGTTTGGCATTAACTGCCGGTTAGAATATTACGATGCCAAATTGCTTACGAGTATTGTGCAACGGTCAGCAGCTATTCTTGGCTCACCGATTGATGAATTGGGTGCCTACGAACTCGCCCGCCGAAGCCGGGGAACGCCCCGTATCGCCAACAACCTGCTCCGCCGAACCCGTGATTTTGCCCAGGTGCGCGGCAACGGCTACATTGATGTAGAAATCGCGGCCATCGCGCTGAAAGCCTTAGACGTTGACCAAAACGGTCTTGACGATATGGACAACCGGATTCTTTCGACGATCATCGAAAAATTCAAGGGCGGGCCGGTTGGTCTGACAACCATTGCTACCGCCTGTGGCGAAGAATCAGAAACGATTGAGGAGGTGTATGAGCCGTTTTTGATTCAGGAAGGCTACCTCAAACGCACCTCGCGAGGCCGGGAAGCCACCGAAAAATCGTATCGTCACCTCGGTTTGGTGCCGCCAAATCGAGTAGTGGAGTTGTTTGGGTGAGCTAACTATGACCCCGGTAAACACAGTACTTGGGGGCTTTCTTTTGAGAGTATTTTTGCCCGAACGCTGTTCTGCTCCCAAACGGCTCCAAAATCAGATGATACAGAAGTTAGTAGCCGTGGTTGCCTTGTGGATAATCACCACAGCGGCCACGGCCCAAATCCGCAAAGACCCGACTAACTGGTCGGCGACAGGCCCGGCTACCGCCACCGTTGGCCAAACGATTGAGGTACGTATTTCGGCCACTATCGCCCCCGATTGGCATATTTACTCCAACGACCTCGACCCGAACATTGGCCCACTACCGGCCAGTTTCACGTTTCCGGCTTCGGCAGATTATCAACTTATTGGTAAACCTATTCCAGTGGGCGTGGAGGAAAAGTTTGAGGAGGTCTGGAATGCTAAAATCCGGCAATTTTCGGGGAAGGCACTGTTTCTTCAGAAAGTTAAGTTGTTGAAGGCCAACACCGTTGTGCGCGGAACGGTCGAATACATGGCCTGTTCTGACAAAGATGGAACCTGCCTGCCCCCCGCCACCGTCGATTTTTCGGCAACCATAAAAGCGATTGCTGCTACCGTGCCAGCCACCGCAACGGCGACGGCTGTAGCCGTTTCTCCGCCCGTTTCGACCACGCAAATAGCCGCAATAACTGCCGTTGCTGAATCACAAACAGCTACGGCAACGGTTGAAAACCCGGCCACCATCGCCCCTGAAGTTGCCGGTGTTGCAGCTACATCACCGACTGATTTAACGGCTGAAAAACCCGCCGACACCTCGTGGTGGGGCTTTATTGTGGCTTCGTTTCTGGCCGGGCTGGTGGCGTTGCTCACGCCCTGCGTCTTTCCAATTATTCCGATGACGGTCAGTTTTTTTACCGGCCAACGCGGGGGCTGGTGGAAAGCGTTGTTGTACGGTTTCTCGATTGTGGCAATCTATGTGCTGATTGGCGTGGTGGTGTCGCGGTTTAACGGCCCGGCGTTTGCCAATTTTGTCAGTACGCACTGGTTGCCCAATGTCCTGTTTTTCCTGGTTTTCTTCGTTTTCGGTCTCTCATTTCTGGGCCTTTTCGAGATAACACTGCCCAATTCGTTCATCAACAGTGCCGACCAACAAGCCGAAAAAGGCGGTGTCTGGGGGGTGTTTTTCATGGCGTTTACGCTGGTTCTGGTCAGCTTTTCATGCACGGGGCCGTTAGTTGGTAGTTTGTTGGTGGCTTCGGCGGGGGGCGAGGTGCTGAAACCCGTTGTCGGGATGGCCGCTTTTTCGTCGGCGTTTGCTATTCCGTTCACGCTGTTTGCGGCTTTTCCGCAGTGGCTCAAAAAACTGCCGAAATCAGGCGGGTGGCTCAACTCGGTGAAGGTCGTGCTGGGGTTTGTGGAGTTGGCCCTGGCGCTCAAATTTCTGAGCATCGCCGACCAAGTGTATCATTGGAACATCCTGAATCGTGATGTGTTCCTGGCCCTCTGGATTGTGATTTTCGGGATGCTTGGGTTTTATTTCCTCGGTAAAATCCGGTTGCCGCACGATAGCAAAACGGAGTCCGTAGCCGTGCCGCGTTTGCTGATGTCTATTATCACGCTGGCTTTTGTGGTGTATATGATTCCGGGATTGTGGGGCGCACCGCTCGACGCATTGGCGGGGTATCTGCCGCCCGAAACGTCGCAATCGTTTAATCTGCACAACCAGCCAACCAACAACGGCGGAGGAGCTAAAGCCGGAGCAAACGGGCAGAAACACGCCGATTTGTTTAAACTGCCGCATAACTTGAGTGGCTTTTTCGACTACAAGGAAGCCCTTGCCTACGCCAAAATCGTGAACAAACCCGTCTTTATTGACTTCACCGGACACGGTTGCGTGAATTGCCGCGAGATGGAAGCCCGCGTCTGGCGAGACCCGGCGGTGCTGCAACGGTTGCAGGAGGATTACGTGATTCTGGCCCTGTATGTGGACGATAAAACCGAACTGCCCGAAGCGGAGTGGTACACCTCAACCTACGATCAGAAGGTGAAAAAGAGCATCGGTGCGCAAAACGCCGATTTACAGATTGTTCGCTACAATAACAACGCCCAGCCTCACTATTGCCTGGTAGATCATGCTGGTAGTCTCCTGGTTAGGCCAAAAAATTACGACCTGAACGTGGCGCATTTTACGGCGTTTTTAGATGCAGGCAAGGCGAAGTTTGTCGGGAAAACAGTAAATTAAGGTCATAAAACAACGTATATCATGGAAGCCATTGCCGAACCTGTCGTCGTCTCTGCCCAACTGTCGGCCTATGAACTTGACCGCAACAAACCAATGCCCAGCCTAAACCATTCGATTGTTCAAGCCAATACTATTTTTGAACTGCAATTAAACTACCGCAATCAGTACCGGATGGTGTCGGAACTGAAATTAGCGATGCCCGACGGCCCACCCGATACCGTGCCGGACATCTGCATTTTTCCGCAAATCGCCTTTGACCCGCTTGGCGACAAAGTCAGGATGAAGCAGATGCCGTTGTGTGCCATCGAAATTTTATCGGCCAGCCAAACCGACGAAGAATTGACAGAAAAGATTGATCGCTATTTCCGGGTAGGGATTAAATCGTGCTGGTTGGTGATTCCGATGCTGAAAATAGTGAGTGTTTTTTCGGATGCCAGCACCCAGAAGACATTTCTGAACGGCGACCTGCACGACGAGGTACTGGACATTCGGGTTGATTTGAATAAAGTGTTTCGATAAAAATCCCCTGGCCAAAAGCCGGGGGATTTTTATTCCTCCCACCCAAACGACCGCTCCACCGCTTTTTTCCAACCGCGCTCAAGTTTGTCCCGTTGTTCGTCGGGCATGGTTGGCTGATAGATTTTATCAACGGCCCAGTTCTGGCGCAAATCATCAAGGTCGTTCCAATAGCCAACGGCCAAACCTGCTGCGTAGGCTGCGCCGAGGGATGTGGTTTCGGTGATGCGGGGCCGAACCACGTCAACTTGCAAAACATCGGCCTGAAATTGCATCAGCAACTCATTGATGGTCATGCCGCCGTCCACTCGCAGCGATTTCAAACTGATTTCGGCGTCTTCTTCCATCGCCCGCATCACGTCGGCGGTTTGGTAAGCGGTAGCCTCCAGCACGGCGCGGGCAATGTGGCCCCGGTTCACAAACCGCGTTAGGCCCGCCATCACGCCCCGCGCATCGGCTTTCCAGTAGGGTGCATACAAACCCGAAAACGCCGGGACAATGTAGGCTCCGCCGTTGTCTTCTACCGACCGGGCCAACGGCTCAATCTCGCTACTGTTTTGAATCATGCCGAGGTTGTCGCGGAGCCACTGCACCAACGCGCCCGTAATGGCAACGCTCCCTTCGAGGGCGTAATGAACCGGCTGATTCTTCAACTGATAGGCTACCGTAGTGAGCAGGCCGCAAGTGGACTGCCGTAGCACGGTTCCGGTGTTCATAAGCAAAAAACAACCCGTGCCGTAGGTATTTTTGGCCTGCCCCGGCTCAAAACAGGTTTGACCAACCAGAGCCGCCTGCTGATCGCCCAAAATGCCGGCAATAGGAACACCGGGCAGCACCTCCGACGTGATATGGCCGTACACCTCGCTGCTGGGCCTGATTTGGGGTAGCATCAGTCGTGGAACGCCGAACGTATCGAGCAGGTCATCGTCCCAGTCGAGCGTTTCGAGGTTCATGAGTTGGGTGCGGCTGGCGTTGGTTACGTCGGTGATGTGCAGGCCGGTGGTCAGGTGCCAGACCAAAAATGTATCTATTGTGCCAAAGAGTGCGTCGCCGGTTTCGGCATCGTCGCGCAGACCCGGCACATGGTCGAGGAGCCAGCGGAGTTTCAGGCCGGCAAAGTAGGTGGCGAGGGGCAGGCCGGTTTTCTGGCGGAATCGGTCTTGTCCGAGTGGACTGTCGGCAGCAAACTGATTCACCAGATCGGCGGTTCGCATGTCCTGCCAGACCAGCGCGTTGTAATACGGTTTGCCAGTGTGTTTGTTCCAGACAACGGTGGTCTCGCGCTGATTGGTAATACCAACAGCTTCAATATCAGTTGCCTGCAAACTGGCATTGATCCGGGCCAGGGCAATCACTTCGAGCGTATTGCGCCAGATTTCTTCGGGGTCATGCTCTACCCAGCCCGGCTGCGGGTAAATCTGGGCGTGTTCTTTCTGGGCCTGAGCGATAATGGTTCCGTTGCGGTCGAAGACAATACAGCGGGTGCTGGTGGTTCCCTGGTCAATAGCGGCAATGTAGGACATGAGGTAAGTGGGCGGGGTTTTGTTACGTCTATTTCGCTGTAAGTTTATCAAGAAGAAGCACATTATGAAAATTATCCTAAACCACGAACCGAAACACATTCCTGAAAACGTACTCCGCCCTCGCAACCGGGCGGGCTGGTGCTGGGTGTGAATAGAGTCGGGCCGTTGTCAGTGGGTCATTTTTTGCAAAAAAGCCGCGATTTCCATTCCCCAGGCCACGCCGAGGTGAATGAGTAAACCACCCCAGATGCTCCGGGTGTATAAGGCCAAAACACCCAGCACATAGCCGCCCAGAATAGACGACAGGGTTTCGCCAACAGGTTTGCCGAAGTGAATGGTGGCGTACATCACCACCATTGGCAGAATGGCCCCGTTGCCCAGTACCCGGCTCAGGCCAATCACCAGAAAACCCCGAAATAATAACTCCGTCGGAACGAAGTCCCATCCGTAGCATAGTTCGTAAAATAAGGCCGTCGCCCACGTCGGAACGCCCAGCACAGCAGCCTCGCCGGTGTCTTTGTAGCGCGGGTAAGCCGCCTGAAAATCAGGTTGAAACGAGGCAATCGTAATTACCGGAACCATCAGTAAGAGCAGCACTAAATAGATATTCAGGCTGGCGCGTTTGGGTTTCAGGCCGTAGAATCCGGTCGGTTCGTGGTCAACAAAACGGTAATACAGCCACAGCGGAAGCGCAATGGTCAGCAGCGTTTGCAGGTTACCGAAACAGCGATACGCGTACAGGAAGATGTTGCCATCGAGGAGTTGCTGACTCCACGCGCCGTAGCCGGTGAAACTCACCCCGAACGAATATACGGATAGCCCAAACAAACTGTGCTGCCATAAAAACTGATTTCGCCAGACATCGGGCCGTTTTTGGAAATACGTCCAGAGCCAAACGCTGCCGAAATATGCCGCGCCGTAGAGTAAAAAATACAAAAACGTCCGTTCCCATCGGCCCTGATACGCATCAATTACGCTGTCCTCCAGATCAATGGCATAGTTCAGCGCAATCAGCGCGGCCAAAAAAAAGGCGGTGGCTGCGTAGAGGTCAGGCCGAAAATCGCGCCGAAACTGGTCGCGGAAATAGGGGAGGAGTTGACGCATAACAGGTGTTCTGGCGCAATTTTTCAAAAATCAGGAAATTCTATTGCTCACTATGACGTTTTGCAAACTTAATTTGTCTGCCAACTTAACCAAGCCTTATGCCACGCCTGCTGATTGATACCGAAAAAATGCGTGACCTCAACAGCGGCCTGGGCCAGTTTTGCCTGCACCTCGGCCACGAACTCGTTCGGCAACGGCCCACCGATGGCGACTGGCGACTGACGTTTTTGGTGTCGAAAGGCCAAGCCGGGATTTTTGGTGATGCCGTACAATACCGGGAGGCTGGCTGGCACGACCGACTCTGGCGCACCGACGAGTTTGATATCTGGCACAGTACGCATCAGACTTCGGCTTACCAGCCCGCCCTCAACACCCGGCTCGTGCTAACGATTCACGATCTGAATTATGTAGAACGCCCCGATTATTCGCCCGTCCGCAAGGCCCGCGAAACGGCGGCTGTGCAACAAAACGTAAACCGGGCAAGTGCCGTAACGGTGATTTCGCAGTATACCGAATCTGTAGTGAAACAGCACTTAACGTTTACGCAAGACGTTGATCCACAGGTAATTTATAACGGAGCCACTAAACCGCCTGAACCAGACGCTACTCAGGAAATTCCGGCTTTTTTGCAGGAGTTACCCGGCCATGAAACCCGTCCGTTTTTTCTGTTTCTGGGCGTGATTCACCCTAAAAAAAACGTTCATGTGCTATTGCCGTTGCTCGAAGCTTTCCCCGATTATCGGCTGGTGCTGGCTGGCAACAACGGCCATCCTTACGCGCAGCACATCCGGCAACAGGCGCAAAAACTCGGTGTTTCTGACCGGCTGCTGATGCCCGGTGCGGTTGACGAACCCACAAAATGGTGGCTATACGAACACTGCGAAGCGTTTCTGTTTCCGTCGTTGTCAGAGGGTTTTGGCCTGCCGGTTGTCGAAGCGATGCGCGTCGGTAAGCCCGTTTTTTTGTCGAACTTAACCAGCCTGCCCGAAATCGGGGGACGCGAGGCCGTATTTTTTACGAGTTTTGAGCCAGATGCGGTAGTCGAGACGTTCCGAGCCGGCATGATGGCCTTCTATGAAGACCCGCTTAAAGCCGACCGGCTGCGCTGGCAGGCCCGCCGGTTTACCTGGGAGAAAGCAGCTAAAGCGTATTGGGATGTTTATGCACAGGTGGCCCGTCAGATACAGAAGTTTTAACGCGAGAAACGGTATGGAAAATTGCCAACAAATTACCTTTTAATAAATAGTACAATTTATTTCTTAGATAACTTTTTAGTTAGCAGTAATTAAGCAGTAAATTTAGTCCACTTACTCCGTATTATTCACGCCTGATCATGGTAATGCAACAAGGACTGGACAACGATAAACGAGTGGAAAAGGCAGCTTACGTGCTAAAAGCAGTTGCCCACCCGTTGCGGATCAAAATCATTCTGATGCTTATTGAGCATCAGGAACTCAACGTCTCTGCGATTTATAAAAACCTCAACGCCGAACAGTCGCTGATTTCTCATCACCTCATCAATATGCGCGACAAGGGTGTTCTCGATATTCGGCGCAGCGGCAAAAACATCTATTACTTTCTGGTTGACCCCGCCATCTCGGAAGTCATCGAGTGCATCTACAAGAGTAAAATCCTGAATTGAAACAGGAGTTAGGCCGAGGTTGTGAAAGTAACTACCGACGGCAGTGCCGGTCAGTTGATGGGCCGTCCGATTAACGACGGATTTCCCTTCTTTAACATGGCACCGGGAATTGAGATTGCGCCGAAAAGCACGGTTATCTACCGCGTGATTTGGCAAACGCAGGTTTCGGTAATCCATCCAATGCCCTTTTCCGACCCTGCCCCCGGCAACAAATTGGAAGGATATATTGTGAGGAACTTTTCTCGCTCCGGCGCAGAGTTTAAGGTGCAAATACTTCCCAAAGGTGTTTGCTACTCTGCCTTTACGCTTGAAATTTCAGGCAGACAGGCGCCCTTTCGGATTGATTTTACGGTTTAGTAAGTCACATATTAATCATCAATATCATGAAAAAGTCAAGTTTACTACACGCGCTTCTTACGTTGGTTTTACCGTTAGGATTGTTATCGTCAACAACGGCTCCGAGCATCATTAATGGCACTCAGGCAAGCCCATTTCAAATTTGCCGGTGGCAACAAACTCACCTTCGATGTGCGTGATTTGCCACGCGGCACCTACTATCTGCGTGTGATTGATGGCCGTAACAAAGAAACTCCGGTACAAACCGTGCGGGTCTTGCTTATCTGACATATCCTATAAACACAATTCAAAAACTGTCTGGAAGCGGGTTGTTGGCTGTGCTGTCGGTCGGGCTGTGGGGTTGCGATTTTTCGGTTGACCCCGCCGTAATCCCGCAACATACCATTCAGGTTACAGAATCTCTCAGTGGCACATTATCGGTTGAAGATACAACAGGGCGGGTTCGAGGGCGGTTTAAGCAAGGCGAATCCATTTTTCTGGTTTTCAGGGTACAAAACACCGGCGATACCACAACGCGAATAGGATACGCAACCCGTTCAATTAATTCCTTTAGTGACTTCACAAATAACGGCAGTAACAGTAGTTTTCTTAGCGTTGCCCAAATAGCCCCTGACAACCCGGTGGGCATAATTTTCAGAAGGCCGTTCGAGGAATCCGATGCGAGCGAGGGCTTTCGACGCGGGTGGCTGATTCTGCCCCGGACAGTGGCCGAGTGGCGGCTTCGCTGGCAAGACCCCATTGGCACTCAATACCGTTGGCCGGTTTTTACGCCTGCCACAACAGTCATTGCGCTCCGCACGTTTAGACGTATCAATAGTGAGTCTGACCACCTGCCGCCGGGCCTGTATCGGTCAAGCTTTACCTTAGATGTTGATGACCGACGGGCGGAGTTTTTAATTACGTTTGAAGTTGAACCGTAGTCGGTGGCTTATTGCGCCAGGCTAAACCGCAACTGCACCCCGCCCGCTGTAGTTGCCCGCCTGAATGAGTTCGATACCAACGGGTCGTTGAAGGTCCGGTCGAAATAGACGTTCAGATTCAGCCGCTTGTTCACGATATAACTCACCTGCGGGCGCAGTTGAAAATTCACGTTGCCCGCCGTAATGATATGCTCACCATCGAGTTTGCGCTGAATGGCCCGCGTGTCTCTGAAGGTGAGGGCGCAGGAAAATGTCAAATCGTTTTTCAGGCGTTTCACCGCCCCGCCCACTTTAAAGGGCAACCGCACATTTTGCCGCGTAAATCCCAGCGATCCCGTAACGTCTTTGTTGGTCAATTCGGCTATCTGTGCGTTTGACAGGTTCAGGGCTACGTCGCGGCTTTGGTTATACTCTAACCGTCCGCTAATCCGGTTTTTGGTCTGCACCTGAACCCCAATAACAGGCGCGAATTTTTCGGACATGGTGATGGTACTCATCACAAAAATCGGCACGTACTGATTCAGCGTTGGGTCGCTGATGATGGTGCCACGGTCATAGCCCATCACCGACAGGTTCACGTAGGCCGCGCCATAATCGAGCGATGACACGTAATTGCCGACACTGTAGTTCGAGACGTAGCTGTGGGTCAGGTTCAGGCTCGTAAACCGTTTTTTGAATATCGGCAGGGCGGCCAGTCCCGTGTAGTCAACGCGCCAGTTGGGGAGCGGAAATTTCAGGAACGGGTTGATGCTGGTTTTTTCTTTCGGACGACCACTGTATGCCGAGAAAAACGCCGGAATCAGCACATCCTGCGAGTTTGAGTTATACGCCCCTGTTTCGTTGTTGGCCTTGCTCTCGGCATTGAGTTTATCCCGAAAATAGGTTCGGTTGGCTTCAAATGCTTCAAAAATTGGGGATGAATTGTCGTTCCGAATCGGTTTAAAGGCCGTTCTGAACGACCAGAATGACATATTGAACTGCCCGTTTCGGACCGGGGTCTGACTCTCAAACTCCCCGCCCAACGTGCGCGGGCGGTAAAACTCCTGGTAGGCATCGGAGCGAGTCAGCCGCAAATCCAGTTGCATCCTGAAATCTTTGAACGGTTCCAATGTCGTGCGGGCATCGAATTTCCGGGCGATAGTCTGCTGAAACGGCGTGTTCTGCACAATGCTCGGCGATGTCCAGCCATTTCGGGCGGCCCGCACCTGAATCGTTCTATCCTGACTGCCCAGCACAAACCCCAGTCCCGGCGCACCGTTGCGGTCAAGCCCGAAGAAACGCGGTGCGCTCACAAAGCCGGGCAACACAGTGCTTTCCTGAACCGAATACGAGAAATTAATGCCGCGCACGGTGAGCAACGTTCTGACCACACTTTTCAGCACCCGGTTGTCAGACCGCACAATGTCTTCTACGTCGCCGGGGCTGCGGGCAAAGTTTTTCCTGATTGGCGAGGGCGTGTTGGCCCAGCGCAGGCTCTTGATTTTGTTGTATAACTGAATCAAATCCACGCGCCCCGTAATGCCGCGTTCGCGGTTGTTGCGGAGTATGTTGCCAAACAGTACGCCCGTTGAGTCGCGAAGACCGAACGAGTTGGCCTGAAACTGATACCCAACCGAGTAGGTCGCATCGGCGGCAATCCAGTTCAGCAGCGGAATCTTGTCTAACGGCAGGCGGTACGTAAACCGAATATCCTGCTGAAAATTTTTCATCCGACCCAGTTTCATCACGCTTTTCCAGACCGAATCTTTCTTGGCCTGCGTATTAATGTCGCCAAATGGTTCGTCAATAATAGAATTGGCCTGACCCCGGTAGGTCATCACGAGGCTTTTGGTCAGGTTCCAGGTAGCATCGTAAAAGCGGTTGAACAGGAAATATTTTTCAATCTGCGGGGCAATGCCGTCGGTGGTCAACTCGGCGTTGCGGAGTTGGGTTCGCACAAAACTGCGGTCGGCATCGGTGCGAAACGATACCAGCGTTGGCAGTAGGGTAAGGTTAAAATCCTTGACCCAGAACAGGTACTTACGGTCTAAGCTTTTCACGTTTTTAAACGGCTCAAACGCTTTCGGCTGCGATACGAACGTGTAAGCAATGCCGCCCCGCTGCTGCCGCTGAATATACTCGCCGGTCAGCACGTTCGAGCGCACACCCTCGTTGAAGGCGTAAGTAAAGCCGAAGTTTTCGATGTCGTAGAAATGCGGTTTGGCCGCCGTATTGGTGCGTATCTTCCGAACGTTCGACAGGTTGATGCCCTTCCGGTTGGTGATGTCTTCTACGAGCCGCCGGTAGCCGCTGCGTTCGCTTTCGGGCAGGGTTTCTAACGCCTGTTTGAGAGGCGTATCGGGGTTGAGCGGGTTAAACTGCGGCACACTTTTGCGGTTGTCGAAGTTGAGATACAGCGGAATTTTCAGCCCCCATTTCTCCGGGAACAGCTTATCTACCTGAATTGCCGACGTGATGCCGTACTCGGTTGTAAACTCACGCGAACGATCCCCGATTTTTGATTGTACCCCACCGAAACCGTAGGTCTGAATTTTGCCGGAGGCCGTAACGGTCGCAAAATCAGCGAGTTTCAGGTTCAGCGTGCCAATGGCGGCCTGCCCGTTGGTTTGGTCGTAGCCGTTGGTGCGGAGTTCATTCACCCAAATGGTAAAACTCTTGGCCTGCTCGTCGGGCGAGCGCGGGTTTCTGACCCCAATCATAATCATCTGCACCGAACTCAAATCGGGATTACCAACAACGGTGATATTGTATTTGCCATCGGCAGACCGCCCCGCAAACGGCAGCAACGACCGCCGGGTGAGGGCGCGGTCGCGCTCGGCTTTGAGATTCACGAAGTCTTCGAGGGCGATGTCTAACTCGTTTTCGGCGGGCCAGACTAAGTTTTGTTCTCCTTCATTATTCCCAACGCCGGGCTGCGTTGCCTGGAGTTTCGGGATTTCGACTTCGTAGTAGTTATCGGTAAAATCGGTGCCGACCCGCATAAACGCGGCCACCTGCCCGCTTTCGTTTTGCTCGTTGTGCATATGAACGAACATTCGGAGCCGCTTCCGAAACAGGAAATCGAAATTGGTGTTGCGAAACGCGGCCCGTGAATCGCCATCGCGCAGATTGGTTACGCTCAGGGCCATAGACTGCTCGTTGAGTTCAACGGTAGAAATCTGCGTAAAATCACGATCACGGATAAAGCCGGGCGGCAATGTGTAAATGTATTTTGGCGCGGGGTTTTGCCCGGTTTGCTGCACGTTGTTCGGCCCGTTTTCTTCGATGTTGACCGTCGAAACCTTAAACTGCGCGTCGTAAGGTTCCGGCACTTCCTGCAAACCGCGCTGATTCAGGTCGCCGAGGTATTTGCGGTATTGGTTCGATTCCATCTGCAACTGGGCAAACCGCAATACCACAGGCTGCTCAAAGTCAGTGAGATACATCCGCATAAACCGGATAGATTTAAAGCCGTTGATGTTGCCCACCTTCCGGGCAAACTCCCGTACGGGCATCCGGTAGAGATACCAGGTTGCGCCTTTTGATTCTACTTTATCAATGATATAACCCTGACCAACCACCTGTTTGCCGGGCCGCAGGTCAATCTCATACTCATAATAGGCATCGTTATCGTTGATGGTGTTGTCAACGTTGAGGTCTTCCAGGTCGGGCAGATTGGTTGACGACGGCGTGATGAAACGGTCTTCGGTGGAGTTTTCGGGCGAGTTGTTTTCCATCCCGATAAAATTTTTGTAGCGAGACACGATGTACCGCGCCGAATCGGCCTGTGCGCCGAGGTAGTATTTAAAATCGTCGTTAGAAGGGTCACGGGCGATTTGCTGAAAAGCATCGGCGTTTGTGACCCGTGTTCTGATATCGTTGAGGTATTGCTGAAAAAACGTCCGTTCCTGCGCGTTATCGAGACCGTCGAGACCGATATCCTGCTGTTGGCGGGCATTGGATTCGTTACTAAACGCATTGGTAATAAACTGTTGCCGGGTTACCCGACCCCAGGCGGTGGTGTCAACTCCGCGAAGATTGCTCCGTACGTCTTCGCGGATCGGCAGGCCGTTCTCAAAGTTATACCGTCCGTCTTTCACCACATCTTCGGAGATGTCGCCAAGGTTAAAAATCAGCTTGCCCCCCGTTGTGTTGTTAAAGTTTTTGGTGTCGTCGGGATTGCCGCGCACCTTACCGTTCGGTCCCTCCGTAAACGGGTCCATAAGCCAGAACGTGATGTTTTCGATGTTGGCATTGTCGAAATCAATGTCTGATGTTACGGCCCGCGTCACGGCTCCGAAGTTCCGGCGCGGGTTTTTCAGCTTGCCCTCGGTGGTTAGGTCGGGGTTGTAGTTATACATCCCGCGTTCGCTCGGAAAGTAGCTGACATCCAGTACGTTCTGTGGCAACTGAATCGGTGGTTGCGATTTGCCGGGAAACAAATCAATGGGCAGGAAAAACTGTTCATGCACGTTTCGTTTGTCTTCTTCGGTCAGGTTGGTAGTGATGCCGTTACCCAGATTATCGCCGTAGATAGACGGGTCAATCGAATAGACCGATACCTGGGCGCGGTTGTAGCCGTATTCGAGCGGACTGGCGAAACTGCCCTGAGGAAACTGCAACGGCGTGGCTCCCAGCCGCCACCGATTGGGTTGGCGCGTGAGGTCGAAAACGGTGCGGGCGGCTTCAAAATCGTCAACAAACGAATTGTCATTCACCCGGGGAGCCACGCCCGGAATAAGCTGGGCCACTTCGCCCTGAAACTGAATCAGCGATGTTTCTTTGGTTTGCAGCAACGGCAGCCGGTCTAAAAATCGCGTCAACGCCCCGGACTCGCGCCGGATGTTCATGTCTAAGCCCAGAATCGTGTTGTTGACCGGCTCGTTGCCGATGGCAACCCGCGTCAGAAATCCTGCCGGAGTTTCGCGCATCCGCATCCCGGTAAAGCCGATTCTGAAATCGGGACTGACCAAATAATCCAATCGCGTACCGATGAGGGTTCTGATCTGATTCTGAAACAGGTCGGGCTGCTCGAAGGTGATGCGGATTTCGCGGCCCGAATTGGTCACGCCTTCGTTGGTGATGCGGAGCCGTCCGGTAGTGCCATCGAACTGAAAATCCTGCCCCGACATCAGCGGCACTCCGCCCGCCGTGACCTGCACCGAACTCTGACTTACGCCGTATGGCAATTGCACTTCCTGCCCGCCCGCGCCGGATTGAAACGAGCCTTTCAGGAAAAATTTATCTTTTGCCGTAATCTGAATCGCGTCGGCCTGTGTGGTGCGGTAGAGTTCGTCAAACACGTATTTGGCCCGCAAATCGGGTTCGGCACTGTTAAACTGCCGCGAGAGAAACGACCCGAATGGTTCCAGCGTCGGGAAAATCACGCGCCCAAACCGGCTGTCAACTGTGATGTTTTCCACAAAATCGAAATTGCCGTCGGGCTGCGGGTCTTGCTGCTGGTTGAGTTTATCCATCCCGAAAACCTGCACCAACGGTTGATTCACGAGACTGCCCTCCTGAAAATTCGGGTTATCGATTCCCGTCAGATCGTCTTTGTAGATAATGCGTAATTGAAAATTCTGGCGGGCTAACTGCGTGGTATTCAGGTTATAGATGTTTTTCATCATCAGGTTCCACATCGGCAATTGCAGGTTATTGCGGATCGTGGCCGACTTCAGCAGTTTCAGCACCAGCACTTCGTCGTCGCGTCGGCTCTGGTAGTTTTCGGTCAGTTCGCCCACCTGATATTTGCGGCCCTGGTAGGTATATTCGTACGAAACGGCCAGCACCTCATCGTTCCGCAACGGAGTCACGAGTGAGATATAGCCCAGTTCGGGATGAAATTTATACTCGCGTTCGGTCAGTCGTTTGGCCCCGCGCAGCAGGTCATAATCAACGCCTTTCTCAAAGCCGAGGGTTCCGGTGAGTTCTTCGCTGGCCCGGTCAACCTGCCGGATGGCCGGGTTCTGGGTCAGATTTCTATACAGCGCATTGGCGGGGTTGTCGGCTGGCCCCGCGCCCGGTGCCGGGGCCACAAGCGGGTTGTTCCGGTTGTAAGGCGATGCCTCACCGAGGTCGGCAAAGCCGGCCACGTTCCGCAGGGTTTCGGTGGTATTGGTGCGGTTGGTAACGTAAACTTCGAGCCGGGTGATGGTTACGCCCGACGTGATCTGGGGCAGGCTTTTGAGGGAGCGTTCGTAGTTGTTGCGAAAAAACTGCGACAGAAAGAAGTGCCGGTTTTCATCATATTGACTGGCTTTAATCTCGAACGGCCTCCCCACCGAACCGCCCCGGAGCGTGATTGTCTGCTGCCGCGAGCGTTGCTGCGAGGCCACAAACGTGGCGTTGAGCCGCCCGAACCGGGTTTGAACCTTGGCCCCGAACAGGTTTTGCACGCCCGGAATCAACTGACTGTTAAGCTGCCAGCTTAGATTACCCGCTTCCAGGCCCTGAATAATGCTTTCATTCTGGGCCTGAAACTGTGGGATGCCTGTTGTGGGGTCAAGCGTTCCCATGCTCGGCATACCGGGCAGGTTGGGGGCGTTGGGCAAGCTCGGTACGCCCGGCGCACCGACGCGCGGAATGGTAGGCACCAGTCCCTGCGGTTTGTAATTGAGTTTCAGTGCGTTCTCGAAGTTAAAGGCCGCTTTGGTATCGTAGTTTGCCAATACGCCGAGCCGCTCGCCGATTTTACCGTTGAAATTGATGCTGATCTGCTCGTTGAAAAGAAAGTTTCCCTGCCGCCGTTGCCGCACCGGAAGCTGAGGGTTGTCAATAAATTGGTAGAGGTACCCGAAATCGAGCGTTACGAAGCCGTTGGGTTTGAAGTCAATTTCGGTGCCGCCAAAAATTCGGTCAACAATGGGCGGCAGTTCTAATTTTGGAATCAGGCCCCGCCCGCTCACCGAGCTTTGCCCGTCGCGCCGGGTGCCATATTCGCGCCAGATGCTTTGGGTGGCGCGTTGATTCTGAATTTGGTTGTAGCTGCCCAACGGCACGGTTTCGGGCAGTCGGTAGGGTAAATTGGTGGCCGGCGATTGGAAATTAGTGGGTGGTGGCTGGCTATTGGTGGCTGGCTGTTGCGGATTTGCGGCAGCACCGGGCGCGGCTGGTGCCACCGCTCCGGGCTGACTGGCTGGTGTGCCAACCCGCTCATAAACGGCTAACCCGCCGGTTGAGTTAAGCCGAACATCGTTGGTAACGCCTTTGGGGTCGCGCAGGATAAATGGCGACCGGGACACTTTTTCGGA
>JBBRUV010000005.1:0-36033 GCA_038247465.1 Cytophagales bacterium
CGTTGAGCGCATTTATTAAAGACGCACGGGTATCGGCACGGCGGCTTCGAGGCTCAATTCCCGAAACACGTTTATCAGACAAATGCACTGAAAATCAGGCAAATTCTGCACGTGAATATCCGCTTCGGTGAGCTGGCCCGCGCCGAGTAGCTGGGCGCGTCGGGTGCCGGGCAGCAGCGGGTGGGCGGGCGTAAACCACGTCTTTCCATCAAACAGGGCGATGTTAGCAATGGTCACATCGGTGAGGTAGCCGTTGTGGGTAATAATCACGTCGTCGGCAGTGGGGTGTTGGGCCAGCAAATCGGCAAAGGCCCGGCGGTTGGCCCATTTGTGCGGATACACCAAATCGGGCCGCTCGGCAAGAGCCAGCGTATTAATTGGTTTCTGGACGTAGGGCGTAAGTGTCACCGAAACCACGCCCGACGCATCGGCCAGGAGCCTTCCCCGAAAAACACCCTGCTTGTGGCCGGGTGGCACGGCGAGATGTTGGGCCAGATTCAGGTCAGTCTGCCAGCCGAGGGTTTCGCGCCCGGAGCGGTTGAGCCGGGCTTCGTGCCAGGGCAGGTTTTGCCAGATGCCATCGCTTAGTTGAAGGGTTTCGAGCAGCATTATCCAAACGGCAAATACACTTTATCAATCAGTTCCTGGTATTCAGATTCGGCATCGGCATAAACCGTAATGCCTCCCCCACTCTTAAAAATCAGGCCGTTAGGCGTTTGTTCGATAAACCGGATCAGCACGCCACAGTCGAAATTCGTACCATCGAAAAAGCCCGCGACCCCCGTGTAATAGCCGCGTTCATAGCCTTCTACCTCGTCAATAATGGCTACCGTCTGCGGTTTGGGTGCGCCCGTTATCGAACCAGCAGGGAGCAGCCGAAACAGTAGCGTTCCAATCGAATCAGCCCAGTTGGGCGGCAGCGTTCCCCGAATTTCAGAACTGACCTGCAACAAATCGCCCGCGTGGGTCGGCACCGTTTCGACGTACCGATACCGCTCGACCCAGACCCGGCTGGCAACCTGACTGATGTCGTTCCGAATTAAATCAACAATCGTGGCGTGTTCGGCGGCTTCCTTGGGGTCGGTCAGGATACGTTGCCGGGCGTTGGGTGCGCTCGCCGGAATGGTGCCTTTCATGGGGTGCGACCGAATACTGTCATGTTCTATTTTGACAAACGTTTCGGGAGAAAATACCACAAACTCGCTCTGAACCAGCAACTTATATCGTGCACGACTGCGGCTGAAAATGTCGGCCAGCGACAAATCGGTTTCGATGGGCGTGGGTTGAGTCAGGTTCACCAAAAAACTATTGCCGCGCCGGAGGTGTTCCTGTACCCGCCGAAACCGGGGTTCGTAATCAGAAAACGGTATCGGAAAACGATTAAACCGAAACGTTTTCGGCCCGCCAGTCGGCTGATTAACAGCGTCGGTAACATTGGTACGCGGGCCGACGTGGTAAAAGATACCGGACTCGGCGGCTTCGTGGGGCGTTAGTACCAGCGGGCATTGCAAGGCATAATCAGCCACAATCACAAACGGCGTTTTGGTTTTGCCAAACTCGTTCATACGGGCGATAGCGGCAGTGACGGCTGGCAGACGATCAGAAAAATTGGTCAAACGATGAACAGGTTTTTGCACGTTAACAAACAAGAAGGCAGGCCGACCGGGTTCCGGGAGTTGCGAACGCCAAAAAACCGTACTTTTACCAAAACCAACAAGCTACGTCGCCGGGCGATGTGGCTCGCCAATGTCTCCGATGGAGTTTTTACCACCCGATTTAGCCGCTTACGCCGACGCACACACCGCGCCCGAAAGCGACTTGCTCTACCGGCTCAACCGCCAGACGCACCTTCACGTGCTGCATCCCCGGATGCTCTCCGGGCATGGACAGGGGCGGTTTTTATCCCTGATTTCGTGGATGATGAAGCCCCGGCTCGTGCTGGAGATCGGGACGTTTACCGGCTACTCGGCCCTGTGCCTTGCCGAAGGGCTTGCCGACGACGGGCGACTGATTACGCTCGACATCAACGAAGAACTCGAAACCATCATCCGGCACTATTGGCGGCAATCGCCGGTGGGTCATAAAATCGAGTTACGCCTTGGCGATGCGGCTCAATCGCTCCGCACGATGCCCGAAACCGATTTTGATTTGGTGTTTATTGATGCTGACAAGCAGAACTACGGCCTGTATTATGACTTGGTCATTGACCACGTCCGGCCCGGCGGTATTATCCTGGCCGACAACGTGCTGTGGAGCGGCAAAGTAACAGAGCCGGTAAAACCCGGCGACAAAGACACGCTGGCGGTGCTGGCCTTCAATCAGAAAATTCAAACCGACCCCCGCGTCGAAAATGTTCTGTTACCCCTGCGCGACGGACTGATGATGATGCGGAAACTACAAATAACATGAAACACGCCCTCATCTTTTCCTTAGCCCTGCTCACGTTTGTGGCAGCCGCCCAGCCCGACCCGAACAAACCGTTTGTACCGACCCGCTTAGATGTGGCCGGTATCTCCGTCCGGCTCGATAACAACGCCCGCAGTATTGTTCAGCAGGACGCCAACGCCTTGGTTAACAACCCGCAGTTCTGGCGGCTCAAACTCGACCGGATCGCGCTGTATTTTCCGGTGATGGAAGCCATTCTAATTGACGAAGACATCCCGACTGATTTCAAATACCTCGCCGTGCAGGAGAGTTCGCTGGTGCCGGATGCCGTTTCGACCTCGCAGGCCGTTGGTTTCTGGCAATTCAAACGCGAAACCGCCACCGACTACGGCCTGCGCGTTGACGACGCGGTGGACGAGCGCAAAAGCATTACGGCCAGTACCCACGCGGCTGCCCGGTACCTGAAACGCAGCAATGGCCAGTTTAACAATTGGATATCATCGCTGTATTCGTTTTACCTCGGCGCAAGCGGCATCAGTCAGCGCATCCCGACAGATTGGGCATACGCCCGTGAGATCACCCTCGACGGCAACACCGACCGCTACGTACTGCGGTTTATTGCCCATAAAATAGCCGTAGAAACGGCCCTGCCCACCTATCAGGCCGCCAATACCTTTGCGTTGCTTGAATACCCCAATGGACGCGGTAAAACCCTGGCGGCAGTGGCCGGGGAGATCGGAGCCGACGAAAACGGTATCCGGCAACTGAACCGCTGGCTGCTGGCCGAACCCGTTCCTGCCGACAAAGATTACGTGCTGATGGTGCCCGTAGCGGCCAACCAGGTCAACGATGTGCGGCAGCGGATTGTGGGGTCTGGTAATCTGCGCAACGTGCCGGATGCCGTGCAGAACGATGTAGGCTTTCCGGTGCTGAACAAAATTACGGCGGGCGTTCGGAGTAAAGACGACCCAATTCTGTACGAAATCAACGGCTTGCCGGGTATTCAGGCCCAGCCTGGCGACGATGCAGGGACGCTGGCAAAGAAGGCCCGCATCAGCTACTCGAGTTTTTTGCGCTATAATGACATGAGCGACCGCGACCTGGTTGTGGCCGGTGAGGTGTATTATCTGGCGAAAAAGCGCAAGAAAGCCTTAGTGCCCTACCACACCGTTCGCGACGAAGAAACGATTCGGAGCATTTCGCAACGGTACGCGCTGCGGCTGAAAAAACTCATGCGCTACAACCGGCTCGACCGGGTGCAGAAGTTACAGATTGGCCGGGTGATGTGGCTCCGCGAACGGCGACCCAAAAACAAACCTGTTGAGGTGATTAACAGCCCAACGCCACCCGTGTATGACCAAACCACACCGGGTTTCAATCCGGGTGTTCCATCGAATACGCCAATCATAACAAAAACCCAGGCGGGCGACCCCGACAGCGTTCCCGTTGGCGAACCAGATGACAAAGGCACACCCACGCGCAACACCACTGTGCCGCGCAATGCTTCGGAGCGGGTGCTGTATGAACCAAAATTCGGAACCGATAACACCGCTACCACAACGCCAGCCACCCGGCCCGCTACACCCGCCACCACGACCCGCCCAACCACCACGCGCCCGGCATCGCCCGCGTCAACGCCCCGCCCAACATCGGCCCCGGCCCGGCCCGCAGCCCCCGGTTCGCTCGATCCGGGAGCCGTTGCTTCGGATGAAAGTTTGGTGAACGACGCACCCAACCGAGTGGTGATTGTGAAACCCGCCGGTTCGCCCGGTTCAGCCGGTCGTAATGGCTACGAGGTGGTTGGCGAAGACCCGGCAGGCAACGTATCGGCCCGGCCCATAACAACACCGACTACCACCACCACCCGACCAACAACGGCTCCGACTACGACCACGCGCCCAACCACCACACCTGCACCGAGTTATCCGGCCCCGGCCCCAACAACACCAACCCGCCCGGCCACTGCGCCCGCCACAACCAGCACTAAAGGCCGGACGTTGACGCACACCGTTGAGGCCGGCCAAACGTACTACAGCATCTCGAAACGATACGGCATAACGGTTGACGATTTACTGACCGCTAATGGCCTGACACTGAACGACAAGCTATCGGTTGGTCAGCCGGTTACGGTTAAAAACGTACCGGCTGGGTTCCCCGTTGGCGAGCGCATTGCCCCGGCTATCACAACGGGCCGCACGGCAACCGGCCCGGCTCCAAAGGTTGTGTATCATACTGTTGAAAAGGGCCAAACTATGTTTCGGGTATCGAAAATCTACAACATCACCATCGAGCAGATTCAGGAATGGAACGGCCTAACCGGAACCGCCGTCAACGAAGGGCAACGAATTAAGATCGTGCAGTAGCCCAACCGATTCAGGTATGAAAACGCTTCCGGTTTACCTCGATGTTTTCGCTCTTATCATGATTTTGGGCGTGGCACAGGGCGTGTTTCTGGGGGCGTTTCGGCTAACGAGGGCGGTGTTTGGGATGAAGTGATCACGTATGTGTTATTTATGTTTCAGCACAGGAAATATACCTGCTTTCGATTTGTGACAAATCAGATCAAGAGTCATTGTCAGACGAAGAAATTGAGAGATTAGTGAAATCACTGCCGCAGAAACCATGACAACTCTCGAACAACCCGCTACCATCACCAGCCTGAGCCAGTTAGACCCGGCAGGTATTTATTCCTACGCCGATTACCTGCTATGGCAATTTCAGGAGCGCGTTGAACTCCTGAAGGGGCGGCTGTTCCCAATGGCGGCTCCCAACACGAAGCACCAACGGTATTCACAACGGCTTTCGCTTACCATTGGAAACTACCTTTCTGGGAAATCCTGCGAGTTGTTTGTGGCTCCGTTTGATGTTCGCTTGCCCGATAGCAAGCATAAACCCAAATTCGACAGAGATATTTATACCGTTGTCCAGCCCGATTTGTGCGTGGTTTGCGACCCCGATAAACTCGACGACCGGGGCTGCCTGGGCGCACCCGATTTAGTCGTAGAAATCCTGTCGCCGGGTAATACTCAGAAAGAAACCGACAACAAATTCCGGCTGTATGAAGAAGCCGGGGTGCGCGAGTACTGGATTGTTGACCCTACCGACCAGTTTGTGCTGGTATATGTTCTGCGCAACGGTGAGTTTATTGGTCTGCAACCCGTCAGCGAAAATAAACTGCTGACCAGTACCGTTTTGCCTGACCTGAAAATAAACCTCGCCGGTGTCTTCGCCGAGTAACGGATATTTATTTCGTGATCACAGCCACAGTTCTAATCCTACCTATTCATGTCTGATACAACGGCTTACGAGCAACACGCGCTCCAGGAAATGACACGCTGGCAGGGCCGAATGTCAAAAACACCATCGGCCATCAACCGGTTATCGAAAGGGTTGCAAACGCGGATAAACCGGCTCATTCCGCAGCGGGTGCATGAGATTATTACAACGGCCATCAAGCAGATGACCCGCGTGGTGCTGACCGGCTCCGAACTTACCGCCCCGACTCCCTCGCTGAGCAATAGCCTGGCCGACCAGGAAATTGCCGTTCGCAACCGCATCAAGTGGTATAAGCGACTGGGCGCGGCAGAGGGGGGAGTGACCGGGGCGGGCGGTCTGCTGCTGGCCTTTGCCGATTTTCCGCTGCTTTTAAGCCTAAAAATCAAGATGTTATACGACATTGCCGCACTCTACGGCTACGACGTAACGGACTACCGCGAGCGGCTTTACGTGTTATATGTGTTTCAGTTGGCTTTTTCGAGTCAGGAACGGCGACAGGCGGTATTGGCCCAACTTGAGCAATGGCCCACCCTTGCGGCCACTCTGCCCGATGATATTCACCAGTTTGACTGGCAAACGTTTCAGCAGGAATACCGTGACTATATTGATCTGGCTAAACTATTGCAGTTGGTGCCGGGCATTGGGGCGGTGGTGGGCGTGGTGGTCAATTGGCGGCTGCTCGATCAGTTGGGCGAGACCGCTATTCAGGCGTACCGGATGCGCTGGTCGGCAGGCCGGGGGCTGGCCTTGCCCAACTAACCACCGCCTTCATGCCATTTGTTGGTCTGTTGGTAAGGTTTCTGTATTTTTCTTGCAGTGAACAGGTTTTCGTCGGAAGTTTGTGACTGCAAAGCGCTAAAACGCACAACATGGATCAACTTTTTACTGCCGAAAACATTGTTAGTCTGCTTACCCTGACGTTTCTGGAGATCGTGCTGGGGATTGATAACATTATTTTTATCTCCATTGCGGCCAACAAACTCGCTCCTGCCGATCAGCCCAAAGCCCGCAACATCGGTCTGATTCTGGCCATGGCGTTCCGCATCGCACTCCTGTTTGGTATTTCGGCCCTTATCGCGCTCTCGAAACCATTTATCGAATTTGACCTCGGCTGGTTCCGGGCGGCACCGAGTGGGCAGGGCGTAATTTTGGTAGTCGGTGGGCTGTTTCTGCTTTATAAAGCCACCACCGAAATTCACCATAAACTCGAAGGTTCGTCTGAAGAGGAGTCGCAGGAGACGGGCAAAAAGGCCAAAGCCACCATTTCGGGCGTGATTACGCAGATTGCCATTATTAACATCGTCTTTTCGATTGACTCCATTCTGACCGCCGTTGGCTTGACCAAAAACGTGCCGGTGATGATGGTTGCCGTCATTATCTCGGTCATCATCATGATGTTTTTCGCCGGGCCGGTGGGCAAATTCGTCAACGAACACCCTACCATTCAGATGCTGGGGCTGGCGTTTTTGATCGTAATTGGCTTCATGCTGGTAGTTGAAGGCGCACACCTGTCCGAAACGGTGATCCTCAATTCGCCCGTTGGAACCGTGCCTAAAGGCTATCTCTACTTCGCCATTGCATTCTCGCTGCTGGTAGAAGTGCTAAATATGCGGCTTCGCAAAAAACAACCCCCCGTACAACTCAATAGTTATATGGAGCAAGCCAAACGGGAAGGAATGATTTAATGACAAACCAACTTCGTGATATTATTGCCAGTCTCGGCGGCTTTGGGCCGGTGGCCGGGTTGTTGCTGGCTTTTTGCGGGTTGCTCATTGCCGAACTGTTGCTGGTTCGCGGCTTAGGCGCGGCACGGGCGCGGGGTTGGCTCGCGGCTCTCACGCTCGTGATCCTGTTGGGAGCCGGGGCGTGGGCGGTGTTGTTGCCCACGCGGGGATTTCTGTTCATGCACCTGCTGTTTCTCGATAATCAGGCCGTGTTTATGCAGGTCGTGGTGGCCCTCGGTGCGGCCTTGGTGGTGCTGTATGAGTTTGCTGACAAACCCCCGGCTCCAGCCGGGGGTAATGAATTTACGCTACCCTCAGAATGGTATGCGCTGCTGCTGGCGGTGGTGGCGGGGTTGTTTTTGCTGGCAGAATCGGTCAATTTGTTAGCAATTTATTTGGCCCTTGAACTGGTTTCGATAGGGTCGTATCTGCTCACGGCCTTGCCCGCCACGCGCCGGGCTTCAGAGGGTGGCATCAAATATCTACTCTTTGGGGCTATCAGTTCGGCGGTGATGCTCTACGGAATGTCGTTGCTCTACGGACTGACCGGAACTCTTGACCTCACCGCCGATGCGTTTGGGCAGGAATTAGCCCGGCAGGATTCGCTTGTCGTGACCGTTGCCGGTCTGCTCACGCTGGCGGGGCTGTTTTTCAAACTCTCGCTGGTGCCGTTTCACGTATGGACTCCTGATGCCTACGATGCCGCGCCGTTGCCGGTGGCCGCGTTTTTTTCGGTCGGCCCCAAAGCCGTGGCCTTGCTCGTGATTATGCGAATTGTGACGGCTCTGCCCGAAACCCCCGGTCCCAATCCGTTGCAGGTTCCGTTGGCGGTGCTGGCATTAGGCAGTATTTTGTTGGGAAACTTGGCCGCGCTCTGGCAAACCGATGCCAAACGGATGCTGGCTTACTCAACCATTGCTCACGCCGGTTTTTTGCTCGTTGGCGTAGTATCGCTTACCGAATCTGGTTTTGAAGCCGCGCTGTTTTACGCCGGAACCTACCTGATTATCAACTTAGCCGCGTTTTTTCTCGTTGACAGACTGGCCTTCCGCAACGGCGGCAATTTGGCAATGTCTAATTTTGCCGGACTGGGCGCATCCTATCCGGTGCTGGCAGTTGCGCTCACAGTGGCACTGGTGGCGCTGGTGGGGCTGCCGCCAACGGTGGGTTTCACGGCTAAACTGCTCGTTTTTTCTACGCTGTATGACGTTGCTACCACCAATGCCGGGAATACGTCGGGCTGGTTGCTGGCTCTGTTCGGCATTGGGCTGCTGAACGCGGTAATTTCGCTGGCGTATTACCTCAAAATCCCGTTTCTGCTCTTTTTCCGCTCCCGCCCCACCAATACTATACCTGCGCCCGCCCTGCCCATGCGCTTCGCCGATTGGTTAGCCGTTGGTTTAGCCATAATGACGGTGCTGCTGTTCCTGAAACCCGATTGGTTGCTAAATTGGATTGCCCGGTTTTAACCTCATGGGGTTTCAATGACTAATCAGAGCCGATTTTTGGTATCCACGATAATCGTTACCGGGCCGTCGTTCAGGAGCGACACCTGCATATCGGCCCCAAACGTGCCGGTCTGGATCGGTTTACCGAGGTCGGCGGTGAGTTGGGTAATCATCGCTTCGTAGAGCGGCACGGCTACATCGGGGCGGGCGGCTTCGGTGAAGCCGGGGCGGTTACCTTTTTTTGTGCTGGCAAACAACGTAAACTGGCTGATAAGCAGCACATCGCCGTTGATACCCGCCAAATCGAGGTTCATCTTTTGGTCGGTATCATTAAAAATCCGCATCCCAACTATTTTCCTGCTTAACCACGCCACATCATCCGGCGTATCGGTATGGGTGATACCGAGCAATACGAGTAATCCCGGCCCAATCTGCCCCGTAATTTGCCCGTCAATAGCAACGGATGCCTGCGAAACGCGCTGAATTACGGCAATCATGGTCAGTCAAAAAACGGGAAACTCAACGCCACGTACGCCAATCCGGCCCGGTATCGAAACCGATCATTGTCAGCAATCACATCAACTACCCGCAGCCGGGTTTCAGTCGTAACCCATTGATAACCAATCTTTACTCCCATACGTTGATTGATCCGAACGCGGCCAAAAACCTCCGTTGCCAGCGTTCCCCGGTCATTATCGCCGAGGAGCCGGACGTTGAATCCCCGTGCCTGCGTTGACTGAAACTGGGCCTCACCCCGAAACGGCACCCGGACGGAGTCGGCCCCGGCCTGGTTGGTAAGCTGAATTGCGCCTGTTGACGAGACCACGCGCCCGGTGCGGGTTCGACCAAAAACAAAGCCCAGCAAATCGGCACTGGCCCCAATCTCAACGCGCCCCAGGTTGACCTGCGCCCGGATGCCGAGGTTCAGCGAGGTGTTGCTGGCATAATCCATCCGAAGGGTATCTATATTTTGCTGTTTCAGGGGCGCGGTGAGTGCATAAAAACCCGTACCACCCCGCGTGAGCCGGGCCGGAGCCGTGTAAAAGTTCTGATTATCAATGTACAAGCTCGCAAAACGTACCGTATAACCGACAGAAAACAGTTTTTTCTCGCCGATGTTCAGCAGTTGATAATACGTTGCCGACGGTGCGTAGGTGTTGGCTTTATACCCAAACCCAAGATCAAGACCGCTGGTGAGCCGCGTTGAAACGGGCGTTTGGGCGTGTACACCAGAAATCAGAAATCCAATCAAAAACAGCGTGGAGAGAATCGGGAGTTGGTAACGAGTGATGCGTTGAGCCATTGTGCGTTGTTAATTTTTTGCCCAAAATTAAGCCGACAGGCCGGAGATTCGGCCATTTTCGAGTTTCCGGCCTATGAGCGGGGCGAAAAAGCCCCTGCCTAACCGTGTAATGACGGCTAAAATCCCCGAAACCTATGCACTTGCCCGCATCAGCCGCATAATTTTGGCTCCATCTAATTGATTAATAGGTAGACGAAGCATCTCGTCTGACACAACTCGTCCCGGCAGAATTTTCATTTCCGGCCTGATTGGGTAATGGTTTACTGATTTTACCATCGGCAAAATCGCCTTTAGAGCCGTCCCAGACGTTCAGCGTACCCACGTCCCAGTAGCCCACAGGGTCGCTATCGCCGTTGATTACGTGCGCCACCAGATCGGCCCCGTTTATGACAACGCCCTTGTAGGTTTGCTTTAGCCAGATGTGGGTTTGCGCCCACTCATCGGTCTCCGACTTCTGGATGGCGAAATTATCTTCGGGGTTGCTGATCTGGAGCATTTCGCTTACCTGATTCAAAAACGTGTAGGTTGTTGCAGCCGCCGACACGCGGGCGTTGGCCCCGGTTTTGCATTGGTGGCGTGGGCGGCCCACAAATTCTGGATGAATATGGGCCGCCCCGTTGCCGAGTCCCGCACAACGTGCAGATCAGGGGCAGTTTATGTACACCAGATTGGTATTTTTCGGGAGTTGCCCGCCGGGGTTTCGGGGGCGTTTCGGCTGTTTACCAACCTTATTTCGGCAAGAAAAATAACGGCTTTAAGACATGCAAAAAGCGTTGATTTTGCTACGCAGAGCGTGGCAAAATCAACGCTTTTTGTTGCGTAACTACGCTTTTCTATCACTTCGCTGTATTAGGCGGAGTGAGGTAGCGGGCCAGAAACTGGTACATTTCACCCCGCGAATCCTGGGCTAATTTCGTGTCAATCCGGTTGAAAATATGCCCGCCCGGCGCATCCTGATAAATCTTGTATTCAAACTTTTTATCATTGGCTTTCAGGGCATTAATCAACGACTCGACCTCCAGCACATTCACGTCTTCGTCGTTGGTGTTGGTATGAATCAGCAACGGCGTTCGGAGTTTTTGAACATTCCAGACCGGCGACCGACGGCGATATTCGGCCACATTCTCAGCCGCATCTTTGCCGAGGTGCGTATTCACCGAAAAATCATTGCGGTAGCTTTGGCCTTTATAACCCATGCGGGCAATGAGATCACTAACCGGCACACCCGCGTAGGCCACTTTGTAGTCTTCGGCATGATCGAAGATATTCATCAGCGTAATCATGCCGCCATGACTCCAGCCAACAATACCAACCCGACTGGCATCAACCTGCGGCATATTCTCGACCGCCCATCGTTTGCCGGCCAGCACATCGTCGTTTTCATAATCGCCGTAATCAATCTGCTGGTAAAAAGAACTGCCATAACCCGCGCTACCCCGGTATTCGGGAGCAATTACGATGTACCCCTGCTCGATCATCTCGCGGACGATGTGCGCGTTCGATGTGTTGAAATTGCCGTGCACCCCGCCGTGAATCAGCACAATCAGAGGTAATTTCTGGGACGAGGAAAACTTCTTGGGAATGAATGTATAAGCCGGAATCACGACCGGATTTAAAGCGCCCTGCCCCGTTGGATTTTTTACATTGTGCGGGGGCTTGCTGGTGTACCGAACCTTGTCGAGCAAGGCAATATCCCCCAATTTTTCGTACCAAAGCAGGTCATCAATGGTTTTAGAGAGACCCTGTTCTACAAATTGTAGATTCTGTTCCAGCGATTGTATCCGGCTGTTAAGGTCGGCAGATGAGGTCGGTGCTTGTGCCTGCAAGGGGCGTTGCAAACCAAGCACGGCAATAAACAACAGCAAACAACGCACAAGACGAAGGCAAACAGACGCAGTGTCAGCAATGTACAGACTATTGACATTTGCTTTGCAGACGTGTTTAGGGTTAATACGCGGTTCGCAAATCGAGGAAATCCGGGAAATCGGGCCAAACGGAGAAGAGTCTATCTGTTGAATCATTTTGTTTAGTTGACGCATTAGCAAATATTTTTTGGTAAATTCTACAAAACCAGCATAAAAAAGAAGTAAAACAATCATTTTATGCCCAATTAATTTGCGAATTGCATTTATCCAGAATCAAAAATACCCTGACCGGAACACCAACAAATGTTGTAACCTTGCAATATAAATAGCACATTGTTCGGCTCTGATCAATCAGTAGATCAAACCAAATGAGCGAATTTTTGGCAATCAGCAAATAATAACACCATGAACATTGGCGATAAAGTACGAATGCTCCGGGCCAAAGAAGAAGGCGTAATCACGGGCTTTTTGCCGGGCAATCTGGTCGAAATCGAAATCGAAGACGGGTTCCGCATCCCCGTCATGCGGTCAGAATTGGTGCTGGTGTCGCCCTTAGAAGCCGCGCGACTCCTGCCGCGCCGGGAGCGCATCACCGATCAGCAACGGCTCGTTACGCCCACTGCGCTGGCTAATCAGGGAATCTATCTGGCTTTTATCAGCCAGAACGACCGTGAACTGGCCGCGTACCTCATCAACAACACCGACTGGGAATTACCCTTCACCATTGGCGAAGAAAGCGGTTCAACGCTGACGGGGTTGCTGTCTGGTGTGTTAAACCCAAAATCACAAGTCAAACTCAACGACTTTTATTCGTTTGCCACGCTCGACAACTGGCCTACGTTTGTGGTGCAGGCGTTGTGGTTCAGGCGCGGGAAAGCAGCCGGAAAGCCCCCCCTGATTCACCGTGTGAAAGTGCGGGCGCAGACATTCTACAATCGTAAAGCCACGATCCCCGTTTTGAACCTGCCCGGCCACCTGTACCAACTCGACAGCGACGATAAAGAGCCGAACAACACCCCGGCAGCCTTCCGGCCCAAAGCCATCTCGCCGGAGCAGTTGAAGGAAGAAATGCTGAAACCCAAAAACGACGCACCCACCGCGCTGACCTTCGACCGCCCGTCGTCGGTAGTTGATTTGCACATCGAAGCGTTATTGCCAACCGGGCCAGGCAACCGAGCTGCCAGCGAACTGCTTGATTTTCAGCTAAAAACATTCGAGAAAACGTTAGAGAACGCTCTTGCTACCGGCATGGGTGATATCACGTTTATTCACGGCGCGGGTAGCGGCAAGCTCCGCGACGAACTGCACCGAAGGCTCGGCAAACACCCGCACGTCCGTTTTTTTGAAGATGCCCAAAAACAGAAATTTGGCTATGGTGCCACCAAGGTTACGATTAAGTAAGGGCTGGGGGTTATAAAACTACATTGAATCATGAAACAAGCACTGACGATTGAGCAGATCCGGGCTAATTACCCCGAACAATGGGTATTGGTTGGTAACCACGATTTAGGTGATCCTGCCGTGCTTAGTTCGGTAGTAAGCAAGTTAGTAAGTGGTATTGTTTTGTATAGTAGCAAAGACAAGCGGGAAATCGCTGACAAAGCCCAGGAATTTACGCAGCAAGTCGAACGCTTCAGGTGTGTACATACAGGTGAAATGCCCAAAAATCGTCGGATTTGGTTATGAACAACTTTAGGTTCACACTCAATGACGAGGACAGTCTTATTCAGGTTGATGCTCAAATCGGTCGGTCTGATTTTACGCTGGCATTGGATACCGGCGCAACGCACACCGTAGCTGATTTGACGGTTATGTTAATGAACGGCTATACGTTGAGCCAAGTAATGCGTATGGTTGATTTTGAGACGGCTAAAGGCAAAATCGGGGCCTATATTTTTCTCGTGCCAGCGTTGACCGCCTTGGGGAGAACCGTTCGACAGGTAGAAATCGCTTCTTACGATTTCATCGCAAATAATGTTATTCTGGATATAGATGGTGTGCTTGGCCTGGATTTTTTCAAAGGGACAGAAGTCAATATCAATTTCAACTCTTTTGAGATAACCTTACAATAATGCTTCCTAAATATCAATGGGTTTGGGGGGTATTACTTACTTTTTCGGCTTGCCAGCCCAACAATACCACCCGTCTTGCGCCCAACGCTCCCAAACCCACCTATACCATGACCGAGATGGACGTTCGGAACGAGAAGTACCGCTCCACCGTAAACGTGCCGGTAAGCATCGCCCTGCGCGACGTTGAACGCCAACTAAACGCCCAGGTCAACGGCCTGATTTATGAAGACAATAACTTAGATGACAACGGCGGAGACAACTTGATGACCAAAGTCTGGAAGCGCGAACCAATCACCGTCAGTGCCAAAGACAGCCTGTTTCAGTTTGTGGTGCCGCTCAAAATCTGGGTCAGGGCAGGGATTAAAATCCTGGGATTCCGGCAAACCGCCGATACTGAATTTGAATTAAACCTGCGTTTTTCAAGCCGTTTCTCGATAGACTCCGATTGGTCGGTGAATACCCAAACCCGCGCCGATGGCTACGAGTGGGTCAAAAAACCCGCTTTTGGTATCGCCGGCATTCAAATTCCGATTGCTGGCTTTGTGGGCAAAATGATTGATAAAAACCTCGGTGGGATCACCGCTACTCTCGACCGGCAGGTGCGCCGGGATATTGATCTTCGTACGCCCGTACTGCAAGCCTGGAACACCATTCGCCAGCCGTATCTGTTGGCTGCCGAGTATAAAACGTGGCTCCTCGTATCTCCGCAACGGATAGTTATTACCCCCCTGCGGTTTGAAGGCAACATGATTCGGGCAAGTATTGGTATCGAAGGCTACACCATCACCACCATTGGGGCCAAACCAGTTATTAGGCCCGCTGTTTCGCTGCCCGATTTGGTCGTAGTGCCGCAGTTGACCAACACCGATTTTCAGGTCGGCTTACTGAGTGAAGTCAGTTATCCCGAAGCCGCGCAGTTAGCTTCCCGTGCGTTTGTTGGCAAAACCTTCTCATTCAGCGGCAACAAATACAGCGTAACCGTTACCGACATTGATCTCTATGGTCAAAACGATAGGCTAATTATCAAAGCCGGTTTATCTGGCTCCATTACCGGCAATGTTTATCTGCGGGGCAAGCCGTATTACGATAGCGAACAGAAAACGATTTTGCTGAAAGACTTAGAATATGATTTCGATACTAAAAACCTGCTGCAGCGCACTGCCAACTGGCTCCTGCACGGCACGTTTGTCAATCTGCTTCAGAAACGGCTAATCATTCCGGTTGGCCCGCAGCTCGATAAGTTGCAGCAATCGGTACAGAATCAGCTTAAAAACAATCAAATCGCTGCGGGCGTTATGCTCAACGGAGTCCTTGACGAGGTGCGGCCCGATCAGGTTTACCTCACCCCGACCGCCTTGCTGGCCGTTGTGTATGCCAAAGGTCGGGTAACGGTTCGGGTAGATGGATTGCAATAATTGGGGTCAGAAATAGACCAATCAAGAGTTTTTGGGGTCAATAGGCTAATTTTATTGCTTATCGGTTTTTATAAAAACGAAGTCTTTATAGTTTTGCGGCAATGGCGCGTAACAAACGCCGTGCCAACCGAATCGGTACGGGCCACCTTATCGCCCTGGCGCAGGCCGGGGAGGAAAGTCCGGACAGTATAGAGCAACCCTACTTCCTAACGGGAAGGCGGCTACCGGGCGACGGGTAGCCGACAGCCAGTGCAACAGAAAATAAACCGCCTTTTCAATGGGCAATTATCAATAAGCAATGAGCAATTTTCATTGGTAACTGATCACTGATAATTGCTCATTGAAACGGTAAGGGTGAAAAGGTGGGGTAAGAGCCTACCGCTCGCCGGGCAACCGGCGGGGCAGGGTAAACCTTAGGGGCTGAAAGACCAAATATGCACAGAACGTGGGGCTGCTCGTCTCCGTAGGTCAGGCAACTGACTGATGTCTGTGCGGGTAGGTCGAACGAGGTGACTGGCGACAGTCATCCCAGATAAATGATAAGGCTGTTGAGCGGATCACGTTGAGAAACTTGCCAGACAGAACCCGGCTTATCGGCTCGTACCGGGTAGGTTGACATAGTAGAAAGTAATGGAGAATCCGTTGCCAACAAATTGCGCTTGATGTTTAACCGTTTAGATATGAAGAAATACTGTATTCACGCGTCGCTGCTTCTCCTGCTGATGGCAACCACACTGGATCGTCCGCTCCGGGCGCAGACGATCACTGGCCCGCAAGCCACTACGGTCAGTTCGACGACGGGTTCGGCCAAAAACCGTCCGTATGATGGCGACGTAAAAATGAATACCTGGTCGGTGACATTTACGCCAATGGTAACCCGTTTTCTGGGCGATTTGAGTTATGGCGTTTACAAGGCCGTTCCACAGCGCGGCCCCAACGACCCACAAACGTTCGGTGTTGGGGCGTCGCTCAATAAGCAACTCAGCAACATCTTTGGTGCATCGGTCAACTTTAATACCGGGCGGCTGAGTGGCTCAAAGCAACAGATTTACAACGCCTATTTCCGGTCAACGTATTTGCAGGGAACAGTTCAGGCGCAGGTAAATATCAAATCGTTAGTGTTTGGCACCAAAGTGCTGAAACGCTGGAAATGGGATATTTATGGCGGTGCTGGTCTAATGTGGTTCGACACGCAGGTGTATGACCTGACAACCGGGCAACTGATTCGGTACAGTAACGACCGCAAGAATTACAGCTCTGTTACGCAGGGTCGCTGGGAAGGCGACGGTTCAGTCTGGACCCGTGAGTTTGTGTTCCCGGTTGGTTCAGTCATTCATTACGAGCTCACCCCCCGGCTTGACCTCGGCATTGACTATATGTATAACAACGTGAATACCGAGAAATTGGACATGACCGTTGGCTCAACTGATCCGAACTACAACTCGAATCCCGGCAACGTGTTTACGTTCCGCAAAGGCACCTCGAAGTTAGATAAATGGACAGGATTTGGCCTATCGCTGACCTACAAACTCGGTAAAGATGCCGTTCGGGTTGGCAAAGACGGGCTGTACGATACCTCAAAGGGCCGCTACCACCTGCGCTGGACAGGGCCGGACGATCTGTTGAAAGCCCAGTATAACCCAACCATGAACGATGCCGACTCAATCGCCAAAGCCAATATGCCCAAGCCGATTGATCCGCGTCTGTACACCGATACCGACAACGATGGCGTAGCCGACCTATTTGACAAGGAGCCGCAAACGCCACAGGGCAGCGTGGTGTCCGGGGCGGGGGTTGCCATGAACTTAGACAGCATTATTTCGTCGCTGTTGCGGTCGAAATTTGCACCGGAGTGCGAAAACCTGTTCAGCAACATTGAATTTGACACGGATAAGGCAACCATTCGCCCAGCCTCGCAGGAGACGCTGAAAAAAGTAGTCGAACTGCTTAACATCCGCACCAACTGTAGGCTCGTGCTAACGGGCCATACCGATGCCCGTGCGTCGTATGGCTACAACGTGCAACTGTCGAAACGCCGGGTTGATGCCGCCAAACGCTACCTCGTCCGGGCTGGCCTGACCGACCCAAGCCGGGTCACGATAGAATACTACGGTGAATATCGTCCGATTGCTACCAACAACTCAACACCAGGGTTACAGGCCAATCGGCGCGTGGAGATGAAAATCGAACCGATGAGCGACCTGCGGTCGAAGTATCCGGCCGGCTTCCGGTTAGATGATTCTGAAGGCCGAAGCCGCCGTCGCCGGAATTAGTTATAACGATTCTGTATGATGAAAGGCCGGGCAGTAATGTCCGGCCTTTTTTGAATACTGCGGAATGCGATTCCGCAGTCAATACAGGAAACAGAATGAACAACCTGCGAAGTGCAATTCCTCATTACTCTCAAAAAAACTACGGAATGCAATTCAGCATTACGATTTTTTCCGTACTTTTGCGGCCACGTTTACCGGGAGGACGGGTTCCTGCCACAAACAGACACAAGCGCAATGGCTGTAAAAATTAGATTAGCGCGTCGCGGACGCAAGCAAATGGCAATGTACGATATCGTTGTTGCCGACTCACGCTCACCCCGTGATGGTAAGTTTATCGAGAAAATCGGAACCTACAACCCAAACCATGACCCAGCATCTGTTTTGCTGAAAGAGACACGGGCCTTGTATTGGCTCATGGTTGGCGCACAACCGACCGACACCACCCGCTCAATTTTGTCACACGAAGGCATGATGCTGAAAAAGCACCTACAGGTCGGCGTGAACAAAGGAGCCATTACGCAAGAGGTTGCTGATGAACGGTTTGCGGCCTGGAAAGAAGACAAAGCGAACTTAGTAGCTAATGCGGCTGACACCAAATCGGAGAAGAAAGCACAGTCGAAAGTTGATCGTCTGGAAGCCGAGCGTCAGGTAAATCTGGCCCGTGCCGAAGTCTTGCGGAAGAAAAATGCGGTAGCAGTGGCGGCCTTTGAAGCACCCGCCGAGTCTACACCTGCTGCCGAAGTTGCCGCACCCGTTGCCGTTGCTGAGGTAGAAACTGTGGTTGCTCAGGCTGAGGCACCTGTTGCCGAAGTAGTAGTAGCAGAAACACCCGTTGCCGAGGCCGAAATGCCAACGACAGAAATTGAAAAGCCGACTGCGGAATAAATTTTTGGCATCCTTTAGTACAGAAGAGCCTGTTCCGTTGAGCAGGCTCTTTTTGCGTAGCGCGGCCCAGACCGCTTAGTAAACAGGGCTTCCCGGCTCATTCCTGTCATGACAAAAGACGATTGTTTCCAACTCGGACACATCACCAAAACGCACGGCGTTCGCGGTGAATTAGTGTTTTTCTTAGACGTTGACGACCCTAAAATCTATGCTGATTTAGACTCGGTATTGGTCGAAATCAAGGGTGAACTACTTCCCTATTTCATTGAATCACTGGCAATTGTGAAAGCCAGCCGCGCCATTGTGGCCTTTGAAGAGATCGAAACCATCGAACAGGCCGAACGGCTCATCAACTGCCCGCTGTGGTTGCCTATTGATAACCTCGAACCGATCAACGACAACGACCGTTTCTATTTTCACGAAATTGTTGGGATGCAGGTCGTTGACAGTAACCATGGAGAACTCGGCATCGTGAAGGGCGTGTATGCTATGAACGCACAAGACCTGATTGCCATGGACTACCAGGGGCAGGAAGTACTGATTCCGATCAACAGCGACATTACAAAAACCGTTGACCGTATCAATCAGAAACTGAACGTGACGCTACCCGACGGTCTGCTCGAAATTTATTTCGACAGCAAGCCCGGCGACGTACCTGACGATACGGATGAGGTAATAATCCCGGACTCGGATGAGAATTGACATCATCACCTGCCTGCCCCGGCTGCTCGACAGTTTTTTTGCCCACTCGATTTTGCAGCGTGCGCAGGCGGGCGGCTTCGTGGAGGTTGTTACGCATGACCTCCGCGACTATACCGCCGACAAATACCGGCGTGTTGACGATTACCCGTTTGGCGGAGGGGCGGGCATGGTGTTGCAAATTGAACCAATTGCTCGCTGCATCCGCGCATTGCAAGCCGCCCGGATCTACGACGAAATCATCTACGTTACGCCCGACGGCGAGCAACTGCGGCAAGGGCGGGTAAACGCGCTGTCGCTGCGGGAGAACCTGATTATCCTCTGCGGCCACTATAAAGGCGTTGATGAGCGCGTCCGGGAACAATTTATCACGCTTGAAATCAGCATCGGCGATTACGTGCTGTCGGGGGGCGAGTTGGCGGCTGCGGTGCTGTCAGACGCGATTATCCGGCTACTGCCCGGCGTACTGAACGACGAGACATCGGCCCTTACCGATTCGTTTCAGGATGATTTGCTGGCCCCGCCCGTGTACAGCCGCCCGGCAGACTGGGAAGGGCACCGCGTACCCGACATCCTGCTCTCCGGCCATCAGGCCCGCATTGATGACTGGCGGCACGAGCAGGCAATGGCCCGAACGCAGGCCCGCAGACCTGATTTGTTGGGGGAATAGTTCCTCAAAAATCCAGGTGGCAGTTTGTCCAGCCGTCGTCAAACCGGGTGCCGAATTGCTGATAAAACCCCAGAGCGGGCGTATTCCAGTCCAGAACTTGCCACATCATACCGGTGCAGTCGGTCTGTTTTGCCATGTCAACGGTTTCGTCAAACAGCAGTTTACCCAGCCCCAGCCCCCGGTGCGTTTCGGTTACGATAATGTCTTCGAGGTACAGCCGTTTGCCTTTCCAGGTCGAATAACGATAATAATAGAGCGCAATGCCAACAAGTTTCTGCGTCTCAGTGTCTTCTGCCACGAGCAGACAAAACAGCACGTTGGGGCCAAAACCGTCTTCGGTCATCTGCTCGATGGTGTTTGAGACCTGATCGGCGGCTTTTTCATAAACGGCCAACTCCATAACCAGGTCAAATGCCTGCGTAACATCGGCGCGGGTACCGGGACGAATGGAAATCATTGGTGGTAATATATAATGTAAGTAGAAAGTAAAAGGCAGTTATTCGTCATCGCTACTAACCGGCGATAGGTAACTGACCTGTTTTCGCCATTTATCCAGAACAGCCTGAAAATCAGTGGGCAGATCACAGCTAAACTGCATCCATTCTTTAGTTTTGGGATGCACAAACCCCAATGATTTGGCGTGGAGTGCCTGCCGGGGCAGGAGTTTGAAGGCGTTTTCGACAAAGACCTTGTAACTACCGTTGGGCGTGCCGCGTAGCACCCGGTCTCCGCCATACGGGGCATCATTAAACAACGGATGATTGATGTGTTTGAAGTGCGCCCGAATCTGATGCGTCCGGCCCGTTTCGAGATTGCACTGCACGAGGGCCACATTCCGCAGGGTTTCGATGGTTTTATAGTGCGTTACGGCCCACTTTCCCCGGTCTTCGTCGTCAAAAATCTGCATCACGCGCCGGTCCTGCGGGCTGCGGCCAATGTAGCCCGTAATGGTGCCGTCGGCAGGGGTAGGCAGGCCCCACACCAGGGCGAGGTAAGTCCGTTCGATGCTGTGATCGAAGAACTGTTTCGCCAGAAAGGTCATGGCAAATTCGGTTTTGGCAATCACCAGCAGGCCCGACGTATCTTTGTCTATCCGGTGAATGAGGCCGGGCCGGGCCACGCCGTTTTGCGATGTAGGCAGGTTCTGAAAGTGATACACCAGCGCGTTGACGAGCGTACCGTCCCAGTTGCCGTGCGCGGGATGCACCACCATACCAGCGGCCTTGTTCAGCACGAGTACGTCATCATCCTCAAAAATGATGTTAAGCGGAATATCCTGCGGCACAATATCGGTCTCGCGGGGCGGGTGCGGCAGCGACACCGTGATCACATCAAGCGGACGGATGCGGTAGCTGGCTTTAGTGGGTTTGTCGTTTACCCGAACGGCTTCGGTTTCGATACCGGCCTGAATTTTGGTGCGGCTCGCGTTGGGCAACCGATCCATCAGGAAACGGTCTATCCGGGTCAAGTGCTGCCCCTTGTCTACCACAATCCGGTGGTGTTCATAGAGGTCGTCTTCGTCGGGTTCGTTTGCTTCGGGCGCGGTGTGCAGGTCAATCATGCGGAGTCAATTCGATTTATTTCCCCCGAAATTACCACGTTTCAGCCGATTTATGGATACCGCCCCGCCAAGTAACCCATCGCCGTTGCACCGCATAGCCAACCCCTTTCCCGCTCCGGTAGCCATTGACATCTGGCTCAAACGTGATGATCTGCTGCACCCGCAGGTATCGGGCAACAAGTGGCGAAAACTGAAATACAACCTCGTAGCTGCCCGCGCCGGTGGGTTCGATACGCTGCTGACATTCGGCGGGGCGTTCTCGAATCATCTTTACGCAACGGCGGCTGCCGGGCGACTTAACCACCTGAAAACCATTGGTATTGTGCGTGGAGATGAACTGGCCCGCCAACCCCTGAACCCAACGCTGACGTTTTGCCAGGAAGCCGGCATGACGCTTCATTTTGTGAGCCGGGCCGACTATCAACGCAAAGACGACACAGCTTTTTTGGCCGAATTAGGACTTCGGTTCGGACCGTTTTATCACCTACCCGAAGGCGGCTCCAACGCCTTCGCCATGCGCGGCACTGCCGAAATTATGCCCGAAATCACTGCGCAACTTGGGTTTAACCCTGACGTTGTAGCTTGCGCCGTTGGCACGGGCGGCACAGTGGCGGGGTTGTCGCAATCAGCACCGAAATACACGCAGGTGCTGGGTTTTCTGGCACTGAAACTCCCAACGGGCGCACAGTTTCAACTGCCAGTTGTTGATAATTGCTCAATGATAACTGATAACTGTTCATTGATAACCGATTACCACTTTGGCGGTTACGCCCGCACCAGACCTGAATTGCTGGATTTCATGCAAACGTTCGAGCAAAAAACAGGACTATTAATCGAGCAGGTTTACACGGCCAAGATGCTGTTTGGCATTTACGATCTGGCCCAACAGGGTTACTTTCTGCCGGGAGCAACAGTGGTGGCGGTGCATACGGGCGGGTTGCAGGGACGACGCACCTGAATAAGAATTAATTTTCTGTTAATCAGTAGTTTGTATAGGAGTAAAGCCCGAACTTTCTGGCACTCTAACAAAGCAGTTTATCTACATGAAAAAACACTTTTTCCAAACAGGATTAGCCGTGCTACTGGCGGCTGGATTAACGCAGGCGCAGGATATTACCAGCCCCGTGAGCATGGCTCGGAAGCCATTCGGGATGGATGCCATTTCGACATACCGAATGGGCAAACAGAGCGTATCGCTAGACGGAATCAATAAGGCGTTGCTGCAAACAGGCTACGCAGCCATGCCCAATCAGTTTACAATCTTCGGCGCTCAGTCAGAATTTACCTCTACACGCAATCGAAAAATAGCAATGGTGACCCAATTTGATCTTGCGGTCGGCCCGCAGAGCCAGCTTGTAACCAGTAACGGAACAAATACAGCACGGGCCTTTTTCTTTCAGTATGGAATCGGTGCGGGCTACCGGATTGTGAATAGTGAACGATTTTCGATTACGCCCAAACTGATGTTTTCGCCCGCTTTTTTCAATCTGACAGTGACGAAAAATAACGCTGCGCAACCCTCGCTAACCGCTATTCTCACGAACCCATCCAGCCAGGAACGTACCTCAATAGGCACTGGCACTATTAATGCCGACCTGGGACTAATGGGGCAATACCGGTTTGCCTACAAAGCCACAACGAAACAAACCGATTGCGGTACACAAACAACGGAACGCTCATTGGTGCTGGGTTTCGATGCTGGCTATCGGCTGGGTACAACGAATCGGTTTGGGCGAAATGCAGGAGCTGGCGATGGTAATCCAACCGTTAATTTATCGGGTTGGTATGCCACTATACGGCTTGGTTTTGGCCGACGTACCACCGTTGGTCAATAGAAGAATTAGATTAACGAATGCGCCTTACCTCAACCGGGATGCACTCCGGCGCACGGCACTGGCAATTTTTGACGTACAACGTAGCCGACGCTTCTGCCGAACAACCGGCTGCGTTGATTACCCGAACCGAATAGGGTTGTTCAAGCGTCGGGTTTGCCAACGCATCGCGCAATACGCCATTAGCTGGCACAACGGGCAGGTTATCCACAGCGGTAGCCTGCCCGTTGTAGGTTGTGCCGGTCACTAAATCGTAGCGGTCGCCGGGTTGGAATCGTTGCAAAATCAGTTTCCCGTCCGTGTTAGCCGTATTGCCCGAACACGACACCGGAACGGCTACTAAACTGACGATCATTACGTTGGGCTGGCTGATGGTAAAACTCTGGGTGGCGGTGCAACCGTAGAAATCGCTCACCACCACCGAGTAACTCCCTGCCGGTACGTCCTGAATCCGGTTCGTATTGCCAGCCAAAACACGTGTCTCGGTGGCCCAGACAAACGAATAGGTATAGTCTGGCGGGCCAGCCGTGCCACCCGATGCAATGGCCGTAGCCGACCCCGTTGCCGTACCGAAACAGCGGGCGGGCAACGTAGAGACTACCACTGAGACATTCCCCGGCTGGCTGAGGTTGAACGTCGTCGTCTCCCGGCAGTCATTCTTGTCCGTCACCGTCACCGAATACAAGCCTGATAACAAGCCATCAATGTCTTCCGTCGTCGCCCCATTGCTCCACTGATACCGATACGGAACCGTCCCGCCTTCGACCGTTAAATCAATGGCGCTTGACTTACCATCGCTGCACGGCAAGGCCAACACCTCCCCGTTTAGGGCAAAGGCGGGCGGCACCGCTACCGTAGCCGAGGTGGTGGCCGTGCAGCCGTTGGCGTTGGTAACCGTCAGCGAATACGTCCCGGCAGGTAGCGTGTAAATCGTAGCCCCGGTTGAGCCGTTGTTCCACAGATAGGTGTAGTCGGCACCAAGTGTCGGAGTGCTGCCCCGCACCTCAACGGTGGCCTGGCCGGTTTGTCCGAAACAGGGTGCGTCGGTCGGTAAGGCACTGACGGTGAAGGCCGAGGGCTGGCGCAACGTAGCCGATTCGGTAGCCGTGCAGCCGTTGGCATCGGTCAGGATAACGGCATATCCTCCGCTTGACAGGTTGTCGATACTGGCCGTTGTACGGCCATTGCTCCACAAATAGTGGTACGGTGATGCCCCGCCCGAAGCGGTCAAACTCAGCCTGCCTGTGCTGGCTCCTACACAAACGATGGGGTTGGCTACGAAACTGGCAGTCAGCACATTGGGCTGACTGACGACTATATTTTGGCTGAATGAACAGCCGTTTCTGTCTGACACGACCACCGAATAACTCCCCGCCGAAACGCTATTGATAGCCGACGTCACCGCCCCCGTTGACCATTGATATTGATACGGAACTGTGCCGCCCGATGCCGTGATGCTCGCGCTGCCCGTTGCCCCGCCGAAACATAATACGGGGATACCACTGGCAATAACGGATAAGCCGCCCGGCTGACTCAAGTTGAACGTCGTGCTTTCGGTACAGTTGTTGGCATCCGTCACCGTAACCGAATAACTCCCCGATGCCAGTCCTGATACATCCTGCGTCGTCGCTCCGTTGCTCCACACATACCGATACGGCGGTGTGGCTCCCTCGACCGTCAAATCTACCGAACCCGTATTGCCGCCGTTACAGGCCACAGCCACGACTTCGCCATTGAGAGCAAAAGCGGGAGGCTGGTTGATTATCGTTTGCGTACTGGCGGTGCAGCCGTTGGCATCGGTCACGGTCAATGTGTACGGCGCAGTCGTCGCCGATAAGCCAAACACTGTGCTGCTAATTGCGCCGTTGCTCCACAAATAGGCATAATCCGGGGTGCCGCCCCGCACATTAACGGTGGCCTGGCCGGTAGCCCCAAAACACGACGCATCGGTCGGCAACGCGCTTACTGTCAACGCTGTGGGCTGGGTCAACGTGGCCGAGGCCGTAGCCGTGCAACCATTGGCATCAGTCACGATAACAGTGTATGATCCGGCGATGAGTCCGGTCAGGCTTTGGGTTGTACTGCCCGTTGACCATCGGTATTGATAAGGCAACACACCACCCGAAACCGTCAGACTGGCCGTGCCGGTGTTGCCGCTAAAACAGCCGGGAACTGCGCCAGAAAGGGCCAGCATCAGCGCGTCGGGCTGGTTAATGGTAACAACTTTTGCACTTGTACAGCCATTGGTGTCGGTCACGGTTAGTGAATATACGTCTGCGGGTAAACTCGTCAGGTCTTCGGTAGTACCGCGCTGCGTATCGAAATATTGTGTCCAACGATATTGATACGGCTGCCCCGATGCGTTTGGTACTCCGCCCGTTACCGTTGCATCAATCGCGCCGTTCGATCCGCCAAAACACGAAACATCGGTCATAACGGCAGTAACGCTGATGAGTGGCGGCTCGGTGAGGGTAGCCGTTTGGATGGCGGTACAGCCGTTGGCATCAGTCACAATCACGGTGTATGAGCCGGCAGGAAGTGCCTGTAAGTCAGACGTGGTTTCGGGTCTCATGCCGTATTGATCCATCCAGGCAAACCGAAATTGCTCGTAAGTGCCGGTGCCGCCCGTCCACCGCAACCGAATCGCTCCGGTACGGTCGCCCGAACAGCGATTATTGGTCAGGTCGGTGGTCAAGGTCAGGTCGGTGGGCTGGCTGATTGTTACCGATAACGAACTGACGCAACCGTTGCCGTCCGTGACGGTCACGCTGTATGCCCCAGCGGTGAGGTTGGCGAGGTCTTCGGTGGTGGCTGATTGCGCATTCCAGACAAATTGGTGTGGTAACGAACCACCCGAAACTGTCAGATCAATGGCCCCGGTGTTGCCGCTGTTGCAGGTAACAGGAATAGTTTGCGCCGACAGCGACAGGGCCGTTGGCTGCGTCACTGTGGTTGATTCAATACGCTGACAATCATTGGCATCCGTTACAGTCAGGCTGTAAACCCCGGCCATTAACCCCGTGCGGTTTGGATTGGTATTGTTGGGAGAAGCGTCGCTCCATTGGTAACGATACGGCAAAGTGCCACCAGATGCTTCGGAACGAATGGCTCCACCGGCCCCGCCGAAACAACCGACCGGCGAGGGTAGCAGACTGACTTGCAACGCTTCGGGCTGGCTTACCGACAGCGACACGCCCCGGCTACATTGATTCGCGTCGGTCACGATTACGGCGTAAGATCCGGCTTCAAGACCTGTGCGGTTCCGACTCGTAACCGGCGACGAGGCTTCTGAATCACGCCAGGCAAAGGTATAATTACCTGTTCCGCCCGATACCGTGAGGGAGATAGCCCCGTCGGTGCTACCGTTGCAACGCACCGCCGTTGCAATAGCCATCACCGACAACGCCAAGGGTTGGGTAAGTGTTATTGACATTTGGGCCGGGCATTGGTTTGCATCCGTCACGGTTAGTGAATACGTGCCTGCTGGGAGGTTCTGTCGGTTTTGGGTCGAGACGTTATCCGCCCACCGAAAGCCATAACCCGCGCCGGGCGTGCCGCCCGCCACGGCAATACTGATACTGCCATCTGAGCCGCCAAAGCAACTGATAGTTGTAGGTGTTGGCGTGATGGTCAGGGCGGTGGGTTCGGCGAGGGTTACGGTCAGGATTTTCCGGCAACCGTTGGCATCCGTCACCGTCACCGAATACGCGCCCGCCACTAAGCCCGTTCGTTCGGCGGGGGCTATGCGTTGCAAGCCGTCCGGGTCTTGCCAGCGATACAAATAACCCGGTGTGCCGCCCGACGTGGTGAGTATAATCCGGCCCGTTGCGCCGGTTTTACAAACAATGTCTTCTTTCGTAACCGAAACCGTCAGGGCCGTTGGTTCGGCAACCGTCGTGCGGAAATCAGCCGGGCAGTTGTTGGCATCCGTCACCGTAACAGCATACACGCCCGTAGTCAGATTGGTCAGGTCTTCGGTGGTGGCACCGGTATTCCACCGATACCGAAACGCGCCCGTCCCGCCCGATACCACCAAATCAATCGCGCCCGATGCGTCGCCGTTACAGACCACCGGACTGGGATAGAGCGTCAGGCTGATACCGGGGCGTTGGCTGATAGTAACAGAAAGAGGTAAAGTACAGCCGTTTTTGTCCGTCACAATTACCCGATAAACACCTGCCGACAGCCCGTCCAAATTCTCGGTTGAGCCAACAGTTTCGCCCGCCTGATTTTTCCATTCGAACGAAAACGGCGACTCACCCCCGCTGACAGTCAGGTCAATAGCTCCGGTGCGCCCATCGAAACAGGCCACCGTTGTGTGTGATTCAGTAAGCGTCATCAAGACGGGTTCCTGCACATTAATGGACGTTATCTCGCGGCAATTATTACGATCCGTTACTGTCACCGAATACACCCCCGCTACTAAACCCGTCAGGTCTTCCGTAGTCTGGCCCGGTCCGCCGTCGCGGTTGCTCCAGCGGTAGGTATAAGGCGACGTTCCGCCTTCGACGGTCAGGTTAATTTCGCCGTTGGCCGCGCCGTTACAGGCAACGGGTTTCACCACCGCATTCAGGGCAAACTCAGCCGGTTGGCTCACCGTAGCTGAGGTGGTGGCGGTGCAGCCGTTGGCATCGGTTACGGTCAGCGAATAGGGCGTACCACTGGCCGGGAGTTGGTAAATCGTGGCGGTTGTTGCGCCGTTGCTCCACCGATAGCGGTAGGCTTCGGTGCCGCCCCGCACCTCCACCGTAATCATGCCGGTGCCACCGGGGCAGTTGGCACTGGTTGACAGCACCGTTGTCGAAAGGGGGCGGGGTTGCAACACAGCCGCAGCCAGATCAACAGTGCAGCCCCGCGAATCAGTCACGGTTACGGCATACTGCCCGGCAATCAGGTTGGTAATAGTTGGCGATGTTGCTCCCGGATCGCCGGACCGCGTATTCCACGAATAACTGTATGGCTGGCTGCCACCCGATGCTGTAAGGCTAATGCTGCCCGTTGCCCCGCCGTTGCAGGTGGCATTGGTTACAGTGGCCGATACCGACAAGCCAACGGGGTTGGTCAGCGTGGCCGTAGCGGTGGTTTGGCAGTTATTGGCATCGGTAATAGTCACAGAGTAAGTTCCTGCAGTTAGGCCCGTTCGGTTCTGGATTGTGTTGCCCGGTTGGGTATCGTTCCATTGAAAGCGATACGCGCCGGTGCCGCCCGCAACGGTCAGGTTAATTGTCCCGTCGGCACCATTAGCGCAGGAGACTGTTCCAGCCACAGCATTGGCTGTCAGTCGATTAGGTTGCGTGATTGTTGTTGAAAGAACACCTGCACAGTTACCCCCATCGGTAACGGTCACAGAATAGATGCCGGCAGATAGCCCAGACACGTCTTCGGTGGTCGCGCCATTGTTCCAGACATAGCGATAAGGAGCCGTGCCACCCAACACGGTTAAATCAATCCGGCCCGTTGGCTGGCCGAAGCAGCTAAGATTGGCAGTGGTGGCCAATAAACTCAGGGCGGTCGGTTGGGTCAGCGTGGCCGTAGCGGTGCTGGTGCAACTGTTGGCATCCGTCACCGTCACCGAATACGCCCCGGTCGGTAATCCGGTACTGTTGCTCGTCGATGCCCCCGGATCGCCCGACCCGGTTGTCCAGCGGTAGGTATAGCCCGCCACACCGCCCGACGCGCTCACACTCACCGACCCAGTTGACGCGCCGTTGCAGGCCGGATTTTGGGTGCCGAGGGTCAGAACAAGGGCAGGCGGCTGGGTTAGTGAAAAGACCCGCGTAGTAATGCAGTTGTTGATGTCGCTGATGGTCACGGTATAGCTTCCGGCGGCTAACCCGCTGATGCTGGCTGTTGTCCGTCCGTTGTTCCAGATATAGCCATAAGCCGGTGTGCCGCCCGATACGCTCACGCTGGCCGTGCCGGTTGCGGCCCCAAAACAACGCGGATTGGTTTGTGCGGTTAGCACGGTGAAAGCAGTGGGATTGGTCAGCGTTACGCTGAACGGCTGGGCAGCCTGGCAACTGTTTTTGTCCGTCACCGTCACCGAATACACGCCCGCTGTCAGGCCCGACGGATCTTCGGCAGTGGTGGCTGGTCCGCCGTCGCGGTTGCTCCAGCGATAGGCGTAGGGCGCGGTTCCGCCCAAAACGGTTAGATCAATTCGCCCATTGTTACTCCCCGAACAGCCTGGATTCGTTCCCGTTGCCGACAGCGTTGGAACCGAAAAAATGGTCACGTTCTGGGTCACAGTGCTTTGGCATCCGTTAGGACTGGTGACCGTTACCCGTAACGTTCCGGTTGTGCTGCCCGAAACGGCGTTCCAGCGCACGGTAACGCTGGTGCCGGCTGTTGGCCCGACGATGGTGCCGCTCGTAACCGTCCAGAGCAGCGAACCGGGCGTAGCACTGACGGAATACGTGGCCGTTGACCCGCCACAGGCCGACACCGTTGTGCTGCCCAATCCCGTAAAAATCACTTTCGGCGTATCGGCTGTCAGCGTCAGCGAGCGGGTATCCGTGCATTGGTTTCCGTCGCCAACGGTGATAATGTATCGCCCCGGCAAGGCTCCGGTAATAACCGAGGTGCTGAGAATTTGCTTGTCGGGCGTGATCCACTGATAGCCATATTTACCGCCCGAACTCTGGGCCACCACCGTGAACGATACCGGAGTTGCCGTTGGCTGACACACGAAACTGGCACTCTGTATCGTGCCGACAATCAGATCGCTCCGTTTGTTGATGTACTCTAAACAGATGATGCCTTCTTTGCCGAGGTCATTTACTACCCCTACCCGGATGGTATCGCGCCCGCAAATTGGGGCCGACGCTTTCATGGTGTAGCGGATGCAATTCGTAACGGGGTCAAACGTGGCCGATTGCGTGAGCGAACCGCTGATAATTTTGGTGATCGTGTTGATGGTGCCGCAACTGGTCATCTTCAGGCAGTGCAGGTTGGCAACGTCCACGTCCACCTTGGCAACGGTATAAAAATCATCGGGCTGGTTGGTATCCGGGTTCAGCACGTCCACTTTGGCTTCGTAATTCGAGTAGAAACCATAGTTGCCGGTACTGGCCCCACCCGTATTACTCACGACCCCGACGTGGAATCGCTCATCAGACGTGATCGTATTTACGTTTTCGGCGGTGGCGATGCTGCCATTCGGGAAACTTACCACCGACTGCTCCACGCCGTTGACCGTAATTTTATCTGTTACTGTACCGTAAGTAGTGTACGGGCTACCCCGAAACCCCAGGCTGCTCAATCCGGCAGTCGGGATCAGCACCACCGCCTGATCGTTTGAGCTACCCGATGTTCGGTAAAAATCAGCGCGTTTGCCGCCGTTGCAGGGGTTAATACTCGGCAAAATTCCCATGCCAAACTCATTGGCCGCATACGACGACACGTGATAGACGTAGGCCCGTTTGCCGGTGGTGATGGCAAAAGCGCGGTTGGGAATGTCGGGTAGGTTATAGGTAAACACCCCGCCGGGGCCAATAGTGGTTGTCGAAAGCACGGTTGTGGTGGTGGCCCCCGCCGTTGCCAGACCGCTGATACTGACGCTGGTATTGGCTTCTGTACCAACCACAATCACGTAATCAGCATTGCTGGTTTTGTTTTCGCCGTGAACCGCCACGTAGTATTGCCCCGTTGTCCGCACCGGCACTAATTGGTCAATGCCTGCGTCGCGGTTGCCGCTGTACGGCTGGAAGTTGTGCTGCGAGCCGGAGTTAACCACAATGGGCTGATCGGAGGTTACTAAAATACCACTAATGGATTTGTTTTCGGTGTTGCTGCCGTTATTGATAACTTTAGTAGTGAGCAGATATGTCTCGCCTGCGTTAAGCGTAACCGAAAACGGCGACCCCAGCGCGGCTGTAACACCTTCGAGGGCTACCGGGCTGCGAAACGTGACAACCGTATTGGGCTGAGTTGCCATTATGCCCACAAAATGCCGTTCGTCAATGCCATTATCACCTTTGAGCCGGGTCTGGCTCCCGGTATAAAACGCGTATCCCAGCGCGGCCCGACATTTAAGCGGCACAATATCCTGATTGAGCGAGGCCGTGAGCCGGTAGGTCGCCTGAACGGGTTCGGTGGAGGTGATTATCAGCCCTTTGTTCTTCTGAATGGTATTGGGCGAGTTCGACATAACCGCACTCGTCGGTATCGAAACAATAGTCGAACCCGTTGCCGTTACCACCACAATTTTCGTAAACGACCCATCTAAGGTCTTGATTGTCACGGTAGTGAAGTCGGCACTGGTCGAAAGCACCACATCCTGCGTACCAAAAATACTGAAATTGCCACCAGTAGGGTTTCCCCAGACGGGCGGCATGTAGCAGGTGTTGGGTTCTACACAGTTGATAAACCGTTCACACTCCGGGCAGTCGGGGTCCTGGCAATCAACGAGGTTATCGCCGTCGTCATCGCGCCCATTATTACAAATCTCGGTGCCTTGGGCCCAGCCCGCGAACGGCAGCAGCACAAACGCACAGAAACAGATTAACCTTGCCCAAAAAATAATAGTCGTTACGCGCATATCGGTAAGTGGTATCTAACCTCAGCAAGCAGGCAAAAATCGTACCGACAAAAAACCGCCCCGGCTTGCGGGCCAGGGCGGTTTGTAATTCATTACCCTCAAGCCAGGGGCAAGCGATTTCATCTCAATTGGCCGGATCTGTCGGCGTACTGGTGTTGTTATCACGCTCGGTAAACGGATATGGCAAAAAGTTGCGCGTCCGTTCGGCATTGGCTGCGGGGGTTGTCTCCGGCCCCGACCGACCAAACCGGCGGCTGTCTTCGAGCCGGAAACCCTGAAACGCCAACTCGATTTGCCGGTTGCGGTAGATTTCTGTCAGGACAGCCGCGCTCGTCTGCGCCCCGGCATAGGCCGGCAAACCTGCTCCCACCGCCCAGACATCCTGAGCTGGGGTCTTGGTCAGTACCTTGTTGAGTTCAACAACGGCGTTAGTTAGGTCGTTTTTCCGGGCAAAAGCCTCGGCCCGAATCAGCAGTATCTCGCCCGGCAAATACACCGGTACCGGCGCATTGTTGGCTGTGTAAAAGCCCGTACCGAGGTTTTGGATAGCCGTTGGTGCCGTTCTGAAATAAAACGGCAGCCGCCGGTCGGCAGGGTCCGGCACGAGCGCACCCGTCAGCCCAAAACTCGTATTAACTGGCGCAAACACGTTTGCATTGCTAAAGGCGGTAAAAAACACCGGGTTTTGCGAGTTATCATCGAAGGCAAACGAAGAGCGAACGGTGAGCGACACACGGGCGGCTGCGGCAAGGGCTTTGTCATAATCACCGGCAAACAAACTATACCGGGCAATGAGGGCTTGAATCGTGTTGGGCAGGTCAATACCAGCCGGTACGCGGGCCGCGAACGCTGCCGACGGGGGCGTTGTGGCTATCAGCGTTGCCGCCGATTCTAACTGCGTGATGGCCGCCTTTAGCAGTTGATCCCGCGCCACAAAAGGCGCGTTTGTTCCAGTGGTTGTTGGTGCCTGCTGAAAAAACTGAGCCGTCGTACCGAGCGACAGGGCTTTGAAAACTGAAGCATACGCCACCACACCACTGCGTAAGGCGGCATCGCCAACAATCACGCGGTCGGCGTTTGCGAGCACAATATCTGCCGTGTTGCGCGTCAGTTGCGCGCTCGTCCAGAGGTTTCTGATCAGGGCGTTTGAGCCTTGTACACTCTGAAAACCCTGTTCCAGAAACAGCTCGTCGGTATTACCGGCGTTCAGTACGCGCAACTCGCGGGTGGCTAACCCACCGGCACCCACAGCGTTGTAGATCACACCCGTGCGCCCAAACGTATAGCGAAACTGCATTCCGTTTACGAGCGTCACCAGCCCGTCGGGCGAGTTCACCACCTGCTGTTCGCTGGCCGCGCTGGGGTTCAGGTATTCCTGATTACAGCCGTTCTGCGTAATCGTCAGGGCTAATAATGAGGTGATTATAAGGAGTTTTTTCATGACTTTTTTTAGAATGTTGCCGACAGTTGGAGTTGGTATGTGCGCGGAATCGGAACGTTGCCGAAGTCAACCCCCCGCACCAGATCAGCGTTGCCACCGGAGTTGGTTTCGGGGTCAAACCCGTTGTAATTATCCCACGAAATCAGGTTGCGGCCAATCAGGGCCACGTTCAGACTACTGATCCCTTTCACGATGGTTGGCAATCGGTAGTTAAGCGCGATTTCACGGAGTTTCACGAACGAACCATCGTCAATGCGGAACTCACCGATTGGCCCGATGGCAAAAATGTAGCCGCGTTTCAGCGTACCGTTCATCTCCTGCTCGGTAAGCGGGCCGATACCCACATTTTCGCGGGTGCGTTTGTCGGCATTGAAAACCTGATTGCCTTGCACGGCATCAAGCAGAAACCGGAACGACAGCCGCTTGTAGGTCACGTTTGAGGCAAACGAACCCGTCCATTTCGGGTTTGGGTCGCCGATGATTTTCCGCACGAAGGCTCCCGATGGCTGCCCTTCGGCGGTGCGCTGCGGGGTATAGTCAATGGTGGCCGTTGTTTGTGTGCCGCGCTCGCGCTGCGGGAATCCCTGCGCCGTCAGCAGCAGTGAACCATCGGCGTTACGGGCGTATGGAAACTCGAAAAATACGCTGGCCGGTTGCCCTTCCAGTAAAAACACCGGCGCACCCGATACGGTCGAAATTTCGATGCGGGGGCTGCCAAGACTCAGAATTTTGTTGCGGGGGCTGCCAAGACTCAGAATTTTGTTGCGGTTCCGGTTATAGATAAATGTCACATCCCACGAGAAATCTTTGGTTTTCACCGGCATAACATCAAGCATCAGTTCGATACCCCGGTTTTCCATCGTCCCAACGTTGTTGACGATGCCGGTTCCGCCCGTTGACGGGGCCAGGGTGCGGTTCACAACCAAGTCTTTAATCTGCTGATTATAAGCCGTTGCCGTTAGGTTGACGCGGCCATTCAGAAACGACATATCAAAGCCACCTTCGATCTCCGACATCCGCTCGGGCCGTACAGCCGGGTTTGCCAGCGTTGACGACGGAATGATGGTGTTGCGGCCCAGGAACGCAATCGGCTGGAACTGCCAGAACCGGCTGTATGAACCAATGCCCGACAGATTGCCCGACTCGCCGTAACTCGCCCGCAGTTTCAGATCGCTCAACACCCGGTTAATGCCCGAATTTTTCCAGAAATCCAGGTCAGACACCACCAGCGAACCGCTCAATTTTGGGTAAAGCTGATTGGTTTCTGACGCTGAGAACTTAGATGATGCATCCTGCCGGAGCGCCCCCGTCAAAAAGGCCAGATTCTTGTAAGCAAACGTGGCCTGACCAAAATAACCGCTCAGGTTAAATCGGTCCAGACCATAACCGAGTTGAAAAGTCGTACTGGCGGCACCGCTCACGGTCTCGATAAACGGCGCGAGGTTTTGCCCCTCGTTCCGGCTGAAGTCCTGCTGGCTAAACTGGTAGTTAAAGCCCGCGATGAGGTTCATTTTCAGATCGTTGGTCAGGTTACGCTCATAACCCGCCGTGATGTCGGAGTTCAGCAGAAAAATCTGATTGGTGGCGGTTGCTGCGTAGCCTAACGGATAGCGTTCGGGCGGCAGGCCAGCCGATGCCTGATACGGATAGGGCCGGATATAGTTTTTGCCAAACTGACTGTATGTATCCGCGCCCACAATCCAGTCGAAACTAAAGCCCTTGAACGGGGTCAGGTTCAGTTGCACATCGGCAATGGTACGGTTTACCGACTGCGAGAAACTCATATCTTCGATGGTCGAAAGCGGGTTTACCCGGCTTGGTTCAACGGCCTGCAGGTTGCCGGCCCCGTCGCGCTTTGTGATGTCGTAGATATTGTTGGTGATGTTCACCGAATTCATCGGGCTGTAAAACACGTTGCCGTTGGCTTTCTCGTTCGAGAAACTGTTTGAATAGCTCAGACCCGCTGAAAACTTGGCCCAGTTGGTCACGCGCTGATCGAGCCGGGCGCGGAAGTTATACCGCCGGAAGTCAGTGCCTTTGATAATGCCTTCATTTTTGAGGTAGCCGAACGACACGTAATAGTTCGTGTTGTCGCGCCCACCCGATATCGCCAGTGAATTATCGGTGCCGGTTGCCTGCTGAAAAATCCGGTCGAAGTAGTTATACCGCGTCACGTCCACCAGATTGGTAGCGAGTTGCGTTGTGGCTCCGTCGCGCACCACGCCAACCGTAGTCGTGCCGGGGTTGGCCGCAATCTGAGCCGCCGAAATACCGCCGATGGGGTGCAGACGCAAGCCGGCAAAACCAAACTGCTTGTTGAGCGTACCAAGCGGTACATTTTTGCGAAGTTCGTTCACGTTAAACGACGTTGTGAACGAAATGCGGGGTGCGCCCGTCTGCCCGCGTTTGGTCGTAATCAGTACTACCCCGTTGGCCGCCCGCGAACCATATTGCGCTGCGGCTGCGGCTCCGTTCACCACGTTGATCGTGGCAATATCGTTCGGGTTAAAGTCAGCGAGCCGGTTTTGGGCGGCATTGGCCCCGCCAATCTGCCCGCCAGCCGCCAACTGCGATACGTTATCGCTATTATTTGACACAATCACTCCATCAATAACGTAAAGCGGATCAGACGAGCCGGAGAGCGA
>JBBRUV010000006.1:0-33874 GCA_038247465.1 Cytophagales bacterium
ACAATTTGAATTGCACCCCTACGAATCCTGCTGGTAATAACGTTAGAGTTATGGGCGGAAATCCTAACAGTCCTAATGCGGCACAAAGAAATCCATATGTTAAACAGACTTCGAACGGTAAAATAGTTGATAAAAATGGGCGGCAGGTAGACCCAAATTCCTCTGAATCACACATTCCAGCTAATGAATTCAAATTCGACTAACGAAAACAAATTATGGGAGAGTAATATACTCTATTCTCTCCGTGCTATGGCAGACTTTGCAAAGCAAAAAGAGATTTGGCTTGGAAAAAGCAGCGAATACGCTTCCTCATATGTTGAAGATATCTCAACTTTGTTTGACAGTTTTTGCTTCGATGATTTTGTAACAGATCTAAACTGGGCTGAAACGGACTTATCAAAAAACTTACAGAAGAAATTGATTGAAGTAAGAGATATGCTTGTTAATTATCACGAGAAAGAAACTGACGAAGAAATATTGGAGGATTCTCAGTGGAAATATATCTGTGAAAGAATAAGTGATGCCGTTGATTTTTGGGATACTGAGTCTAAACATTTGAATAAGTAATCTTATTCAAATGACTTTTTTACTATTAATGCCAGCAATTCCCACTTTGGGTATTTTCAGGTCACTTTAACCCCAAACTGGTAGCCAATGTCTAAGTAAAGTTCTTTAAAGTCATTGTACGTTTTCATCAGGAAAGCTCCTTTAAGCATAGACCAAAGTTTTAGCTTTGTGCCGGTAGCTTTCCAAAGTTTTTGAAATATAGTATAACACCGTTGGACAATTTGATCCGTCAAAAAAGCTAAAAGCATTAAGTGGGAGAAAACGCTCGATAGGTGTTCGTGACCATGACCATAATTATGCTCAAACCGATAGCCTTGATTTTTAAGGGTGTTAAACGTTTCGTTTTCAATCTTCCAACGAGAACGTCCCGCTTTCATGATTTTTACCATATTGTGAGACGTAATCTTGAGTGAAGTGACCCAGGAAAAAGTTAGTTTGCCGCCTTTTTTGTTAATCGTTTCACAATGTAAAAAATTAACTTTTACGTCTAAATTAGACTCGTTAAGACTTATATTGTTAAAAAAGAAAAGATTATATTTTATTCCGTTCTCCTCATAAGTATACTTAGAAAGTAGATTATTGTTGTCGCGACGAGCGTTAAAAAGACGAAATAAATACTTATTACCTTCTGGCTTTACGCCTATAATAAAATCCCAATTATTATCTCTAATTTGTTTTATGTTCGGGGCAGTGGAGTAAAGGGCGTCCTCTAAAAATAAGAACCTTTCTCCTTTATAAACACTTGATAACCAATTCAATAACCGCTTCTTCGAGTTGCGCTCACAGTCATTTTTCTCCACACCATCCTGACACTGAATAGGCTCCGTACCTAAGACAAAGACCTCCGATTGGTCTGGATGAACCATAACCGCACAAAGCATGGAATGCGTATAAGTAACATCACCGCTTTTGTGCTTTTTAGTTAGGCAACAATCACAATGGATTTTTTGTGAGGAGAAATGTTCTACTCCATCCACGCTCACCAATGTATAGCCATTTAAATATTGATGTGCTTTAACAACACCCAGTTTCTTTAAATAGGAAAAGCGGTCTGCAAATAAGTTTCTCAGTAATTTCCAGTCCACTTTGTCGAGAACTTTTCGAATACAGGAATCACTGGCTAACGTGTTAACGCCAAAAATTTGTTTCAAATTGAGAAGGGCTGCTTTACTTTGTTTATCAAATTCCAGCAATGATTCATATTTGAGTGTAAACATGGCAAAAACACTCATTAATAAATCGGGAAGAGTGAAAGAGCAATTAGATGCACGACTATCTTTTATGGTGTCGAAATCTTTCCGAAGGGTGGCAATTAGCTTGTCATGACTGACGTTTGCCTGTAAAACAGCATAACTTTTTTTCATGTATCAAAAATAGTGTTTTTTATGCTCGGTAATTCAAAGTGGGAATCGCTGGTGTGGGGCCGAAATGCGCCAACCTCGCCCTCGGCGTGGCAACCGGGCAGGCCGCCATCAGTGTGGATGTTCACGTGCATCGCGTGGTGAACCGCTGGGGTCTGGTGCAGACCACACAACCCGAAAAAACACTGAAGATGCTGGAAAAACTCGTGCCGCGCCCGCAGTGGATCGAGATAAACCGACTGCTGATGCCGTTTGGGAAGCATATTTGCACCACAACATTGCCGCATTGCAGCACCTGCCCGGTGTTAGCCTGGTGCGAGCGGGTTGGCGTTGACCGTAGCCGCTAACCGGCCAGCGCTGAGCGGTCAGTAACAAAGTTTTTCTACTTGCTCTGTGGTAATATGTTTTAGTTCGTTAAAGTGATCTAAATGAGTGCCTGTCAACGTTATGGAGATTATTGTTCTGGTATTATACGGATTGGCATTATTGCTTTTGCTCGTGTATAACCTCGGTCAATTGAGTCTGATTATCAGGTATCTAAGCAATAGAAGTCGGCAACGGGTCAACGCGCTGCCTGCCGATACAATTGCCGAAACCGATTTGCCGCTGGTAACGGTGCAGCTTCCGGTTTATAATGAATTGTATGTAGCCGAGCGGCTCATTAACGCGATTGCCCAATTAGATTACCCGCTCCGAAAACTTGAGATTCAGGTGCTGGACGATTCGACCGACGAGACCGTTGCCATTATTGCCGGGCGCGTAGCCTACTTTCGGGGGCGCGGCCTGAATATTCAGCACATCCGGCGGCCCGAACGCATTGGGTTCAAAGCCGGGGCATTGGGGTATGGACTGGCGCAGGCAATGGGCGAGTTTATCGCTATTTTCGATGCTGATTTCGTGCCGAATCCTGATTTTCTGCTTAAAACCATTCCCAACTTCCGCGACCCGCAGATAGGTATTGTACAAACGCGCTGGGAACACCTCAACGAAGATTTTTCGCTGCTCACTCAACTCCAGGCGTTTGGCCTGAACGCGCATTTTACCGTTGAGCAGAGTGGCCGGTATGTCAGTGATTACTTCGCCAATTTTAACGGCACGGGCGGGGTTTGGCGAAAAATAGCCATCATAGATGCGGGCGGCTGGCAGGCCGATACGCTCACTGAAGACCTGGATTTGAGCTATCGCGCCCAGCTCCGGGGCTGGACGTTCAGCTACCGCGAAGATATTGGCTCGCCCGCCGAGTTGCCGGTAGAGATGAACGCACTCAAATCGCAGCAATACCGCTGGATGAAGGGTGCCGCCGAATGCGCCCGTAAATTATTCGGGCAGGTAGTGCGCCGACCCGATGTATCACTGGGGGTAAAAATTCACGCGTTTATGCACCTCTTCAGCAGCGCAACGTTCATTCTGGTGCTGGTGTTGGGTGTACTGAGTGTGCCGCTCCTGTATATCCGCAACCGCCATCCCGATTGGGAAATTGTGTTCGATATTATCAACTTTTTTCAATTTAACCTGCTGATTCTCATTGCATTCTACGGCGTTCCGTTCTTTGGATTGTCGAAGAAAAACAAAGGCTTGATCGGTTGGTATTTCCCGATGTATTCGTCGCTGATGATGGGTTTGTCGCTGCACAACACCATTGCCGTGATTGAGGGATACATGGGCCGGAAAACCCCGTTTATCCGAACCCCTAAGTTCAACGCCAACAAAACCGGCGACCGTTGGCAGGGTAACAAATACATTGTTGCGAAACTGTCGTGGCTAACAGGCGCAGAAGCACTACTGATGCTCTATTTTCTGGGCGGCCTGGCATTAGCGTTTTACGTGAACGATTTCCGCCTGTTTTTTCTGCATATCCTATTCACTGTCGGTTTCGGTATGGTGTTTGGCTTATCGGTTTCGCACGCGCTGGCCGTTCGGCGGGCGGTGTAGCACAGGTAGCCGTTTGTCGTGTCAACGGGATTGTCGGCACCACAAACGATTGGCCGCAGCCGTGCGTTAGAGAAGTATGTTTTTCTGGAATTCCTGGAGCCGCACCGACCGGCTCATCTATTTTTCGGCACTGGTTTTTTTGTTCGCGGGTTTCTCGTTTTTTACTGTGGCCTGGTTGCGCGGTCTCGGCAATGTGATTCGCTGGGCCGTGTTGAGTGAACTATTCGACCTCCCGACCACAGTCCGCACCTTTACCGACGGTTTGCTCGATTACCCGATTCGTGGCACGGTTTACGCTGTTTCTGAGCAGTTTGTGGCTTCGGCCATGACGGTTCCAGGCTGGCTGGCCCCGGTGATGCTGGCTGGCATTTGGGCCGGATTGTCGCTGATTTTAGCCGCGCTGACGAGACTGCCGCGCACGATGTATTTAATCGGTATGGCCGTCTTTTTGCTCTTTCTGGCTGCCTGCCGGTTTGAGACGCTGGAGGTGCCGGGGTTGCCGAAACAAGCTGTTTTTCTGGTGCTGGCGGCTATTTTTGGAGCCGTGAGTTATTACTTCCACGCCTTTCGCTCCGATCTGTTTTTGCCGATTCGGGTGGCCGTTTTTGCCGCGCTCACCGGGGCCGTTATGCCGATTTTGGGGGCTGTGTCGCCCGTGCCAAACCCGGCTCTGACAGTGATAAGCTATGCTTTGCCGGGCTTGCTGACCGTGAGTACTGGGTTCGTGCTGTTCATCGGGTTCGAGATTATTGCCGGGCTGGTCTGGCTCACGTCTGCTTCGCGAACGGACGATTCGCTGGCTCCCAAAATCAGTTCAGGCCGCTCACTGGGTATTAATAACCTGCTGTTTGTGAGCGGATTGTATTTATTTAACCTCGTCTTGCTTTGGCTTAATAATACCCGTGCTATTGACTGGAACGGCTTTCTGATCAGTCCCTTTTTTATTTACCTGATCTCCATCGTGCTGGGCATTTGGGGCTTTCGGCGGCTGATTCGGCAGCAGGATGTGTTCTCGTTTCGGGATGCGGGCGCACCGTTATATGTGGGCCTGGCCCTGATGTCGACGCTCACCATCGGCTTTGCGTTTACTACCGCCAACGACCCGCTCATCGAAGTTTTTGAGGACGTGATTGTGTATGGGCATCTGGCAATGGGCGTGGTATTTCTGATCTACGTGGCGTTTAATTTCCTGCCGTTTTACCGCCAGGGCCGACCTGTTCATCTGGTACTGTATCAGCCTAAACGGTCGCCGTTGTTCGTGTTTCGGGCCGTCGGGCTGGCGTTGTTTTTGGGATTTATGAGCAACAGCAATTTCTTCCCCATTAAACAGGCAACGGCGGGATATTACAACGCCCTCGGCGATTTGTACAGCAGCACCAACGAACCCGTTTCGGCGGCTGCGTTTTATCAATTATCGCTGGGGCAGGAATACCAAAACCACAAAGCCAACTACGCGCTGGCATCGCTGGCAATGGCCCGAAACGACCTCACTACGGCCGCGTTTTTCTTTAATCAGGCGTTGCTCAAACAGCCCAGTCCGCAGGCGTTTTCAGGATTGAGCAGCACGTATCAACAGACGAACCTGTTTTTCGAAGCCATTAAAACCTTGCAACGAGGCCTGAACACGTTCCCGAAATCGGGCGAATTACAGAATAACCTCGGCTATTTGTACAGTAAAACCAGCGTTGCCGACTCTGCTTATTTCTACTTCGCGTCGGCGGCAACCAACGCCGGGCAAACCGACGTGCCAAAGACAAATTTGCTGGCTCTGTTCGCCAAAAATCCGCAGGTGCTGGCCGCCGATTCATCGCTGGCAACCAACACCAACGAATCAACTTATCCGTCGTATCAGGCAAATGCGCTGGCGCTGAAATGCGTGGCCGGGCGCGACACCACCGCTGCCAAGCGCCCCGACTGGTTAGCTGATAAAACCCGCGCCGACGAACGAATCGAGCTGAACGTGGGGCAGTTTGCCAGTCTGTACAACGCGGGGTTGCTCATCCAAAACCCCGATACGGCACTGGCCGGAACGCTGCGTCGCCGGGGCGATAATCCACTGAATCAGGCATTTACGGATGATTTATTGCTGGCCCGTGTTTTTGCTGACTACCGCGGCAACCGTTTCGGAGACGCGATTGGTTCGCTCGATGGCCTGGTGTCGGAAAGTCCGCGTAACGCCGACCTCCGCCGAATGCTGGGGTTGCTTTTGCTCGAACAAGGGCTATTTCCGAAAGCCGCGCAAACCCTTGAACTGAACTCGGATACGCTTTCGATTTATTACCGGGCGTTGGCCTTGACCAAAGCCGGAAGCCTGTCTGCTGCCCGCCCGTTGTGGGAGATTGCCGCCCAACAAGACCGGGTTTTGGCCGCGCTGAAGGCCGTTTTGTATCAGGAACGGTTGCCCGCCGATGACCTCGAAAAAGCGTTTTACGTCACCTACCGCCCCGACGACCCGAACCGGGGCCGCGTTTGGGAAACTATTCAGAATCCGAACCTGAAAACTGTTTCCGGGGCCGCGCTTGTTGACGGTTTCCTGAAAAACAAACAGGTGTTTTATGCCCAGATGATTGTGAGTCAGATGGGCAAACCCGACCAGCTCAGCCCGTTTGCAAGGTCGGTAGAGAACGTAAGTGCGCTGAAAATTGCGGTCGCGAAAAACAACCGTAAAGCCGCCGACGCGATGGCAAAACAGCCGGTTGTGGTCGCGCACCGCGCCGACCGCGCCCGGCTCTTAGCCGAAGTGTACACCAAAACCAACCAGCCAAAACTCGCCCGCGCTGCCTGGAACGAAGCCCGGCAACTCGCCCCGCTCAATGCTATAATTGCCACCGGCGCGGCCAATTTCTACCAGAGTCAGAAACAACCCGAAGCCGCCTATAAACTGGCCCTGAACGCGCTGACCTATAACCCTGCCGACCCTGAATTGCTCAAAACGTACATCCGGCTGTGTTTAGATTTGAGCTTGTTCGATTACGCCGACGACGCACTGCTGCAATTAGAATTTGCCACGCCCCGTGCCGATTATCAGGCGTTTTTGGCAGACTATCAGCAAAAAATCGCGTCAATCGAAAAAACAAAGTCTGAGTTCACGCAATAACGTAGGTTTACCACTATGAACATTATCGAAACCGTCAATATTGCCAAACGCTACGTGATGGGTAGCGAAGTGATCGAAGCCCTGAAAAGTATCACGATTTCGGTGCACAAAGGCGAATACGTGGCCTTTATGGGGCCGTCAGGCTCAGGAAAAAGTACGCTTATGAACATAATCGGTTGCCTTGATACGCCCACCGCCGGGAGCTACGTGTTGAACGGGCAGGACGTGAGCCGGATGCAGGAAAACGCGCTGGCCGAGGTTCGCAACAAAGAAATTGGCTTTGTGTTTCAGACTTTTAACCTGTTGCCCCGCCAAAGCTCGCTCGAAAACGTGGCCCTGCCCCTGATTTATGCGGGCTACAACAAGGCCGACCGCACCGAAAAAGCCATGATTGCCATGAAAAACGTGGGTCTCGAAAACCGCGCCGGTCACAAACCCAACGAACTGTCGGGTGGGCAACGGCAGCGCGTGGCCATTGCGCGGGCGTTGGTGAATGACCCCAGTATTTTGCTGGCCGACGAACCAACCGGGAACTTGGATACCAAGACATCCTACGAAATCATGGACCTCTTCGACCAAATCCATGCCAAGGGCAACACCGTAATTATGGTTACGCACGAAGAAGACATCGCTCAGTATGCCCACCGGATTGTGCGGCTCCGCGACGGCCTTGTGGAAACTGACATCATGAATGCCAACATTCGCAAGGCACGGACGTTGATGGAAACTGCCTGATAATCAGCTATGATAAAGATTATTGACCCGCCCTGTTTTTACTGGCTTGCACAAAAGGGCCTGACTCATCGGGTATCGTGATGAATCCAGCCCCAACCAAACCATCTACCCTTACTTACCTCGCCCTTGGCGATTCATATACGATTGGCGAAAGCGTTTCGGAGTACGAACGATGGCCCGTGCAACTTACCGGACTGCTTCGGCAGGATAAGACCGACATCGCCGAGCCGGATATTATCGCTAAAACGGGCTGGACAACTGCCGAACTCCAAACCGCCATCAAAGCCGCCAACAACACCCGGCAATATGACCTAGTATCGCTGCTGATTGGCGTGAACAATCAGTACCGGGGGGAGTCGTCAGAACAATACCGGACGGAGTTTCGGCAACTGCTCCAGACCGCCGTGCAGTTTGCCGGGGAGAGGCCCGGTCGGGTATTTGTTTTGTCTATCCCCGATTGGGGTGTATCACCGTTTGCCGCGGACTGCGATAAAACCAAAATTGCCGCTGAGATTGACCAGTTTAACGCCATTGGACAGGAAGAATCGCAACGCGCCGGGATCGTTTTTGTGGATATCACGCCCATCAGCCGCACCGCCCCCGGCAACAACACGCAGTTTGCGTCTGACGGGCTGCATTTTTCCGGCAAACAGACGGCAAAATGGGCCGAGAAAGCCGCGCCAGTGGTGAAGGCGTTGGTGGGGGAGGGGTATCACACCGCAAACTTCTTCCGGTAATATGCTACGGTTTTGAAAATCAGTACAGTACCGATGAGCGATGGGGCAATCCAACCGGTAGTCGTAAACCAGTCGGGAGCGGTGACTGGAATAATTCGTGCCAGGTTGTTGACCAAAAATGCAGTGAAAGCGGCAATGTAGGAGCCAGCCATGCGGGTAAAATGCTGGAAGAACCAGAACATTTTGGCTTCTGGTTTATCGAACGACATCAAATCGCGCCTGGCAAAAATGAAGGTCAGTCCGCCGAAAAAGGTGAACACCACAGGCAGAAACAATGGCCCATTGATGTACAGTAGCCAGCCGCCGAAGCCCGTCATGCCAATACTTACGGCCATTGTTCCGTAGGCAATCCATCGGTCGGTTTGAGTTGGGCCGGTTTTGGCGCGTTTTTGCAACACGGCCCGCCAGCCCGTAAAACTCAGGTAAAAACTGAACACGGCAATCCCCGCCAGAAACAGCCGAAACATCTTGAACTCCTGCAAGCCGCAGAGCAGCATGGCCGACCCTGCCACGTAAATCATGCACCAGACATACGCCAGTCCGGCGCGGTTGTGAAGTTTGCCGCCTTTCTGGGCCAGCATCGGCACAAGGCCCACCAGCAGGGCAAGGGTTCCGGCGGCAATATGACTGACAAGCAGGGCAGTAAGAACTGATTTCATGGCGATTGCTTTTGTTTGATTTGATGATGCAAACATCAGTCATGCGCCCGACCTGACCTACACCAAAGGGACGCGCTGCCCGGCGTGGGGGTGTTTGGCCTGATTCGGGGACGTTTAGCGCGGTTTTGGGGCGTTTGTCAACGCGGTTTCAGCGCGGCTACAACGGTTTCGTTGTATTTGCGGGCCACCGGAACCACTGTTTGGCCGTCGGTGAGATGCAGTTTATAGCCCTGGGCGTTGCCCGTTACGCGAGCCACCCGGTCGAGGTTGACGATGTACGAACGGTGGCAGCGCACGAGCCGCCCGGCCCCGGCGACCTGCGTTTCCATCCGGCTCAGGCTGCTGCGGAGGAGGGTTTTGGTGGTTGTATCGGCTTTCAGAAAAAAAACGGTGCAGTAGTTATCGCTCGATTCGATGCAGAGTAATTCTGCCGGGGCTACCGTGAGCGTATCTTTCTCATTGTCAGCGATGAGCGTTAATAATGACGACACCGATGCCGGAGAGATGAGCGGAGCGGAGTATCCTGCTCCGCCAGCAACAGAAACTACGGGCATTGAATCGGTTATGGCCGATTGCCGAAGTTGGCTGGCCTGTTGGCTGTATTGCCGCAGTCGCACCACGTAATCTGTAGCAATGGCCCCCGCCGTTGGGAACAAACCGACCAGAAACGTAGCCAGAATCATCGTAAGCAGGTTTGGCCCGCCTACGCTGAACCCCATGAGCAGGGCCTGATACAGGTGGTTGCCGACGGCGATGACGAGAATATGAGTGCTGATAAACCCAATAGCCCGGCCCACTGTCCAGTTTGTTTCGGCAAAGAACCGCGGAAACAGCCGGGGCCAGCCCGTAAAGTTCAGCAACGTGAGGGCGAAGGAAACCAACCCAAACCCCAGAATTTTTAGCGCCTTGTCGTTGGTTTCCCAATCGTCGAGACTAAAGGGCTGAAACACCAGCAGAAACACCCCGACAAACGCACCAATCACCGCCGAGTCCCGAATCTGGGTTTGCCACGATGAATCAATGGCCGGATACGGTTGGGTTAGAATGCCCGCCATGACTGGATTTGTTGGATAAACGCGGGCAGCACCGGCGGATACACCGCAATCATAAACACCAGGCCAAACAACGCTCCGTAGAGGTGGGCATCGTGGTTAACATAGCCCGCACCCCGGCGCGATTCGTAATACGAATACGCCAGATATAGCCCGCCGAAAATGAATCCAGGAATGCCAATCGGGATAAAAAACAGGTAGATTTTGCTGAGGGGATAGATCAGAATCGATGCAAAAATCACCGACGACACGCCCCCCGATGCCCCCAGCGAGTTATAGCCGGGATTACTGCGGTGTTTCAGCAGCGTCGGAATATCAGAGACGATAATCCCGGCCAAATAAAACCCGATTAGATAGATCGGGCCGTTGCTGCCGAAAAGATCGTTAAACTGGTATTCAATCGTAGCCCCGAAAAAGTACAGGCTCAACATATTGAAAATCAGGTGGCTCCAGTCGGCGTGTAGAAACCCGGATGTCAGCAGTCGGTAATACTGCCCCCGGTTCGAGACCTGATATGGATTCATAATCCAGCGATCCGTGAGGCTGCTGTTGTTCCAGGCCGCCACGCTGATGAGGGCCGTAACAACGATGATAATGAGGGTTATTGACATCTTTTTGAGTATTAACTCTCGCGCCCGGCCAACTGCCGGGCAAAATCGAGCAAAAGGGCTTTGCGGGCGGGGGTGGCCTTAACCTGTTCGAGGTTCGTAAATCCCCGCGCAAAGTAATCGTCAATGCGGTTTTCGGCTATCGGCCTGATACCAAGTTGATCGTAAATGGCGGTAACGGCGCGGACTTTGCCGGCCTTGTCGAAGGTAGTTTGGGCCAGCCAGCCGAGGAGTTCATCGCGCAGGGGGCCAGTGGCTTTTTCGAGGGCTTCGATGAGCATAAACGTCTTTTTGTTGGCTATAATGTCGCCCCCGACCTGCTTGCCAAACTTCACCGGGTCGCCATAGACATCCAGCAAATCGTCTTTGAGTTGAAAACCGATGCCAATATTTACCCCGGCTTCGCGAAGATGTTCGGTGGTTTCGTGGTCGGTCCCGGCGATGATACCACCTAATTCAAGCGCGAAACCAAGCAAAACTGACGTTTTAAGCCGAATCATTTCGATGTATTCAGTTTCAGTTACGTCGGCCCGCGTCTCAAAATTCATGTCAAGTTGTTGACCTTCACAGACTTCGGCAGCCGTGCGGTTAAACCGTGCCAAGACCGTTTTCAGTTTATCGGTGTCCACATCGAGCAGCAGTTCGTAGGCCTGCACGAGCATTACATCGCCCGATAGAATGGCGGTGCTGGGGTTCCATTTTTCATGCACCGTTGGCTGACCCCGGCGGAGCGGAGCCTGATCCATGAGGTCGTCGTGCATGAGTGTGAAGTTGTGAAAGACTTCAACGGCAATGGCGGGTTTGATAGCACGTTGCCAGTGGTCGGTAAAGAGATTAGCGGCCATGAGCGTCATCAAAGGCCGGAGCCGTTTGCCGCCCAGCGACATTATATAGTCAATCGGGTCGTAAAGTTCGGGTGGGTGCTGCCCGTATCGGGTTGTGCTGATTTCCTGAGAGAGGGCTGTTGCGAACGTCGCCAAATTCATGCAAACGGAGTTTTGGCCCAAAAATACACAAAACCCGGCATCATCTGAACCGGGGAGCCTGCCGACTGCGGCCATAGTTTTGCCGGGCGGTGGTTGTCCAGAGGTGCGTGTAGCGGAGCGTCAGGGCAAAATAACCGTCGCGGGCGGTGGGATTGCCGCGCTGATCGCCGGGCTGGTTGGGTGGCAAGGGGATGCCCAGATCACCGCGCCGGTCAGAAAGCCCGGCAGCGATGGGCGAGAGTTGCGAGAAGTCGGGATAACGGGTGCTTACATCGTCTAAGTAATCGTTCAGGACGTGGGTGTAGCTGAACTCAACGGCAAACAGGGTTCGATGAGCCGTTTTGACTGGCATTCCCACGCCCCATCGCACAATACCTGGTAGTCGGCTGTATGCAATACCTTCGGTACGCTGTTGCGGAAGGCTATAAAGTTGCCCCCGGTAGGCGGTTATTGTGTTCAGGTAAGTTGCCCCGGCTCCCAAAAAAACGTAGGGAATCAAGACGTGAGCGGGGTCATCAACGGGCCACAAATCGGCTTGTAGCGTGAGCGCGGCATCGGGGTTCAGGGCCAGAAATGACAGACCATTGTACCAGATTCGGGTGTCTTGCTGATTGCCGTGGATAAAATAAATCCGTCCGTCGGCCCGCGCCGTGAGCCAGGGCGTAAATCGGTAACTAACCGACCCCCCCACCAGACCGCCCAGCCGGGGCCGTCTGAGCAGGTCTTTTTCTTCGCTCATATCCCCGGCGTAGCGGGTAGGGCCGGTTTCGAGACTCACCCGCCAGGTGCCGGGCCGTTCCTGCCAAAATTGCGAATGTTGCCGGCGCTGCCCAACGGCTGGCGACGTGACAATCAGCAGGATCAATAAAATCAGGTATTGTACATTCACGATAACGTTACGGCTTGATAATCAGGCGGCAAGTTACTGCCGAAGCCGAACAGAATTGACTTTTCAGAAAATAAGCCCGATGTTTGTTCAGCACATTGGCGGAAGTAGCTCAGTTGGTAGAGCGGCAGCTTCCCAAGCTGCAGGTCGCGAGTTCGACCCTCGTCTTCCGCTCGTTGATAATCAGCCAGTTAGCTTTAGGGTTAGCTGGCTTTTTGACTTCTAATGAATCAGATAATAAAACAGATAGGGGATTCGCTTCACTAATTGCCAATAGTAAAGCCCCAACCTGATCAGGCCGGGGCTACTCTTCAACTCAATGTTGAGCACTGTTCTTACCCGGGGAACGTGGGTGTAGGAATAAAACGTGATCCGGTCAGGGTGTAAACTCAGCGTTTGTCGGATCGTCTGGCGAACGGTTGAATGCGGTGAATGGCCTGCTGTACCACCGGGTCGTAGTCCTGTATGCCAAAACTGACCCGGCGAAACCCGAAATCGTATAGCGTTTGGAGGTGTTCGGCAGTGGTATTGTTCGGATGGCCCTCCCATAATCGGGATTGTCGCCGGGGTCAGCGCAGCGAAACAGGCCCGTGAGCAACCGGCGCAGTTCGGAGGGCGAAAAAAAGCTGGGCGTTCCCCCGCCGAGGTGCAGTTCGGCCAGACGCGGGCGTTCCGGCAGCAGGTCGCAGTAGGGTTTCCACTCCGTTAGCAAGGCATCAATATGTGGCGTTTCGACGGCATGGTTGCGAGCGATGCGTTTGTGGCAGGCACAGAACGTGCACAGGCTTTCGCAATACGGCAAATATACAGGCTGATACCCTCGGTGGCATTGCTGGCTACGAATGCCGCTTGCCGCCGTTTTAGCGCGGTTTCGGGGTCAAACGCGGCCACGTTCCAATGCGGCACTGCCGGGTAACTGGTGTAGCGCGGCCCGGCCACGTTGTATTTCTGGATGAGTGAAGCAGCAGTCATAGTATCCGTAAAAGTGCGCCGACCGGGCCGCCCCCGGTGTAATGACAGAAATCACGCACCGGCATGACTCCCGTCATTACACCGGGGGCGGTTTTGGCGCACCTTGCCAAAAAATTTATGACCATAACAACGGCTACGCCATTCGTTACGCGCTGCTACCACTGCGGGCAGGATTGCCCCGACCGGACGGTGCTGTTCGACCAGAAATCGTTTTGTTGTACCGGATGCCGCACGGTGTATCAGGTGTTGAGCGACAATCAGCTTTGCCAATATTATGACCTGAACCGGCAACCCGGCACCCAAACGTCGGCGGCCCCGATCAGCCGGTTTGCATTCCTCGACCTGCCCGACATAGAACGGCAATTGTCTGATTTTCAGAATGAAACGCTGACAACAATCACGTTTTATGTGCCGACTATTCATTGCTCGTCGTGTTTATGGCTGCTCGAACACCTCTACCGAATCAGTCCGGCCATCCGGCAGTCGCGGGTCGATTTCCTGAAAAAGCAGGTGACGCTGACCTTCGCGCAGGCCGATCTGTCGCTGCGGCAGGTGGTAGAGTTGCTGACCTCGCTGGGCTACGAGCCGCTCATCGGGCTGAACGATGTGGTGAAAAAGACGCAAACCACCGATTCCCGCGCCTTGCTGTATCGGCTGGCGGTGGCCGGGTTTTGCGCGGGCAACATCATGCTGTTCAGCTTCCCCGAATACCTCGGCCTCGATGATCCGGCGTTCAAATACTGGTTCGGGATCATTAACCTCGTGCTGGCCACGCCGGTCGTGTTTTATTCGGGATCGGGCTATTTCGAGTCGGTCTGGCGGAGCCTACGCCGGGGCATTATCAACATTGACTTCCCGATTCTGCTCGGCATCCTGATGGCCTACGGTCGGGGTACCTACGAGGTGGTGCTTCTCGACGGGGCGGGGTATTTCGACTCCGTAAGTGGTCTGATCTTCTTCCTGTTATGCGGCAAATGGTTCCAGCAGCGCACCTACGATTTCCTGTCGTTCGAGCGCGATTACAAAGCCTATTTCCCGCTGGCGGTGACACAGTTAACAGCCAACAGTGAACAGTTATCAGTCCCGGCGGGTAACCGCAACAGTGAACATAGAACAGCGGGTGGCGAAAACTCACCACTGTTCACTGATAACTGCTCACTGTTCACTGAAAAACCCGTTCCCGTTGGCGACCTTCGGACCGGCGACCGTATCCGCATCCGGCATGGCGAACTGATTCCGGCAGATGGTATTCTGTTTTGGGGTTCGGGCCTGATTGACTACTCGTTCGTGACGGGCGAGTCGGAACCCGAACGCCGGAACGCGGGTGCGCTGGTCTATGCGGGCGGGCGGCAGATGGGCGAGGCCATTGATCTGGAAGTTGTCCGTGAAACGTCACAGAGTTACCTGACCCAACTCTGGAACAACGATGCCTTTCGCAAGAGCAACGCGAGCAACTTTGCCACGTTTGCCGATTACGTCGGCAAGTACTTCACAATCACCGTGCTGACGCTGGCCACGCTGACGGGACTGTACTGGTTCGGCTACCGGGGCGAAGTCGGCACGGCGGTCAATGCGTTTACGGCGGTGCTGATTGTGGCCTGTCCCTGCGTGTTGTCGCTGTCGTATCCGGTGGCACTGGGGCATGGGCTTCGGCTGTTGGGCAAGCGGAAATTCTACCTCAAAAACGCCGACGTGATCGAGCAGATGGCCGCTTGCGATACCGTTGTGTTCGACAAAACCGGAACGCTGACGAAGGTTAATGAGCGAAAGGGTGAATTAGTGAATGAGCGAATGCTTGGCGGGCAATCCAGTGAGGTAAGCTTTGATTATCAGGGAGTTTTGGAGGATTTTGAGCCAGTCTTGGCCGATTTTGAGCGGGCGATGGTGCTGTCGGTCGTGCAGCAATCGGCCCACCCGCTGAGTCGGCGGCTGACCACGTACCTCGGCGACGCGCACCCGTTGCTTATGGAGGGCTTTACCGAAGTGGCCGGGCAGGGTGTGCAGGCAGTGGTGGATGGCTGGGTAGTAAAACTGGGCCGAAAAACGTTCGTTGGCGCAGCCGCGACGCAGACAACGGGTACGGCGGTTCACCTCAGCATCGAGGGGCAATACCGGGGATACTTCCCATTCCCAAATCCCATCCGGCCCGGCGTTGATGCCATGCTGACCGCGTTGCAGAAAACCCACGCGCTGTACCTGCTGTCGGGCGACACCGACGCAACCCGGACGGACTTTACCCGCTGGTTTGGCCCCGACCGGATGACGTTTGGCTGTAGTCCGCAGCAAAAACTCGACGTAGTGCGTCAACTCCAGGCCGACGGCCACCGGGTGCTGATGATCGGCGACGGGCTGAACGACGCGGGTGCGCTGAAACAGGCCAACGTCGGCATTGCCGTCACCGACGACGCGATCCAGTTCACGCCCGCCAGCGATGGCATTCTCGAAGGTCAATTATTGGCGGAGTTACCCGGGTTTCTGCGCTTCAGCCGGTTCGGGATGCGGCTCATCCGGTTCAGTTTCGGCGTATCGCTGCTCTACAACGTCGTCGGCCTGAGCTACGCGTTGACGGCCCACCTCTCGCCCATCGTCGCGGCCATTCTGATGCCCCTCAGCTCCACCACGATGGTGCTGATTGCTACGGTGGGAATGCGGTGGCGGAAGGTTGAAGGATAGGCAACGGTAACGATGCGGTACATTGTCTAAGACCAATACCGCTTATCTCAGCCACAGGTCGTAATTTGGGCCATTAATAAATGGCGTATAGACTAATTGCCGACTCCTATTATGATTACGAAGGTTACTATACAAAATTTTAAAAAATTAGAATTGGTCGAGTTTTCGCTCTCTCAATCAGTGGTGTTGATTGGGCCGAATAATGCGGGAAAATCAACCATCTTCCAGGCATTATGCTTATGGGAAATTGGCGTTGCTAATTTTATTAAGGCTTACCAGAAAAACGATTTGAATCGGCTCGGAACGGTTACTATTAACCGTAAAGATTTACTGAATAGCCCCATCGCTGATGCCCGTTTTTTGTGGCGGAATAAACGCGTAACCAACAAACGGAACGGTGGAGGAGTAGAACACGTCCGCTTAGTTGTAGAATTAACGGGTGAAGATGATGGGATTGGCTGGTCGTGCAAAGCCGAATTTACATTCTCTAATGCCGAGTCAATTGGCTGTAAAGTAGTCGGCGGCTTGAAAGGATACATCCAATTAATAGAAAAAAGTAAAAGCGTTCATTTCGGATTCCTGCAACCTATGTCTGGACTGGCAACCGAAGAAGATTTACTAACACCCGGTGCTATTGACCGTCGCTTAGGGGAAGGCCGAACAGCGGAGGTGTTACGAAATATTTGTTACAGTATTCTACACCCTGAAAGTCGAGTACAAGCTGCTGAAATTGCTCAAACAAGCTGGAAAAGTTTGAGTACAGCGATCAAAAAAATGTTTGGTGCCTTGCTGCACGAGCCGGAGTATATTCGTGCAACGGGCCTGCTTCAATTTGACTATACCGAAAATGATATTCGTTATGATATTTCGTCAGGCGGAAGGGGCTTTCAACAGATGCTTCTGTTATTGGCGTATATGTATGCTCATCCCGGTACGACCCTATTACTTGATGAACCGGATGCTCACCTTGAAGTAATCAGGCAACGCGAAGCATTTCAGTTAATTAATGCAGTCGCCAACGAAACACAATCACAACTAATTATAGCTTCGCATTCAGAAGTTGTGCTCGATGAAGCCGCCGATGCTTCAAACATTATTGCCATTATTGATAGTCAGGCTATTGAGTTAAATTCTTCTCAAAGTCAAAAACGTAGGCAGGTTGGTTATCTTAAAAAAGCCTTGACCGAAATAGGTTGGGAACGCTACTATCTGGCCAAGTTCAAAGGTCACGTCTTGTATCTGGAAGGTTCAACTGATCTGGAAATGCTCAAACGGTTTGCGAATGTGTTGAAACACCCCGCTGAAATGATGTTGAGCAACGCAAACGTGCATTACATGGCCAATAACGTACCCCATAAAGCAATCGAAAATTTTGTGGCTTTGCGGGAATTTCTGACTGACCTGCGTGGAGTGGCTTTATTCGATCACTTAGAGAAGAATTATGAGAACAATCAACCGCCGATGCCTATACTTTTCTGGCAAAAACGAGAGTTGGAAAATTACTTTGCCCGCCCAGATGTGCTGGTGCGACACGCCGGGCTGCTTCACGTAAAGCATCCGACGTTTAAAGCCGAACAATTGAAACAGGTAATGCAGGACGTTATTCAAGAAAACACTGCTCCAGTTGCCCTTCGTGATTTGTCGAATAACTTTTGGAATAATACCAAACTGTCCGACGACTGGTTAGATATCATCTTTCCAGAGTTTTATAAACGGCTAAGCCTGCCACAAAACTTTTACAAACGAGATTACTACCAGCTTATTAGTTTGTTACAGCCCAACGAGATCGACACGGAAATAGCAGAAAAGCTAACCGCTATTGTTTCAGTTCTTCAATGATACTATTTCGGAGTACGCCTGATTCAGTTCCGTTTCGGTGTGTGTGGCTGCTCTACAACGTCGTCGGCCTGAGCTACGCGATGACGGCCCACCTCTCGCCCATCATCTCGGCCATTCTGATGCCCCTCAGCTCCACTACGATGGGGCTGATTGCTGCGGTGGGAATACGGTGACGGGGAATCAAGTAAAAAATGCTTGCTGGAAAAAGCATTTTTTACTTAACTTTGCTTTTTCCAGCAAGCATTTTATGGAAACCCTATTTGCCAAGTTCATCCAGAAACAGCAGCGAACATCGCTTCAGTTCGTTCGAGATTTCATTGGAACGGTAGATTGGGAGCGCAATCGGCTAATCGGCATAAAGGGCGCACGGGGCGTTGGCAAAACAACGCTGGTGTTGCAATACCTTAAACAACGGGCAACCGCAGCCGGTACAATCGGCCCGCCAACGCAGTTGTATGTCAGTTTGGACGACCTGTATTTCAGCACCAGCCGATTGTACGATCTCGGCCTTGCCTTTGTGCAGGTGGGTGGTCAGATTTTAGTCCTGGACGAGGTACACCGTTATGCCAACTGGTCGCAGGAGGTAAAGAATTTATACGACGATTTTCCCGATTTACGCATCGTGTTTACGGGTTCTTCGGTCATTCATCTGGAGCGCAGTAAAGGTGATTTGAGCCGCCGGGCCGTCATGTATACGCTACATGGCTTATCTTTTCGGGAGTTTCTGTCCATTAGCGGAGTGGCGAACTGGCCGGTGATGCCGCTGGACGAACTCCTGCGCCGACACCCCGAAGTAGCTGCCGACTTAACGGCCACCGTGCGGCCCTTAGCCCACTTGCCCGATTACCTTCAGTATGGTTACTATCCGTATTTTCTGGAAAACCGGGAAGTGTACGGCCAGAAACTCACCGAGACGATTCGGCTGAGTCTGGAGTTGGACTTGCCCGCCGTCTATGACATCAGCAAGGCGACGGTCGATAAGCTTAAAACGTTTTTGGTGGTGCTGGCCGAGAGCGTTCCGCTCAAGCCAAACATTGCCAAACTGAGCGAGACCTTGCAGATTCCGCGCAATGCCGTGATCGAGTATCTGCATTACCTCGAAGAATTGGGTGTGCTGCGGCTGCTTCACCGCGACAGCGCGGGCATTACCCGGATGCAAAAACCCGAAAAAGTGTATCTGACCCATCCGAACCTGCAATACGCCCTCGGCAACATTCGGTCTGGCCCGGTGCCACCCAACAAAGGCACCTTACGCGAGAGTTTTTTTCTGAGTCAGACCGCACCGAACCACACCGTTGAATACACCGAGCAGGGCGACTTCCGGCTCGATCGCCAAATTACCGTAGAAGTAGGCGGGGTGGGCAAAACCGCCCAGCAGATTGCCAACCTGCCCAATGCCTACATAGCCGCCGACGACATCGAAATCGGGTTTGGCCGCAAGCTGCCGCTGTGGTTGTTTGGGTTGGGGTATTGAGAGGGCGATATGAGAGCGGAAGGTTCTCATCCAGTAGCAGTTTCATGAATCCAATCGCTGTACGGTTTCGGGATTGGCAAACGTTCGTTTGGCTAAAAGCAGAAACTCCCGCAGTTGTTGCGGGTCAACAGTTGGGTAGTCGTCGCAGAAGTCTTGTAGGGTTTTGGTGCCGCTGGTCAGGTAATCGAAGAGGTTAGCCAGGGGCACACGGCTACCCGCAAAGAGCGGTACTCCGCCCGACGTTTCGGGGTCTATGTTGATGATATCCGTTCGCATCGTTGTGTCGGTTTATTGCCCAAATCTACGAAACTGTGCCGCTCCGCAGGTTTCCCAACAGTTGCGTACCTACTACGGCACACCGGGAACTGGGTAAGCCACTTAGTTAGGCCACAAAATTGTGTCGCTATGCGCCAGTTCGGCTATCTCGAACAGCTTTTTAGCCTGTCCTGTTTAAATCAAATTCAACCCCATTAACTCACCCAGCAACGACTGACACCTATCTCTGACGCGGTCACACTCTGCCGAGACGCTGGTAATCAGGGCGTTGCTGGTGGGCAGCGGGGCGAAATGCGCATCGGGGCAAGGGACGGGCGGGCTGGGTTGGGTGCAACTGACTCCGATGCACACCACCGCGTGGCGAAGCTGGCCGATGGTGGCTTTGAGTCGGTGCAACGTGGCTGCGTAGGCATCGGGGGCGGTCAAACTACGGTAGCTGGCCGGGTCGGGCAGGTCGGCGAGGACGGATAATAAGAAGTCAATTTCCTGCTCATTTTCGGAGAGGGTGCTGGCCCAGCGTTGGTGCTGGCTGCGGCAGGTCAACAGGGGGAGTGTGTCGGCGTACATGGTTTTTAGGGGCATCTGGGCGTAAAGGTCGCCGGGCAACTCGCGCCGGTTGCTGACGAGCGTCAGCCGGTGGACTGAGAAACGTCAGCCGATGGGCTGAACTGAACTTAATCAGGGCCCGGACTGAGGTTCGTCAGTCCGGGCCGGGGGCGGGGCGGCTACGTTTGTGGCAGTCAAACGCACTACTCTATGTCAATCATTTTCTTCATGATCGGAATCAGCCTGACAATGGCCCTGGGGTTTCTGGGTGCCTTTGTCTGGTCGCTGAAAACCGGCCAGCAGGACGACCTCTACACGCCCGCGCTGCGGATGCTGATCGACGACGATGTGCCGCCGACCGAACTGTCAATTCATGCACAACCCCCCCCCGCTCCTGCGCTATGAACGTATTTGTTGAAACCACCCGCGTCAGCACGCTGCCCCAAAAAGAGCAACCCGCCCCGCCCGGTCCGCTCGAACGCTTTGAGTACGACAACCGCACCGTCCGCGATTTTGGGATCGCCACCATTATCTGGGGCGTTATCGGTATGCTGATTGGGGTGCTGATTGCCAGCCAGTTGTTTGCGCCGGCGGCCAACCTCGGCAACCAGTACACCACCTTCGGGCGGATTCGTCCGCTGCACACCAACGCGGTGATTTTTGCCTTTGTGGGCAATGCCATCTTTATGGGCGTGTATTACTCGCTGCAACGGCTCTGCAAAGCCCGGATGTTTTCTGACCTGCTGAGCAAGATTCACTTCTGGGGCTGGCAACTCATCATTGTGTCGGCGGTGGCAACGTTGCCGCTGGGTCTGACCACCTCGCACGAATACGCCGAACTCGAATGGCCGATTGACATTGCCATCACGCTCATCTGGGTGGTGTTCGGGATCAATATGTTCGGCACGATTATCAAACGGCGCGAACGGCATCTGTACGTCGCCATCTGGTTCTACATCGCCACGTTCGTGACCGTCGCCGTGCTGCACATTGTCAACTCGTTTGAGATGCCGGTGAGCCTGTTCAAAAGCTACTACCTCTACGCCGGGGTGCAGGATGCGCTGGTGCAGTGGTGGTACGGCCACAATGCGGTGGCGTTTTTCCTGACCACGCCGTATTTGGGCATGATGTATTACTTCCTGCCGAAGATGGCCAACCGGCCCATTTATTCGTACAAACTCTCGATTCTGCACTTCTGGGCCTTGATTTTTATCTACATCTGGGCCGGGCCGCACCATTTGCTCTACAACAGCGTACCCGACTGGGCGCAGTCGTTGGGCGTGGTATTCTCCATTATGCTCATTGCTCCGTCGTGGGGCGGTATGATTAACGGCCTGCTGACCCTGCGCGGGGCCTGGGACAAGGTGCGCGAAGACACCATCCTGAAATTTATGGTGGTGGGGCTGACGGCCTACGGTATGGCGACCTTCGAGGGGCCGCTGCTGGCCCTGAGAAATGTGAACGCCATTGCCCACTTTACCGATTGGGTGGTCTCGCACGTTCATGTGGGTGCGCTGGGCTGGAATGGCTTTCTGACCTTCGCCATTCTGTACTGGCTTATTCCGAGAATATACCGTACCCCGTTGTATTCTAAGAAGTTACTCAACACGCACTTCTGGATCGGGACGCTGGGGATTCTCTTCTACGCCATTCCGATGTACATCTCCGGCTTTACGCAGGGGCTGATGCTGAAAGAGTTTACGCCGGAAGGCATGCTCCGTTACCCCAACTTCCTCGAAACCACGCTGCAACTCCTGCCTCTGCATATGATGCGGGCATTTGGGGGCGTACTCTACCTGACGGGCGCGATTTTGATGGCGTATAATCTGTTTAAGACGATGGCTGCCGGAACCCTCCTGGCCAACGAACCCGCCGAGGCACCGGCCCTGACCAAAGCCTATACGCCGGTGGGGCAGGACACCTATTGGCACCGCTGGATTGAGCGGAAGCCGATGCCGTTCCTGGTTGGGTCGCTGGTGGTGATTCTGATTGGCACGATGGTCGAACTGATCCCGACGTTTATGGTCAGTTCTAACGTGCCGACTATTGCGTCGGTCACACCCTACACCGCGCTGGAAGTGGAAGGCCGCGATTTGTATATCCGCGAGGGCTGCGTGAACTGCCATAGCCAGATGGTACGGCCGTTCCGCTCCGAAACCGAACGCTACGGAGCGTACTCGAAAGCGGGCGAGTTTGTGTATGACCATCCGTTTTTGTGGGGCAGCAAACGCACCGGCCCCGACCTGCACCGCGTCGGTGGCAAATACCCCAACTCGTGGCACTACTACCATACGGGCGACCCCCAGTCAATGTCGCCTGGCTCCATCATGCCGGCTTACGGCTGGCTCATCACCCAGAAACTGAACACAACCCAGACGGCCGACAAGCTGACCGCACTCCGCAAAGTGGGCGTTCCTTACGACGATCTGGCCATTGCCAACGCCGAAAGCGACCTCAATACGCAGGCCAAAACAATCAGCGACGCGCTGGCTACCGAAGGCATCAAGGTTACATCGGACCGCGAAATCATTGCCCTCACCGCTTACCTGCAACGGTTAGGAACGGATATCAAGAAAATGGCGAAATGACCACTAACGACAAAAAATCATGTTCAAGCAATTCATTTCCAAACTCCCCGGAGCCGACACGTATCTGGTGGCCTCGTTCCTGATTTTCGGCCTGTTTTTCGCGCTGGTGGGGCTGTATCTGCTCTTAGCCGACAAACAGCAACTAAAGGAACTCAGCCGATTGCCGTTGGACGAGCCAACCGAATAACCTCCTGACTATCATGATCCGATTCATTTTATTAGACAGCCCGTCTCCGTTCTGGAACGTGAAAACGGGTGAGGAGTTAGCCTGGATGCTACTGCTGGTGCTGATTGGGGCCTGTGTACTGCTCACGCTGGGCGTTATGGTCTTTCTGCTGCTCGTGCTCCAGAAAGCACTCAATCCCGCGCCCGCTGTGCCGGCGGTGGTGGTTGTGAAGCCGTCATTCTGGCAACGATACAGCGGGTTGCGGCCCCTCAGCCAGGAACACGAACTGGTCATGGAACACACCTACGACGGGATTGTGGAACTCAACAACCCCACGCCCCCCTGGTTCATGGCGCTCTTCTACGGAACCATCACCTTCGGAATCGGCTATATGCTGATCTTCCACGTGTTTGGCACCGGCGATGTGATGGGGCAGGAATACGGCCAGGAAATGGCCATTGCCGACAGGCAACGCGAAGCCTACATCAAACTGGTGGCCGGAAAAATCAACGAAAACAACGTGACGGCCCTTGTTGACGTAAAGGCCATCGGCGCGGGCAAAGCCCTGTTTACGACCTATTGCGTGGCCTGTCACGGAGCCGCCGGGCAGGGCGGGGTCGGCCCCAACCTCACCGACGAGTTCTGGCTGCACGGCGGCCTGGTGAAAAATATCTTTCATACCCTCACCGAGGGCGTACCCGAAAAAGGCATGATCTCATGGAAGAAGCAACTCAACCCGTTGCAGATACAGCAGATGTCCAGCTTCATTCTGACCCTGAAAGGCACCAACCCGCCCGGTGCCAAAGCCCCACAAGGTGAAAAACTGGCCCTGAATTAACCAACTCAACCCATGAACACCTCCCTTGACACGCCAATAGACGACTATTTCCGCACCCACCTCTCTAACCAGAACGAAGGGGGCGGGCGGAAATGGCTGTATCCCCGGCTCGAAAAAGGCCGCTACTTCCGCTGGCGAACCATCGTGGCCGTCGGGTTGCTGCTGGCGTTGTTTGCCGGGCCGTGGATTCGGGTGGGGGGCGAGCCGTTATTCCTGTTCAACGTCCTCGAACGGCGGTTTACGTTTTTCGGCGTACCGTTCTGGCCGCAGGATTTTTACCTCGTGGCCGTTGGGATGCTGGCCGGGATCGTGTTCATCGCCCTGTTCACGGTGGTGTATGGCCGGGCGTTTTGCGGCTGGACCTGCCCGCAAACGGTGTTCATGGAGTTCGTCTTTCGGCCCATCGAACGCTGGGTCGAAGGCAACCACGTAGCCCAGCACAAACTCAATGTGGGGCCGTGGACGGGCAATAAGATTTGGCGCAAAACGCTGAAGCACACGCTGTTTCTGCTGGTATCGTTCGCGATTGCCAATACATTTCTGGCCTACCTCATCGGCAGTGATGCGCTGGTGGTTTTAGTCACCGACAATCCGCTGAACCACCTCGGCAACCTGGCCGCGATGCTGGTATTTACGGGTGTGTTCTACGGCGTGTTCGCCCACCTGCGCGAGATCGTTTGCATCGTCATCTGCCCCTACGGACGGCTGCAAAGCGCGTTGCTCGACAAACAATCGGTCATCGTCGCCTACGACGACCGACGCGGGGAACCGAGGGGGAAGCAAGTGAAAAATGAAAAATCGGGTCGCCCATCCGGGATAATGAAGAATGAACAGCCTGCGCCTGTCAGTGATATTTTTCATGCTTCATTCTCCATTATTCATTCCCCAAAGGGAGACTGTATCAACTGCGGGTTGTGCGTACAGGTTTGTCCGACGGGCATAGACATCCGAAACGGGTTGCAGATGGAGTGCATCAACTGCACGGCCTGCATGGATGCCTGCGACCGGGTGATGGACAAAATAGAGCGGCCACGCGGCCTGATTCGGTACGATTCGCTGGATGGTATCCGAACGGGTAAGCCCTGGCACATGACCACCCGGATGTGGGCCTACACGGGCGTACTGCTGGCATTGGTCGGGTTGTGGGTCGTCTTGCTGACAAACCGCTCCGAGTTCAGCGTAACGTTGCTGCGTGCGCCCGGTCAGTTGTTTCAGCGCGGAACCGATGGGCAAATCACGAATCTCTACACGGTCGAACTGCTCAACAAAACCAACCGAACCATGACCGTAACCCTGCGCCCAACCCTCGCCGGAGCCACCATCCGGTATGTACAACCGCTGCCAACACTGGCCGGGGGCAAGTCGGCTACGGCGACGTTTTTTATCGCGTTGCCCGCCCAAAAGATGGCCCAAAACAGCCTGACCGTACCTGTCGAGATGCGGGCCAACGGGCGGATCATTGAAACTATCGAAACCCGTTTTCTGGGACCAAACTTATGAACTGGGGAAAAGCCATCGTACTCACCTTCGTGCTGTTTGCCGGCTTTATCGGCACGCTGGTCTATCAAATGTCGCGGCAACAGGTCGATCTGGTTCGGGAAGATTACTACCAGGACGAAATCGCCTACCAAAAACACATCGACCGGGTTGAAAACACCACCCGATTTAACCAGTCCATCGCCATGACCTATCTCGCCGACAGTCAGCAAGTTGCGTTTGTACTACCCGCTTCGCTGCGGCAGGGCAGCATCACATTTTACCGCCCCGGCGACCGCAAACAGGATTTTCGGGTACCAGTCAGCAATTCGTCCGCTCTACCCAAAAATCGCCGGGAAGTGGTTTCGACCCGCCAACTGGCGCGGGGACACTGGCGGGTGCAGTTCACCTGGACCGACGGGCAGCGCGAGTACTACACCGAAGACGAGCTGTTTTTATGAACGCCTGGCTGCTCACTGCCCTGCTGACGGGCCTTGCCGGTAGTTTGCACTGCATCGGGATGTGCGGCCCGCTGGCGATGGCCTTGCCGGTCGGTCGGTTTCCGGTGGGGCAACGCCGGGTGGCGCGGGGGCTGTACCATGCCGGGCGGCTATCGGCCTATAGTCTGCTGGGGGCCATAGTCGGCACGGTGGGGCAGGGGGTGCTGCTGACGGGGCTGCAACGTCCGTTGTCCATCGGGGCGGGGTTGTTCTTGTTGGTCTGGGGTATCTCGGCGAAGTGGTTTCCGGGCTGGTTCCAGACTTCGGGGCTGGCCCGCCGACTGACGGCTCCGCTGGTTCGGCTGCTTCAGAAACCGACGCTCTGGCACATCGTCGGGTTTGGTTTCCTGAACGGCTTGCTGCCCTGCGGCTCCATCTATCTGGCCCTGGCCGGTGCGCTCGTTACGCCCTCGCCGGTGGCCGGGGCTACCTATATGCTGGTGTTTGGGCTGGGAACACTACCCGCCATGCTGGGTTTGCTGAGCCTGGCCAACTGGCTGACGGTAGCCTGGCGGCAGCGATTGAGCCGGGGTCTGCCCTGGGCTACGGTGCTGGTGGCCTTGCTGTTGATCGTTCGGGGTATCGGCTGGCCCGTTGCCAACGTTCGTCATTCCGGGTCGGATGCGATTCCGGTCTGTCATGGGGCATTGACGGTTGGCTGATCGCTTGTTTACCATGCAGATCATCCCCTTGCTCTGATCCCACTCATAACTTATTGCCATACAGGTTACGTCCGTTACAAGACGGACTTGTTGAATGTCATCAACCAGCTTATTATGATTCCTGTCTATATAGCCCTGTATGCTGCTCATAAGCAGTTAGTAGGCATCGCCCAATCTGTGCCGGACAATGGAGAGCACAGCCATAAAGCATTCCTTCGTGCCGCCACAGTTCAACGCCCTGCCGTATCAGCACAAACGCAGGCAAGTGGGTGATATCGAAACTGCGAACCACTTCAGGGTGGGTGGCTTCGTCGAGTTGGAGAATTCGCAACGACCCATCGAGGAAATCATGTAGTGAGTTGATCAGCTTTGTGAACGTTTCTTGTTGTTTTCGGTTGGTCGGCATAAACACCAACAAAACGGCAGCTTTGGCCGGGACTATGAGGGGCGATATGTCGTTAAGATTCATCATACGAAGGACATGGAATTCATTCATTACAGTGGTCGGTGTAAAGTTGGCCGTTTCATAACCGAGTCGAACTGACGTACGTCAGCCGTTTGGATGATTATACGATCTTGTCCCTGTAATCGCCGTAATTTTGAGAAACCGTACTCGGCTATCGTTATCTGTTAAACGTTGGCATACACTACCTGACATCCGCCATGCTCACCGCCCAGTATTCAAACACGCTCACCGAGTTGCTCTTCGAGAAGACTGATGAGTTCATCGGCATTTATGACTTGGTTGCGAATCGGTTCACCCGCGTTAATCAGGCCGGGGCGCGACTATTGGGGTTTGTCTCCGAAGCGGCCTTCCTGAATGATCCTGTCCGGTCGCGGTCCATTCGGAACCCGCCCCTGCCCGATGCCGAACGCCCCAATCTGCTGGCGCGTATTATCGAGATGGGGTCGCACGAGGAAACCACCGAAATCAGCCATCAGAACGGCGAAACGTTTTGGGCGCAGTTGAGTATCAGTGCCTTTACAGCGCATGACCACCCTTATGCGCTGGTACGGTTAGTTGATCAGGGGAAACTGCACCAAACCGAGCGCGACCTCGAACACAGCGTCCGGCGGTACGAAGCCATTTTTTCCAACGCCACCATCGGCATCATCGTCTGTGACAAGCTGGGAAAGATTGTATCGGCCAATCAATTGGCCGACAGTCAGTTTGGCTACGAAACCGGCGAGTTGATGAATTGCACTATTGAGCAGTTGGTGCCAACCGGGGTTGGCGGCTACCACGAAAAATTGCGTCATTCGTTCAATGCCCAGCCGTCGGTGCGGGCTATGGGCCACAACCGCGACCTGAACGGACAGCGCAAAGATGGGTCGGTGTTTCCGGTCGAAGCCAGCCTGAGTTATTTCCGGCTCGAAGACGAACTCTACGTGGTCGCGTACATAATCGACATCACGTTCAAGAAAGAATCAGAACGGCAGCTACTCGCCCACCGCGACCACATTGTGCAGCTCAACGCCGACCTGGAGCAGAAAGTGGCCGACCGCACCCACGCGCTGATGAACACGCTGGAACAGTTGGAGCAGTCGAAAGACGAACTGGCACGGGCGTTGGCCGCCGAACGTGAACTGGGCGAGTTGAAATCCCGCTTCGTGGCGCTGGCCTCGCACGAGTTCCGCACCCCGCTGACGGCAATACTGACGTCGGCCACGCTCGTTGAAAAATACCCCGGTGGCGATCAGCAGGATAAGCGGCAGAAGCACCTCGACCGGATTCGTACCTCGGTCAACCACCTGAATGACATTCTGGAAGAATTTCTGTCGGTGGGCAGGCTGGAAGAAGGCAAAATCGAAGCCCATCCGGTGGCAATGAGCGTATCACGGTTAATATCCGACACCGTAGCCGATATGCGGTTGCTGCTCAAGCCCGGCCAAACCATCGAAACCGAACAGACCGGGCCGGATACCGCCTGGCTCGATCCGTCGTTGTTGCGGAAAATCTTAGTCAATCTGCTTTCTAACGCCATCAAATATTCGGAGCCGGGATTGGGCGTGACCGTCAGCACGACCTGCACCGACGGGCAACTGACGCTGGCCGTGCAGGATCGGGGCATCGGCATCTCGAAAGCCGATCAGGAACACCTCTTTGAGCGATTCTTCCGCGCCAGAAACGCGGGCAATGTAGCCGGTACGGGCTTGGGCCTGCACATTGTGGCCCGCTACGTAGAATTGATGGGCGGCAGCATCGCCCTCGCCAGCGAGTTAAACCAGGGAACAACCGTTACGATAATATTGCCGTATGAAAACCATTCTGCTGATTGAAGACAACGACATCATCCGCGAAAACACCGCCGAGATTCTCGAACTGACGGGCTATACCGTACATACCGCCGAAAACGGTAAAATCGGTGTCGAAAAAGCCCTCGAAACCAAGCCCGATCTGGTCATCTGCGACATTATGATGCCCGTGCTGGATGGCTACGGGGTGCTGCATATCTTCAACAAAAACCCGCAACTAACGGGTGTACCGTTTATTTTTCTGACCGCCAAAACCGAGCGCACCGACTTCCGCAAGGGCATGGAGTTGGGTGCCGATGACTACCTGACCAAACCATTCGAGGAGTCGGAACTGCTCAGTGCCATCGAAGGGCGGCTGAACCGATTTGCCAACCTGAAACCCGATTATGACCTGCAAAATAACGGCCTGAGTGAGTTTTTGACCGATGCCACCAAACAGGTCGGCGATCTTCAACGTCTCGCTTCCGACCGAAAAATCCACGTTATCCGCAAAAAACAGTACGTCTATATGGAGGGCGACGAACCGTCGCGGCTGTATTTTCTGCAAGCGGGCCGGGTCAAAACCGTGCGAACAAACAGCGACGGTAAGGAACTCATCACGGGTCTTTACAGCGCGGGCGACTTTTTCGGCTACTACGCCCTGCTCGAAGGGGGCGACTATACCGACTCTGCCGTAACCCTCGACGACTCCGAACTGCGCTACATTCCCAAAGACGATTTTCGGCAATTGATTGGTACCAACTCCGATGTGAGCCAGCAATTTATCAAGCTCTTGGCCGGGCGCGTGGCCGAACGTGAAGAGCAACTCATCGGCATGGCGTATAGTTCGCTGCGCCGACGGGTGGCCGATGTACTGCTGCGGTTACACGAGCAACAGCCTGACCAGGTGATCCAGCTTTCGCGCGATGATCTGGCGGCCATGATCGGTACGGCCAGCGAGTCGCTGATTCGCACCCTGACCGAGTTCCGGCAGGACGGCCTGATTGAAACGACCCCAACGGGCGGCATCCGGGTGGCGCAACCCGATAAGATGCGCCGGGCGAACTGGTGAACCCTGACCACAATCACATCCTGACCTGAGACCGCTCAGGAACGGTTGCGGGTGGGTATCCTACTTTTAGGCCCGGAAATAACCCCTGCTCTGCTTATGAAAACTGCGCTTTACGTCACCGATGGCTCCGTTGATTCGGCTCTGCTGCTGCGTCACTGGCTGACTGAGCAACACGCAACGGCCTGCCGCCTGACGGTGGTACTGCCTTACGAGACCGAACCCGGCGAGCGGCTGCACAAAGACGCATTGCGCCCGGCCAAAGCAGCCGCCGAATCACGACTGCAAACCTGGTCGGCGATGCTGGGCGACGTGGGGCTACATCGGCGGGCTACCCAAACCCTTTTTGCTTCGCCCGAACACGCCCTGACCATCCACCTGCTGATGTTTCACTATGATTACTGGTTGGTGGACGACAACCAGCAGATGGTTTCCCTGGCCGGGGTGTTGACCCGGACCGCCACGCAGGCAGTGTGGCTGCCGGGTGTCTTTGCCGATGTTCAGGCGGGTCGGTCTGCCGGGGTATCGCCCTGCTTACAACCCTGAATAGCTGGTTAAAATCAGCCGGCGGGTTGAGCAGCGTTATACGGTGGCGGTTGGCAGCGGGGCATCTTTGACCTTTGCAAACGTAGCCGCCTGTCGCCATGAAAATCGCTTTTTTTAGTACTCTGCCGTTTGAGCAGCCCTGGTTCGAGTCGGCTCGCGGCCGGCACCTCAAAACCCGACGGTTTGCTTTGAAGTCGGTGAGGTCTGTATGCCTGACTGCCGGCGAAGCGTGGTGGTGCAGGGCGTGTACGAAGAATTGGCAGGCGACGAACGCCGATACGCCGAACAGCGGCTGGGACCGGCGCGGACAGCCCCCCGCAAAGACTCTGGCTTGTCGGTCTCCGACACCCCTGCCCCGCTCAAAGATGAAGATTGATGGGAAAGCAGCCGTGGTTTTGCCTGATGATGTGCTGTTTGAAGGCGGTGCCGGTGAGATTGTAACAAATAGGTTACTCTAAAGTGCAGAATTACACACTATATTGCGCTTACCAGCGGGTATTTTCTATGCACAAGGGGGTAAAAGCAGACGAGTTGTTCTTCGATAACCGACCCGCCAGTAAAGACCCCTGGACAAAAGAAGTGTGGGCGTACGATTACCGAACCAATATAAAACATGCCCTCAAAACTAACCCGCTACAATTAACGCATTTACACGATTTTATTAGTGCTGGATATTGTAGAGAATCTGGAAGCTGCATTGGGTAGTTTCAGGCAGATTGTAACGCGGTTGCAGGGGGTATAAAAATGCACGTTTTGTCCATTTCTTACGCTTACAGTATGTACAGAGTTTTCTTGTAAAAATTTTTAATAGTATGGAAAAGAAAATAGAATTGACAGAAAATGGTTTTCTTCATTTGTTTGTAGGAATACTGCTTCTTGTTTTCCCTCCGCTGGGCATCATCTGGTTATTGGGCTTATTTACGGTGCAACCCAACCAAACACGGGTACTCATATTTTTTGGTAAATACGTTGGTACGGTTGCCAAAAATGGGTTTTTCTGGGCCAATCCTTTTTATGTTAAAAAGAAGGTATCGCTACGGGTACGAAACTTAGAAACAGAAGTTATCAAGGTAAATGACGAGCAAGGAAACCCTATTCTGATTAGTGGTGTGATTGTCTGGAAAATTATTGATACCTACAAAGCGATTTTTAATATAGAAACCCACGAGGAACTCAATACCAGCACGGGTGCAAAAGTGTCTAAACCAGAGCTTTCTTACCAGAATTTCGTAAAAATACAAGCCGAGACTGCATTACGAAAAATAGCTCATTCGTACCCATACGATAATATGGACGACGAGGACCCCAATTCTTTGTGCTTGGTTTCGGGCGTTGACCAAATCAATGAAGAAATAGCCCAGGAACTCAAAAAACGCTTAGAAATGGTAGGAATAGAAGTTATAGAAGCCCGGATTTCCAATCTCTCGTATGCGTCCGAGATAGCGGCTTCTATGCTCCAACGCCAACAGGCACAAGCCGTAATCGCTGCTCGCAAAAAAATAGTAGAAGGAGCCGTCTCTATGGTAGAGATGGCAGTTGCACAACTTTCGCAGAAAAAAATTATAGATTTCAATAATGACCAAAAAGCCCAAATGGTCGGAAATCTTATGGTAGTGCTTTGCTCCGACCGTTCAGTAAGCCCCGTCTTGGATACAAGCATTCATAAAAAGTAATTTATCTGGTTGCTTGTTTACACCCACACCATGAGAGCAAAGTTCATGATACTGCCGGCAACCTTGGCGTCTGTTAGTCTTCCAACCTTTCCAGCAGCATCGCCCCAAACGAATACCCGCCTCCGAAAACGGTGATGATTACGCGCCCGCCGGGTCGAAAACGTTCCCAGTTTTCAGACAACGCAATGGCGCAGCCCGCACAGCCGGTGTTGCCCAATCGTTCGATATTGGAGAGGAGTTTTTCTTCTGGTAAGCCGAGGGTTTGCATTACGTTTTTAGAAATGCGGAGGTTAGCCTGATGCGGCAGCACAAAACCAATATCAGACACCGTAAGTCCTGCCTTCTCCAGCACCTGCAAACTCACTTTGGGCATGTAGGTACAGGCCTGGATAAACACATCGCGGCCAAAGGGCATAATCATCCCCCGTTCTAAGGGTTTCATCACCACGGCTTCGGTGGCTTTGCCGCTACAGGCTGCCCCACCCGTTATCAACTCGCGGATGCGAAAGCCGCCAACAGCCGGTTGCGTTTTGGAGATTAGCAGGGCCGACGCGCCGTCGCCCCAGAGGTGGCCCGATACCGTGTCTTCATCGTTGTTGTAGGCCGTGTTGTGTTCCGATACCACCACAAGGGCGCGGCTGGCTTTGTTCATGGCAAAATACCCTTCCACAATTTCGATGGCGTTCAGCAGCGACGAGCAGGCCGAGGAGATACTGACGACGGGAATATCGTTGATACCGAGGGCGTATTGCACGGCGTGGGCCAGCGTAACAATGGTGTCGTGGGGGGTGTAGGTAGCCCCAACGATGAAATCAATGCCCGACAAATCGGTTTGGGCCTGTAGTTGTTTCACCGCGGCAACGGCCATAGTGTTTGTGTTTTCGCCGGGGGGGGCTTTGCGCCGTTCGCGGATGCCGGTGCGCTCGGTAATCCATTCGTCAGACAGCCCGTTGAGCCGCGTAAAATGGTCATTTCCTACCACCGGTTCGGGGAGGTAGTGGCTTACTCGTTCAAGAAACATATCAACCAACAGATTATATGGCGGAAAATTAGGTGTTTCCCAGAAATCATGAGACAAAATACCGGAACAATACCAAAATGCCTTGCTATAAAACTATTTTCTGGTAGAGATTGATTAATTTCTCCGATTCAACGGCCCACGTATATCGGTTAGGCAGCGCGCGTTTTCCGGCTTCGCCCATTCGTTTGCCGTCGGCAGGCTGGTCAAGTATTCTGGTCAGCGCGTTGGCAATGGCGTATTCATCGGTGGGGTTTACGCAAAAACCGCATCCCGCCGGTTCAACAACGGCGCGGTACAGCAAAAAATCAGACACGACCACCGGCAAGCCTAAGGCCATGTACTCAAACAGTTTGGTGGGATACGAGCCGGGATAATCGCCGACGGGTTGCAGCAGGGCCAGCCCCGCCCGGCACTGCGCCACCAGCGGCAGGGCTTCGGCATGGGGCCGGTGGCGGTGAAAAATCAGGTTATCCCGCACCAACGAAAATTCAGGTACGGCATCAAGTTCGGCCCAATCGAAGTGGCAGCGGCCAATTAGGTGCAGTCTCACATCGGGGTAGCGGGGTTTGAGCAAGGCTATAGCCCGAACCATCGCACCCAGCCCCCGGTCAAAACTGACTACACCGAGGTACGCAAAGGCCGGGTATTTGCGCAGCCTGATTGGGGCGGGAAACTTATTTCCCACCCCAATCAGGCTGTG
>JBBRUV010000007.1:0-31783 GCA_038247465.1 Cytophagales bacterium
AGGTTGAGCGAGTTGAGACTGCCCTTTGTAGGCGTGCCGTCAATGACGTAAAGCGGAGAGTTGTCGTTGATTGTACCAAAACCACGGATACGCACCACCACACCGCCACCAGGAGAGTTTTCGTTGCTCACGCTCACCCCCGCAACGCGGCCTTGGATGGCCTGTGCCAAGTTGGTAGCAGGTACGGCCAGGGCTTGTTTCATATCTACCGTAGCCACTGCGCCCGTAATGTCTCTTTTAGACTGACTACCGTAGCCCGTTACCACCACTTCAGAGAGTGTTTTAGTGTCAACCTTGAGCACTATGTCAATATTGTTACGATTGCCAACGTTGATTTCTTGGGTAACATAGCCAATGTAAGAAACGACTAAAGTACCCCCTGAGGTAATGCTGGTGAAGGTAAATTTACCTTCACTATCGGTGTTTGCACCTGTGCTTGTACCTTTAATAAGTACATTTACCCCTGGTAAGGGGCTGTTGTCGGCAGCGTCTGCCACACGCCCAGTAAGTCGGTTTTGCGCCCAGGTTGTTGTAGCGCAGAGCCACAAGAATGCAGCCAAGTAGAACTGTTTTTTCATTGATTGTTAGGTAAAATAAGTTAGACAAGCGGTGCCACAAAAAGGCAACCCCTCTTTAAAGGCAAACTACACAGACTTTTTACTTGACAGGTCCTAAAAATAAACTGGTTGTCTGGCAACTTTTGTGAAGCTATCAGCCGTATCGCTGGGTTTGGTAACAGCCTGCCGCGACTCATTCCTCGACGTACAGCCGAAGGCCGTACTGTCGCTGTCAACGCTGGCTAACAAGGTCGGTGTAAACTACTTGCTCATCGGAGCCTACGCCCTAACCGATGGGGCCGGTAACAAGGCTCGTTTTTCGAGTTGGCACGGCTCTGCCGATAACTGGATTTACGGCGAAGTATCGGCCGATAATGCCTACAAAGGCACCACAGCAGGTGACCATCCCGAAATCTCACTGATTGAGCAGAAACTGATTCAGCCCGACAATAACCACTTCCGGGGTAAATGGGCTATTGTGTATGACGGTATCGCCCGTGCTAACGACGTGCTGGTTGTGCTACCCTTAGCCCAGACATGACCGATGCCTCGACGTGATGGTAACGGCGCAGGCGCGTTTCCTGCGCCGTTACCATCACGTCGAGGCCAAGAAAATGGGGAACATGGTTTACTACACTGATGGGAAAATCTACGATCCCGACGACCTGAACAGCACCAAAGTCCCGAACGATAAGAATATCTGGCCGAACATCGAAACCGATTTAAAATTCGCCTACGACAACCTGCCCGTAAACCAGGCCCAACCGGGTGGGCCAACGAAATGGGCGGCTGGTGCCATGCTTGACAAGGCCTATCTGTACCGATGTTAAAGATGGCGCAGATGAACATGTTTCGTCTGCGCTACTTTTGTATTCGGTTGCATAGCAATCAAATCAGCGAAATCAATTTAATCAACGGAATCAGTGGTGCACCTTGCCCAAATCAACATCTCCCGGCTTCTCGCCCCAATAGATGACCCGCTAATTGCCGACTTCAAAGCGGCTCTTGACCCCATCAACGCCTTAGCCGAAAGCAGCCCCGGCTTCATCTGGCGGCTCAAAACAGACGGTGGTAATGCGACTGACATTCAGGCGTTTGACGATAATCTGATTATCGTGAATATGTCGGTTTGGGAAAGCGTGGAGTCGTTGCGGGCGTTTGCGTTTCAATCGGCTCACACCGCGTTATATGAAACGGCGCAACGAGTGGTTCTCAAAATTCCCGACCAATCAGATCGCCTTGTGGTGGATTCCGGCGGGCCACACACCTACCGTCGCCGAAGCCAAAGAACGGCTGGCCCACCTTGATCAGCATGGCAACACGGCAACGGCGTTCACCTTTAAGAAGTTGTTTCTGCAACTGGTTTTGGTTTAAAATCACAGCTTAAGCCCAATTTTTTTCTTCTTTTGAGGTAAATTCAATCACCGAACCGTATCGACAGAGAAATAACAGTTACGGGAATTTCGCCGGATATTGACTGAAATAAATCAGCAATTGACTAAATTTATGGATTGAACCTATTGACAAACAACAGTGATGAGCATAGCAGAGCAGGCGACTACTTATTTAGATGGGTATAGGCGAGCGCAAACAACTGCTGACCGACGGGCAGTCATCGAATCTTATAAACTATTCTTCAATGGTTTGACCGATGTAGAACAGCCACAGGCACAAGTTATTATGGATTCATTGTGGCCTTCGATCCGGCAACGAGTGGCAGACCTTGACCAACTCACACAGCAGGCCGATCAGTTTCTTCGCAAGATGACATCTCCAACGCTGGTTTCCTGACCTGTGGCTCACTCCATTACCGCTCCAACCCTCGCTGACCTCGACCAGGCCGCCCGGCAACTGCTAACCGAAGCCGGTAATCAGCGCGTGTGGCTGTTCTTTGGCGAGATGGGAGCAGGAAAAACCACGTTTATCAAAGCCATTTGCCGGGTATTGGGCGTGGTCAGCACGGTGCAAAGTCCTACCTTTGGGTTGGTGAATGAATACACCACCGAAACCGGCGAATCTGTTTATCATTTCGATTGTTATCGCCTGCGGAACGAAGCCGAAGCGCTTGACATTGGCATCGAAGAATATTTCGATTCCGGCTCGTACTCCTTTATAGAATGGCCCGAACGGATTACCGACCTTTGGCCCCCAAATGCCTTCCAGCTGGAGATTTCGGCGGATGCGGAGGGAGAGAGAACGATAGTAGTTCGTGGTTTGTAGTTAGCTGACGTGTGCGTCAACCACAAACCACGAACTACAAACCACAAACTTTTCAATGACTGGATTCGAGGCACTGGCAAAACAAACGGCCCTGTATCCACAGGAAGCCCCGGCAATGGTCAAAACCAGCCGCAATGGTCTGACCATTGGCTTGCCCAAAGAAATATCGTTGCAGGAAAACCGGATCGCGCTCACGCCCGAAGCAGTGGCAATCTTGGTCAGAAACGGCCATAATGTCATTGTAGAAACCAACGCGGGTGATGGGGCCAAATTCACCGATAACGAATATAGCGAGGCCGGAGCGCAAATTGCCTACTCGGCCCGCGAAGCCTTCGATGCCGCGCTGATTCTGAAAATCGAGCCGATGGTCGAAACCGAATTCGACTTAATTAAACAAGGCAGTACGCTCATCTCCGTCCTCAATATGCCCACTCGTGACCGGGGGTATTTCGAGAAACTCAACGAGAAGCAAATCACCGCCTTTGCCTACGAATACATCGAAGATCAAAGCGGTGCACTGCCCGTAATCCGGTCAATGAGCGAAATTGCGGGCAGTGTAGTGATGGGTATTGCGGGCGAAATTCTCAGCAGCGCGTCGGGCGGGCGGGGTATTATTGTGGGCGGCATCACGGGCGTTCCACCAACCAAAGTGGTGCTGCTTGGCGCGGGAACGGTAGCCGAATTTGCCATCCGAACTGCCATCGGAATGGGAGCCGACGTGAAGGTGTTTGACCGGCATCTGTACAAACTTCAACGCCTGAAATATGCGGTCGGGCAGTCTATCTATACCTCGATTATTGATTCTGATACACTGGCCGAGGCCGTTGAACGCGCCGATGTGGTGATTGGCGCAATGCGGGCCGACGACGGGCTAAGTCCGGTGATTGTGAGTGAAGAAACGGTCTCGCGCATGAAACCTGACTCGGTAATTATTGATGTTTCGATTGATCAGGGCGGTAATTTCGAGACATCACGCGTGACCAACCATCGCCAGCCGACCTTCAACGCGCACGGCGTAATTCATTACTGTGTGCCAAACATTGCGGCCCGCGTGGCCCGCACGGCGAGCATGGCGTTGAGTACTATTTTCATGCCGTTTCTGCTGCAAACCGGCACCACCGGCGGCATTGAGGAGATGCTGTATGCGAACCGTTGGTTTATGAAAGGCGTTTATACCCACAAAGGCACCCTCACAAACGCCTACATTGCCCGCAAGTTCTCGATGCGCTACAAAGATTTGGAACTCCTGCTGGCCGCACGGTTTTAAAATAGTGGCTGGTGATTGGTGGTTAGTGGCTGGTACGTTCGCGTCAGCCAACCAACTACCAATCACCAGCTACCAACCACTAACCATGATAAATTACTCCAACGAAAACACTATTCTCGACGATGCCAACTCGCCGGAGATCAACAAGGCATTGATGGGCGAGATTTCGTCTGATTTTGTCCGTGTTTCTGACCAACTGAAAGACGCAGCCTACCAGATTCGGAAGAGAGGCTTCTCCGACAATCCCATTTTTGTGGTCACGCGCCGAACCGTCGAACTCGGCCAGCTACTCATCGGTGCGGGCGAGATGGATAACCAATACCACTACCGGGCCTCTTTCTTGGATGAGTTTATTCAGCGACAACTCATTAGCCCTGAAGCTGTTGAGTTATTCAAAGAGCATTACCGCAACCCCGACGAATATGCCTGTCTGTTTGTGATTCAGGGCGATTTTACGGGCTTCGTTTACATCCCCTATCCCGAAGATTGAGTAATCGGTACAACGGCGGACAGCTGTGTGCGTTTGTTTTGAAAGACCATTCCCCAATGATGACCCGCCCAATCTCTCTGCTTACCATTGCCTTACTATGGCTGTTTTTTTCCTGTGGCCCAAACCAGGACAACGGCACCGACCGGCCCGATAACCTCGTGGACGAAGACAAAATGGTGGCTATCCTGACTGAGATACACCTGACCGAAGCCAAAGTCAGCAAGCTCAACCTCCGTTCAATTGACTCCTCAAACTTAGTTTATAAGCGGTTAGAACGTCAGCTGCTCAGGAAATACAACGTTGACACGTCGGCTTACTCAAGAAGCTACATTTATTACGCATCGCATCCCGAAGCGATGGAACGGGTTTATAAACGCATTGTTGAGAAACTCCAACCGCCCAGCGTAACGGCAACCACCTCTACCACCACCAAACCCGCATGAAACAACCCACACCAATGTCCCCCAGCGTCGGTATTGTCGGCGCGGGGCTGTCGGGCCTGACGTTGGCCCACGCGCTGCAACAACGCGGTGTGCCTTATCAACTGTTCGATGCGGCTAAAATCCCCGGTGGTTACATTGCTTCAGAGCGGGTGACACTGCCCGATGGCCGAACCTACCTCCGCGAGCTTGGCCCGAACTCACTCCTCGGCGACGACGCGCTGCTTGCCTGGCTTGGCGATTTGGGCCTTGCCAACCAGATTCAGTTTGCCAAAGCCGTTGGCAAAGCCCGGTTTATTTTCCGCAACGGTGCGTATCAAGAACTACCCGCTACCCCGCCCGCGCTGCTGTTTGGCCGGTTTTTTTCGAGAAAGACCAAACTGGCCGTCTTACGCGAACTGTTCAACAAAACAACATCAACACCGGGCGAAACGCTGGGGCGGTTTTTTCGGCGACGATTCACCGACGAACTCGTTGAGTATGCCCTGGCTCCGTTTGTGGCCGGTATCTACGCCGGTGATCCCGACCGATTGCTGGTTTCGGAAACCTTTCCGGTGCTGCTCGATTACGAAAAACAGTACGGTTCGGTGTTACGCGGCCTGATAAGAAATCAGGGCAAAACGGCTCGCCGTCAGTCATTTAGCTTTCAGGATGGGATGCAAACGCTGCCCCAGGCACTGGCCTCAACGCTCACCAATCTTTCGCTCGGCAATCCCGTCCAACGCATCGAACGCACCCGAAACGGACAGTGGTGCCTGAGTACGTTGCAGGGCATACGGATGTTTGACCGGCTGGTTTTAGCCATCCCTGCCGATGCAGCCGGACGGCTTTTAGCCCAGCCTTTTCCCGATATCGCCAAAGCCATCCGGCAGATTGAGTATCCACCGATGACCGCCGTTCATTCGGCTTATAAACGGGCCGATGTGAAGCATCCGCTCAACGGCTTCGGTGGCTTGAATCCGCAGGTAGAAGGCCGTTTTTGCGCGGGTCACATCTGGAGCAGTTCGCTGTTTGATGGTCGTTGCCCGGCAGATGAGGTGCTGTTTACGACCTTCGTAGGCGGCCAAACCAATGCCGACAACGCCCGCCAACCCGATGCGGTGTTGTTTGACCGGGTGCATCAGGAGTTAGCCACGAGTTTTGGTATTTCAGTTACCGAACCAACCTGGCGAAGTTTGTACCGTTGGGAACGCGCCATTCCGCAGTATGACGCAACGCTGGTAGCCGCTAAACCGCTGATTACCAAACTCGAAAAAGACGGAATCTTTGTCTGTGCGAACTGGCAGGGCGGGGTTTCGCTGGCCGATTGCATGAAGAAAGGGCGGGAGTTGGCTGATAAGTTGACCCCGGATTAAACGTCCGGGGCGATTGATTTTTTCCTGTTCAGGATGCAGAAACAGTATCAATCGAAACAGAGTCATCGGCAAACAACCGGGCTTCGGCTACGTCTTTATCCGTAACGGCGAAAAAACGTTCGTGAACATTGAACGATTCCTCCCCGTCTTTGGCCCCGGCGCACTGGGTATAGGTTCCGTTTTCCTGTAATTCATACGCATTCACATTATCGCGGAGGTTATAGTCCAGAATCATGATGGCCTGTTGTTTCACGCGGGCATCGGCCAGCAAAAACAACGACTCGATCCGGCGGTCAAAACTCCGCACCATCGCATCGGCACTGCCACCGTAAATCTGCGGATCGCCGTTGTTGTGGAAGTAAAAAATCCGGGTATGTTCCAGAAAATCACCCACAATTGAGCGCACCGTGATATTATCGCTCAACTCAGCCCGGCGCGGACGCAAACAGCATATTCCCCGCACAATAAGCCGGATCGGAACGCCCGCTTTGGATGCTTCGTAAAGGGCATCAATCGTGGCCTTGTCTTCGAGCGAATTGATTTTCAGGCAGATACCGCTCGGCACCCCGGCGCGGGCGTTGTCGGCTTCCTGATTGATGAGGGCCAGTAATTGCTGCCGCATGGTGCGCGGAGCCGTGATAAGGTACTGGTATCGGTTGGGTAGCGAGTGTCCGGTGATGACGTTAAAAAACTCGGCGATGTCGTGCGTATAAACTTCGTCGGTAGTCAACAGACCAATATCAGTGTAGAGTTTGGCGGTGTCTTCGTTATAATTTCCGGTCGACAGGTGAGCGTACTGCACTACCCGGTCGCCCTCGTTTCTGACTACCAGCAACAGTTTGGTATGTGTTTTATACTTGTTGATCCCGTAAATCACAAAACACCCGGCGCGTTGTAGTCGCTGGGCTTCGCGGATGTTGTTTTCTTCGTCGAAACGGGCTTTTACCTCAAAGAGAACGGCTACATTTTTGCCGTTTTCTGCCGCCCTAAGCAGGGCTTCGGTAATCCGTGAATTTTTGGCAAGCCGGTAGATCGTCAGCTTGATCGCTAAAACGTCGGGGTCGGCTGCGGCCTGTTCGAGAAGTTGCAGTACGGGTTCAAAATTGTTGTAAGGGTGGTGCATCAGCACGTCACGTTTCCGCATCACTTCAAACATATCGTCGGTTTTGTCGCGCCCCAGCGAGAGGGGCGGCACCGGCGCGGGCGGGCTGGGCATATCGCCCTTAAAATCAGGGTGTTTGATAATTTGCCAGAGACTCGTGAAATCAATCAGCGTCGGCACCGGAAAAATGTTGAGGTCGTCAATTTCCCAGCGTTTTTTCAGGAGGCTCATCATCCAGGGCGACACATTGCCCACCTCATGCTCTACCCGAACCACACGGCCTAACCGACGGTCTTTTATTTTCTGCTTGATCTCGTCAATGAAACTCTCGTCGTCGTCATCTTCCGTTTCATCAAGGTTAAAATCACCGTTGCGCGTGACCCGAAATAAACTGCACGACAGGATTTCGACGTTTCGGTACAGTTTGGGCAGGTTGTGCCGCACAATTTCTTCGACGGGTAAAAACAGCACCTCGTCGGGCCGGTCAATCGGCATAAACCGGGGCAGGTTGGCCGGAATCTGCACAAATGACAGCCGCTGCCGCTCGTCATCGTCAGTAGAGTTGGCCTCGTCGGGGTTGAGCGTCACCACACCAAACGTCAGCACCTTCGCCAGCAGCACCGGAAAAGTGTGCGTGTAGTCGTAGAGCATTGGGGTCAGCGTGGGGTAAATCGTGCGGTCGAAATAGGCTTTGGCACCTTCCTGCTCATCCTCGTTGAGGTCGGAAACGGTCACAAATCGCAACTCATTCTGGGCAAATAACGGCTGTAACTCATTGGTAAATACCACGTTCTGTGCTTGGTTAAATCCCTGCATAGCCCGCAATAACGTTTGCCGAAACGGTATTTCGCGCAGGCCGGAGTAGTCGGTACGTTGCTTATGGAAGTCTAAATAATTGTACAGACTGCCGACCCGAATCGAGAAAAACTCGTCTAAGTTTGAGGCCGTAATCGCCAGAAACTTCATTCGCTCAACCAGGTTTCGTCGTTGACTCCGGGCCTGGTCCAGCACACGCTCGTTGAAGGTGAGCCAGCTTAGGTCGCGGCTGATGTAATTACTCTGGGCGATAACGATGCTGGTATTGTCGGTTGTTTTTGCCATGTCGGGCTGTGATTTTGTCAGGATAGAACGCCCGTGCCGGAGCAAGGTTCGCCGTTGATTAAGTCGGCGAACCCAGTTTTTGATGAGGGCTGAATAGGCGTTCAGGGTTGGCACGGGACGCTGATTAGTTTTTGGTGCAAAAAAACGCAAAAACCGCCCGATGTCAGTAGTGTAGCAGAAAGTTAATATGTCAGCACGTCGTTCAGCCCCTGAATAATGGCTTGCAGTTGCTGTGGGCTTATCTCACCAATTTTAGTTCTTAGCCGTTGCCGGGTAATGGTTCTTAGTTGAAACGTAATCACTTCCGAATCAGCCAATAAGCCATTTAGCTGATCTTTCGGAATGACAACACATCCTGGAAAGTGCTTTATCTGCGTCGAAAGCGGACACGCAATCACAACGCCGAAATGCTGATTCATGGCGTTACCACTAATAATGACTACAGGCAGAACGCCTGCCTGTTCGCTGCCCTGCGTCGGGTTCAGGTCTGCCCAAACGATGTCTCCCTGTTTCACAGCCAGTCAAGTTGTTGGAGATAATCATCCATTCCTTCCTCGGCCATCTTCACCGTCTCCTCATCCTGATTGGCCCGTTTGAAGCCTTCGATGAAATCCTGCCGTTTCTGGCGGTCAAAAAATTCGCGCAAAGCCAGTTCGATTATTTCATTTTTGGCCTTCCCGACCCGTTTCGTGTATTGCGTTAAAGCCTGAGCAACAGGTTCGGGCAGGCTGCTCGTATACGTGATTCGACGTGTCATTGGTAAAACGTATTTATGTATCGGCAACACAACAAAAAAGAGACGCAATTATGCGTCTCTCTACAACTGTTAAAAAGAGACGCAATTATGCGTCTCTACGCCTGCATTATACGTCAACGCGGGCGTATTTGGCGTTGCGCTCAATGAATTCGCGCCGGGGCGCTACTTCGTCGCCCATCAGAGTCGAGAAGATATGGTCGGCGGTGGCGGCAGACTCAACCGTTACTAATTTCAGGCTGCGGGTATCGGGGTTCATCGTGGTGCTCCAGAGTTGTTCGGCATTCATCTCGCCAAGACCTTTGTAGCGTTGCACGTGTACGTTTTCTTCGCGCCCGCCCCCGGCCAGTTCTTTCACGGCGGCTTCGCGCTGGGCTTCGTTCCAGCAGTAGCGTTCTTCCTTGCCTTTTTTGATGAGGTACAACGGCGGCTGGGCAATGTATATGTAGCCGTTATCAATCAGAGCTTTCATATTGCGAAAAAACAACGTCAAAATCAGCGTTCTGATGTGACTACCGTCCACGTCGGCATCGGTCATGATGATGATTTTGTGGTAGCGCAGTTTTTCGAGGTTCATCTCGGTTTCGCCGGTTTCGCGGTTTTTTTCGAGCCGCACACCGAGGGCTGTCCAGATGTTTTTGATTTCTTCGTTTTCGTAAATCCGGTGTTCGAGGGCTTTTTCGACGTTCAGGATTTTCCCGCGCAGGGGTAAAATTGCCTGAAACGCCCGGTTCCGGCCCTGTTTGGCGGTTCCACCGGCTGAGTCTCCCTCAACCAAATACAGTTCGCAAGTCCGGGGGTCGGTATCAGAGCAGTCGGCGAGTTTACCGGGTAGTCCCATTCCGCCCATAAAATCGCTGCGCTGTACCATGATTTTTTTGTAGATAGCCTCGGCAGCAATCCGGGCCTGGGCCGACAGCATCACCTTCTCCACAATCTTGCGGGCTTCGCGGGGGTGTTCTTCGAGCCACGTTTTCAGAATTTCGGCGACTACTCCACTCACGGCGGTCACCGCTTCCTGATTGCCGAGCTTGGTTTTTGTCTGCCCCTCAAATTGTGGTTCCTGCACCTTGAGAGAGATTACGGCGGTCAGCCCCTTGCGGTAATCGCCACTGTCGAAGGTCAGTTTGTTGCCGTTTCTGCCGAGCAGGTTGTTGTCTTCGGCATACTTTTTCAGCACCCTTGAAATGGCCGACCGGAAGCCCTGCACGTGGGTTCCGCCTTCGATAGTGTTGATGTTGTTCACGTAAGAAAACACGTTTTCGGCGGCCTCGCTGTTGTAGAGCATTGCCACCTGCACGGGCATCACGCCTTTCAGGTTTTCCATGTACATCGGACTCATGCCATCTAACGACTGACGCGACTGATCCAGGTATTTTACAAATTCGACCAGCCCGCCTTCCGAATAAAATTCGGTTTGATTCACGGGTTCGCCCGCTTCATCTAACTCCCGCAGGTCTTTCAGGAAAATTTTGATGCCTTTGTTCAGGTAAGACAACTCGCGGAGCCGCCCGGCAACGGTGTCGTATTTGAATACCGACTCGGTAAAGATGGTATTGTCGGGTAAAAACCGCACCGTTGTGCCATGGTCGTCAGCTTCGCCAATCTGCCGCACGTCGTACTGCGGAATCCCGATTTTGTATTCCTGCTCAAACGCTTTGCCATCCCGGTGAACTTCCACCCGCAGGTCGGTCGAGAGGGCATTAACGCAGGAAACGCCCACGCCATGCAGTCCGCCCGACACTTTGTAGTTGTCTTTGTTGAACTTGCCCCCGGCGTGTAACACCGTCATAACCACCTCTAAAGCTGACTTGCCCATGTCAGTATTGATGCCGGTTGGAATACCACGCCCGTTATCCTGCACCGAAACCGAATTATCTGGATGAATCGTGACGTGGATTGTATCGCAATGACCCGCTAAAGCTTCGTCAATTGAGTTATCCACTACCTCCCAGATCAGATGGTGCAACCCTCTAAAGCCTACATCGCCGATATACATGGCAGGTCGAAGCCGAACGGCTTCTAAGCCTTTTAGTACGGTGATGTCGTTCTCGTTGTAGTCATCGTGAGGAGGTCGGGGAGTCCCTGCCACTGCTGGCTCTGCAAGTTCAGTCGTCATAATCGGAATGTTTTAGTAAGAAATCGTATTAAAAACAGTGTTCTGCGTATCGGGCAAACCAGATAGCTCAGATTGTAAAAATACGAAAAATACCACCGATTTCCTACGCCATTGCATCAGTAATTTATCTTAGGAAAATGCAATTTCATCAGTCGCGAAATGGCTCAATAAAAACCCCTTCCTGACCCGGTTTGCGGGGGTTCGGGAAGGGGTTTACTGGCAATCAATTCCTGTACAATTTTTGAAACAGTACGGGGCTACGGAAATTACTTATCGCTCAAAATCAACGGCGTGTTACCGCGCCCGTTCATAATCACGATTTTGGCATTGGGCGATGCCGCCAGCTCTTTCTGGGCTTTGATCTGCTCATACTGCAACTGCTTGTCGCTCAGGCCGGTTGAGAGAATTTTCTGGTAATCGGCAATACCCTGGGCTTCTACGCGCTTCCGTTCGGCTTCCTGTTTTTCTTTGGTCAGTACGAACTGCATTTTCTGCGATTCCTGTTCGGCATTGATCTTCGATTCGATGGCTTGCTTCACCGAATTGGGCAGGTTGATATTCCGAATCAGGAGTTGTTCGAGCATCAGACCGCGCTTTTTGAAGTCAGTTTCGATGGTTTTGTAAATTCGGGTCTGAAATTCGTCGCGCTTGGTCGAATACAGGGCCACCGCATCGTAATACACGGCATTATCGCGGATGCGGGTCCGGGTGATGGGCCGCACGATTTTGTCGGTATAATCGGGTCCAATCTGCCGCAAAATCCTCGGTGCGTCGGCAGGAACAACCCGGTACAGCACCGTCAGGTCAATCACTACTTCCAGGCCATCGGCGGTCAGCACTCTAATGGCATCGTCGCCCTCCTTGTCGCCTTCGGCGCGCGAGGCCGACATAGTGTAGTTCTGGGTCTGGATATCAAACTCGCGCACATCGGCCAGGGGATTCACGAAATTCAGGCCGGAATTGAGTGTACCGTCACCTACGTTACCAAACAACGAGACCACGCCTACGCGGCCCGCGTCTATCTGGCGCACACTGGCCGTCACCGCACCGATTATAATCAGAACAAGGCCCGTGATTTTCAGGGGCCGCGAAAACCGCGAAGCATTCAGCGCGGGAGTATTAATGGCGAATCCGGCAATAAGCACGAAAACACCGATGGTTAAGAAGAACATCTGGTATCGTCAAACAGCCGTGATGTCGGGCCGTTGACAGCACAAACTTAACTGAATTTGATGCACTTACGTCGGTTTTTACAGCAACGGACGCGGGTCATTTCGGTTGGTTGCAAGGCATGAAAAAAGGCATCAGGCTGGTTTGCCGGATGCCTTTTAAAAGACGTTGGTGCTTACTTCGTCCCTTTTTTCTTCGATTCTACTTTCCCGGGGGCAGCGGCTGCAGCGGCTTCGGCGGCTTTAGAGACCACTTCGCCTTTCAGGTACAACACAACCGATGGTGTTTCGGCATTGCTCATTACCGTTACCGACTTGTTGAACGGCCCACCGGCAGCAGCGTTGTAGGTAGCCGATACCGAACCCGTTTTGCCGGGCATGATGGGATCTTTGCTCCACGATGGCTTGGTGCAACCACACGAGGCCGAGGCATCAGAGATAATCACCGGCTCAGAACCCGTATTCTTGAACTCGAATGTGTAGGTAGCGGGCTTGCCCTGCTCGATCTTGCCAAAGTCGTGGGTTTCTTTGGCAAACTTAACAACACCCTTCTGGGCATAACTCACGGCCACGAACACGAACATGGCTACGAAAAGAGAAACGATTTTTTTCATCGGACGATGATAGTTTGGTTTTTATACTTTGATTGATTGACTTTACAAAGGTTTACTCCTGCAAATGCCTTGCCAAAAGCAATAGCACAACGACGGCGTAACAAAGAAACGTACAAAATGGTTTTTTTGAAAGCTATCGTGCTTTATATTATTTTTACCTCCACCTTCGGCCACTCCACACTTACTAATTGAGTTAATACCATAGAAATCAACAATCTAACCTGTTTATGTGCCGTGATTGTAACCGACGACCTCCGCCTGGTCAATACGCTGACCCGCGAAAACATCCTGACCGATTACCGCCTGGCCTCTGAAAGCCGACAGGTGAGTTTACTCGGCAGGCGCGATGTGATGGGCGGACGGGCCAAGTTTGGCATCTTCGGCGACGGTAAAGAAATTGCCCAGCTTGCCGCTGCCCGCGCTTTTCAGCGCGGTGATTTCCGCTCCGGTTACTACCGCGACCAAACCTTCGTGGCTGCTCTTGGCGAACTGACCTGGCACCAATTTTATGCCCAGCTCTACGCCCATACCGACGTGGCACACGAACCCAGCACCGGCGGACGCTCGATGAACGGCCACTATGCCACGCGCTGGCTCGATGAAAAAGGTCTCTGGCGCACCCAAACCGACCTCTTTAACTCGGTCTGTGATATTTCACCCACTGCCGGTCAGATGCCACGCTCGGTGGGCCTGGCATACGCATCGAAATTATTCCGGCATAACCCCGAACTGCACCAGATGGCACAGTTTTCGCGCCGGGGCAACGAGATTACGTTTGCCACCATCGGTGATGCGTCTGCCGCCCAGGGAATGTTCTGGGAGTCAATGAATGCCGCCGGGGTGTTGCAGATTCCGCTGCTGACCTCTATCTGGGACGACGGCTACGGCATCTCGGTGCCGGTTGAGTTTCAGATCACCAAAGCCAGTATCTCCAAAGCGATGGCCGGTTTTCAGCGCGACCGCTACGACCGGGGCTTTGAGATATTCACCGTCAAAGGCTATGATTACCCGGCCCTGATCGAAACCTACCAACAGGCCGCCGATGTCTGCCGCACCGAACACGTTCCGGTGCTGGTTCATGTGCAGGACATGACTCAGCCGCAGGGCCACTCGTCGTCGGGGTCGCACGAACGGTATAAATCAGCAGAAAGACTGCAGTTTGAGCATGATTATGACTGCAACGTGCATTTCAGGCACTGGATTCTGACCAACGGCTATGCCACGCCCGACGAGTTAGGCACCATTGACGAAGCCGCCAAAGCCACCGCCAAACAAGCCCGCAATGCCGCCTGGGCCGCTTGTTTAGCTGACATCCGGCCCGATACCGAATCGGCCATTGACCTGCTGCAACGGGCCGCCCGCAACCACGCCAAAGCCCCTGAATTAATGGCGATGCAGGCCGAGTTGCAAAAAACGCTCGCCAATCCGTTGCGCCGGGATGCCGTTACCACCGTAAAAAGAGCCTTGCGGTTGCTGCGCCACGATGCCGAAACGCCCACCCGCAATGCGCTGAAACGCTGGCTCGAACAAACCAACGCCGACAATGCCGACCGATTCAGTTCGCACTTGTATAGCCAGTCCGCAGAATCACCGATGCTGGTACAGGCTATTCCGGCGCAGTTTTCTGACAACAGCCCGATGGTTGACGGCTACCAACTGATGCAACACTATTTCGATTCGCTCTTTGGTCGGGACGTGCGCGTGGTAGCCTTGGGAGAAGATGTGGGTCATATCGGTGACGTGAATCAGGGGTTTGCCGGCTTGCAGGAAAAATACGGCGACCTCCGCATCACCGACACTGGTATCCGCGAAACCACCATTATCGGGCAGGGCATTGGCATGGCTATGCGCGGACTAAAGCCGATTGTCGAGATTCAGTATTTCGACTATATTTTTTACGCTCTCGCCACCCTGACCGACGATCTTGCCACGTTGCAATACCGCACCAAAGGCGGGCAAAAAGCCCCCCTGATCATCCGCACACGCGGCCACCGGCTCGAAGGCATCTGGCACGCCGGCTCGCCGATGGGCGCCATGCTCAGCAGCCTGCGCGGGTTGCATATTCTGGTGCCGCGCAACATGACGCAGGCCGCCGGTTTTTATAATACGCTCATCAAAGGCGATGACCCGGCCCTGCTGGTGGAGTGCCTGAACGGATACCGCCTGAAAGAACGTCAACCTGATAACTTAGCCGAGTTCTGTGTGCCGTTAGGTGTGCCGGAAATCCTGCACGAAGGCACCGACGTGACCATTGTTACCTACGGCTCGATGTGCCGCGTGGTGCTCGAAGCCGTTACCCTGCTCGAAGCCGTTGGCATTGGTGTTGAGGTGATTGACGTGCAATCGCTGTTGCCGTTCGACGTGAATCACAGCATTGTGGAATCGTTAAAAAAGACGAATCGCGTGATTTTTGCCGATGAAGACGTGCCGGGCGGAGCAGCCGCTTACATGATGCAACAGGTACTGGAAGTGCAGACTGGTTATCGGTATTTAGACTCGGCACCGCACACCATTACGGCCAACGCCCACCGCCCGCCCTACGGTTCAGACGGTGATTATTTCTCGAAACCCAGTGCCGATGATGTCTATGACCAGGTGTATGAACTCATGCACGAAGCAGAACCAAATCGGTTTCCCTGAAAGCCATTACACGGAGATTCACAAAGCTAATGCAGAGACTCGCGAGTGGCTTTTTGCGTTAGCTTCCTACTAAGCCTTGACATAAATTTCCGTGTGTCTCTGTGTTGTCTCCGTGAATCTCTGTGTAATAAGTTTAATCCCTAACCCAATGAACCCCAATTACTTAGACCTGCGCTTTATCATCGGCCTATTTTTTTTGCTTATCGGCCTGATCGTTTTTGCCACCTCGTTCGGGAGTAGCAGCGTTGCCAACGGCAACACCATCAACCACTTCACCAGCCTCGTTCTTCTGGTGTTTGCCGCAGTGATGCTGCTTAGTTTCCGGTTCGGCAAGAAATAAACCGACCCTGGTTTTCTGCTGGCACATACCGTTTCCGGTGGCTGAGAGTACTGCCCCGCAAGGCATAGTACCAACTCGACCGTATCGCCAATCAACTACTTTTGCTGCCATGACTGTTCTGCTCCGCCACCTCACCGCCCACCTCGAAATCCTCGCGCCCCTTGCCTATCAGGAAGACTACGATAATTCGGGCCTGATTGTGGGCAACCCCGATCAACCCGTGACGGGCGTTCTGGTCTCGCTCGATACCACCGAAGCCGTTGTTGATGAAGCCATGGCAAGGGGCTGCAACGTGATCGTGAGCCACCACCCGATTGTTTTCCGGGGCCTGAAACGGTTCACGGGCCGCACCTATGTGGAGCGAACCGTGATGAAAGCCATTAAACACAACGTGGCTCTGTATGCCATTCACACCAACTTAGACCACGTAACGGGCGGGGTGAATTTTAAAATCGCTGAGAAATTGGGACTGCAAAACCCGCAGATTCTGGCTCCTAAAACCAACACGTTGAGCAAATTAGCCTTTTTCGTCCCCGTTGCCGAGACCAACCGCGTGTTGGCCGCGCTCTTTGCTGCCGGTGCGGGCCGAATCGGGCACTACGAACAGGTGTCGTTCCGGGGCGAGGGCGTTGGCGCGTTCACGCCGTTGACGGGTGCAACCCCGGCCATCGGGCAAGTGGGGCAGCCCGAAACCGTTGCTGAACACCGCGCCGAGGTGCTGCTTCCGACCCATTTGGAGCAGCGTGTGGTGGCTGCCCTCAAACAGGCGCATCCTTACGAAGAAGTCGCCTACGATCTGTATCCGCTTAAAAACGCCAACCCAACCGTTGGTGCGGGCGTGGTCGGTGATTTGCCCGAAGCCGTGTCTGAACATGAGTGGTTAGCCTACCTGAAAACCCGGATGAATCTGACGGTGATTCGCCACACGCCGTTGCGCGGGCAAGCTGTGCAGCGCGTGGCCGTGTGTGGCGGGGCGGGGGGCTTTTTGCTGAATGATGCTGTCCGCGCCGGGGCCGATGCGTTCGTGACTGCCGACTATAAATACCACGAATTTTTTGATGCCGATGGGCGGATTATCATCTGCGACATCGGTCATTATGAGAGCGAGGTCTATACCAAAGAACTCTTGCGGGACTGGCTAACGGCCCAATTCGCGCCGTTGCCCGTTCTGCAAAGTGACACCAATACCAACCCGGTGCGGTATTTTGGCTAAACCCGCGCCTAATTATTTAAACTTTCGATTTGTCATGCTGAGGACCGAAGCATCTCTTGATCAGACCAGTGCAAGAGATTCATCGTTCCTCGGAATGACAAAATAACATCGTCCAAGTACTTAAACCCGCGCCAACCACGCCTTCATCGCCCGCCCGACGCTGCGCTCGCGTCGGCGGGCGGGTAGGATTTGGGTGCCATCGCTCAGGCAAACCGGCCCCCGATAGCTTACCACGTGCTGCGGATTGACTAAATACGCCCGGTGAATCCGTAGAAACTCCTGGTCGGCGAAATAGACATCAAACAGTTTCAGCGTGTAGGCCGACAGGATGCGTTTGCCGTTGGTGAGGTAAATCATGGTGTAGTTCAGGTCGCCCCGCAAATACAAAATCTGCTCGACGGGGATGGACGTAATGTCGCGGAACAGGGGCGTGGGGCGGTTCATAAGCCTAAGCGTAAACGTGATGCCGTGCCCCAACTCAGTTTGCCACTCACCTCAAAGCCAACCTTCTGCGCGTGGCTCACAAACCCCGCCGGAACCGTTACCGCGTGCCGAATCAGTACCGCATCGGTTACCACCGGCAACCGCCCGCAGCTCCACACCGTCGGGTCGTTCCAGGCTCCGGCTTTCACCGTTTGCATGGTGTTACAAGCCGTGCCTTGCAATACCGTCACCACTGCCGAGCCGCCGACCTGCCCCGCTCCGCACGAGTTCGCCACTGCCAGATTGACTGATTGTGGGGTGAGCGTGTACGTTCCCGGAACCGTTAGCGCAAGGGTGAACGAAGCCGCCGAGGTCGCGAAATTACCAACCAACTGCCCGTTGGCCGTGAGCGAAAACGGCGGACTGCCCCCAATCAGCACCGAAATGCTGGCGATCTGATTGGTGGTAATGGTCGAACTGCCGTTGAGCGTGGCAAGAGCCGCGTCGCAGGGCGTAACCGTGAACGAAGCGGCTCTAGTGGTTGACCACGCCTGCCCGCCCCCCGCCTGCGCCCGAACCTTCAGGCTGTGAGCACCCACCGACAAACTGCTGGTGCCGGCGAGGGCCTGCCCCGTTGCCGTCGCGCTATTGGGAGAATCCAGACTGAACGGCTGCCCACTGCCCAAGCCGGGGTCGTTGTTATCGAAAAAGTATTCGATCCGGCTGATGCCCCGCGTATCTAAGTTGACCATAAACGGACGCATGTAGCTGATTGACCAGCGGTTGCCGGCATCTTTGGTACGGATAACAAGCGTGTGCGTTCCCGGCGTGAGGCTGCCCGTGTTGATCGACAGGTTGTAGGGCACACCCGGCGTGGGGCTACCCGGTAAGGCTACGCCCTGCCCTATGCCGGGGTCGTCGTTCACGTAGTACTCGGCCTGCGAAATTGCCGACCCGTTGCCCGTGCCTAACACCACAAAGGTCTGTATGGTAGTGGGCGACCAGTAGCCGTCGGCATCTTTAGCCCGCACCCCCAGCACCTGAACGCCCATCCGGGTGATTGCCGAAATCGGCACCGCAATAGTCGGGTTGACATCAATCCGATTACTACCAACGGCTACGGAGGTCGCCTGCCCAACGCCGGGGTCATTGCCCACGAAATACTCTAAACTCGACAAGGCTGGCACCACAATCAGCGTGCGCGAGCCACTGACTGCCGTAGGACTGCATTGACCGCTCACGGCTACCAATCGGTAGGTGGTGGTCTGCTGGGGCAACACCTCAATATCGTAGGACGATGTGGTGATACTGCTGGCAACCTGTTGCTGATTGTTAAACCCGGCGTAGGTCACAGACCAGGGGGCCGTACCGGTGAGTTGAACCCGGATAGATGTTTGCTGACCTCGTAGTTTTCGGTTATCGCTTGACTCAGCCAGTCGGGCGGTTGATCCATTGCCAATGTCAGATATTAAGAACACATAAGGAGTCCACGCACACCCATCTATATTGCCACGAGCATCAAAAATTCTTAAGATGTATGCATTTGCGACTAAGCCAGTCACCGTTGTCCCGTTCGTGATTATACCAATGCCAAAGTCAAATATAGTATACGGAGGTTGCCCACCGGATACGCTGATACTGGCCTGGCCCGTTGTACGACCACAGCCAATTTGAGTGAGCGAGCTGTTTACCGACAACGTTGGGCAGATGCCCAGCACCGTTACGCTGGCCGTGCCGCTCATGGGTGCCGTGCCGCAGGCATTGGTGACGCTACCTCCGAAGGTGGTCTGGGTAAAGGTGCCTGGCAACGCCTGAAACGGCGGACTGACAATGGTGAGGGGCGAAGCCGTTACGTTGGAGTAGGTAGTGCCGCCGACCTGCACAGTCCAGGGTGGGGTGCCGGTGAGGGCAACGGTATAGGTCGCACTTTGGCCGTTGCTGACGGTTTGCGAACCGCTGAAGATAGCGGTGGGAGCCGTGCAGGGATAGCTCAACACCCGGCTGTACGTCTTGCTGTTGGTAGCCCGAACGCGGTAGTAATAGGTTGTGCCGGGTGGTGGCACGTCATTATCACTGAAATTAACGGTGGCGGTTAGCGATGTCGTGCCAAGAACCAGTGGGTCGGGAAAACTGGCATTAAAATCCGTCTCCAGAATATAACCCATTGCACCCGGCAAAGCAGATACTGTAATCCGGCGGTTGGTGCCATTCAGCGACAGCGATACCGTAGGCCCGACCGTTATGCCCTCAACGCCATTCTGCGGCTGGTACTGATTGGCGGGGTCTAACCGGGGCGCGAGAAACAAGGTCATGCGTTCTTTCTGACGCGTAGAAAATAGAGGTCCACAAGCCTCATCTCGCCAATAGCTCATAGTGTTGGCTACCGGCGGGTTAAAGGGTTGGTTAGTGGCACAGTGCCTCAGTGTGCCGCTATACACGCAGGTTGTTGTATTGAATGGCAACGTAGTCGTGTACAATGGATACGGGTCAGCATCGGTATCGGCGATCAAATCACCCCGGTCGGTATCGCCTGAGCCGGGCCGCTCCCGATCCTGGCAATTGGCCGCATCAGACCCTTGGTGGGTGTGCAATAGCCCAAAATAATGGCCCATTTCGTGGGTAAGGGTACTGGGAAGCCCATTCCCGATCATAATATAATTGTTGTTTTTAGCCTGAACGTTCGGATTGGTAATGTCCGTTACCCGGTCAGATCCTCTAACCAGTTGGTCTAAATTGGGAAATGATCCGTAGAATTCATTACAATCAACACTAAGACCAAAGGGACAAACCAAAAATCGATCAGCGAAATAGACATTAATCGCCGTAGCATCGAAATTAGTAGCCATCAGATTCCTTTCGTCGTCTGGGTAGATCAGCGTTTGCGGAGAGATGGCCGTGAAGCTTCCCACTCCGCTGGTAACGATGAAAAACTGAATCTTTGTTTTTCCAAAATCCTGATTCAGCCGGTTGACCAAACCAACAATAGACGATGTGGTGTATCGTATACTCCCGCTTACGAGCCAGGGTTTAATACCCAGATACGTGATGCCCGTAGCTGCAGTACGCGATTGTTTCTGGCGCGTTTCCGCCTGTTTGATGTACTTGGCGAAGATTTTGAGTTTCTCAATCGGAATATCAGGAGTTCCGCAGGGTAGAGGTTCAGTATTCTGCAACAGGCGTTCCTGCGGCAGGACAGTCTGCGCCAGAACCGGGCTGGCAAACCAGCCGCAAAGGGCCAGCAGCAACAGCAGGAGCGCCTGCCGTAGCCACCGGCGAACGAAAATAGAGGTGTTGTAAAGCATGACGGGAAAGGTTAGTCCTGTTAGAAGGCGTTTAGCCCCTCTCCCAATAGGGAGGGCCGGGCCGACGCTTCGGTTGGGGTGGGGTCTTTTAATTATTCGTCTGGGCCTTCACCGTAATGTTGAGCGTACCGCCCTGCGTCACCGTGTTCGGCACGGTCAGTTCTGTAATGGTCGGCACGAAGGGTATGCCAGCCAGCACGTAGGGGTCGTCGCCCCCGAAGGCACCCGCCTGCGTGCCGCCTTCGCCCGCCGTCAGCGCCACCGACCCGGCTTTGAGTTGCGACCGGGCATCTTCACCCATGGCTCCCGTTAGCGTAGGCCAGCCCACAAACAGATTATTGCGCTGAGTGCCACTCAAGAGCAGGTTACCGGTGATGCTTCCGCCGGATTGAAGGACATTTCCCGTGAAGACGGCCGGCACAAGCCCAGCGTCAAAGACAGGGCAGGAAGCATTATTAGTGTGGGCCATAATGTTGTTTTTGTACCGAACGGAGGATAGTAATTGACAACCACCACCGGGCGCCCCTATATCTGTGAGGTATCGCCCGGCATCTAAGCTATAGCCGAATGTGTTATTGACGTACTCGCCCGATACCCGCCCGCCGGAGCCAAAGCCACGCAGAACAATGTTGTTTCTGAACGAGAAATTAGTGACGGTGTTCGTCCCGCCCCAGCTAGTTGCATCGGTTGCTGCTACAAGTTCATCATTTACGTGGTTCTGCTTCACGACTACATTACTGATTGATGGGCCGCCCCAGTCTCGGATACCAATGCCAGTGTAACCAACCCAGATGGAGCCGTTCACCCGGTTGCGGGCTACGGTGACGGTCGAGGCTCCAACGCGGATGGTAGTGGCCACAAAGCCCGTGATGATGGAGCCTTCTGACCCGGTCGAAAACTGAACCGTTCCCAGCGTCGCTTCGCCCGGCAACACCGACGACCCGTTGCCGAAGTAGCCCATGCCAATCAAGGTTACTCTTTTGGTGAGCGTAATGTCGCCGTAGTTACCGGCATCGACGTAGATAACGTCACCGGCAGCGGCAGCGGTGAGGGCGTTGGGCAGGCTTTGGCCCGCCTGCACCCGGCGTGTGGTCTGGGCGTGGGTTGTTGAAACCAGCAGGCCCAACAGGGCAGTGAGTAACAGGAAGCGGAGTGTCATACGAAGCGTTGGTTAATGGTTTATGTTCGTAGCAAAGGTGGCGGGGTTGTGGGCTGCTGTCCATACGCAGAATTGCGTATTTTTTGGGGTAAAGGCAAAAAATGCGTACCAGCGTGTAGGCCAGAACGCAGAAACCACCAACTTAATGGACTTTTTTATCGGATGCGGACGGAGCGGGCAGGGGGCAGGGGTTTGGCGGTTGCCCCGATTCGGGCGGTTTGCCGAGGTTTCTGGGTGCGGGGCTTCACCGGCCCCAAACCACGTCACTTACGTTGCCGATTCGTCGGGGCGATTGACACTCGCCCAGGCCTGGCTCGCCGGCAGACGGTTGCCCCGGTCAGTACTCACCAGCCGCAACCGCCCGCAACCTTCGCCCTGACCACCCGCGAGGTCGAAATTTTAGCATTGGTGGTGGACGGCCAAACGGCCCGGCAAATTGGTGACCGGCTGTTTATCTCGGCCAAAACTGTTCGCAAGTACATCGAAAATATCTACGGTAAGCTACACATTCACAGTCGGTTAGAAGCCGTTCGGCTGACCGACCTGCACCGCTGGTTTCAACCCTGATTGGGGCGTTTGGGCGGCATACTTTAGGGTAGGCGAAGGATTTCAAAACCATCTTGCCCAAAAATTCCTTACTTTTGCGATATTTTTATCTGAAACGAACACCAATCCCGTTCGGTATTATACATGGAACTAACCATTGCGCAGAAGTTAGACGCTCTTCTGAAACTACAACTCATTGATTCTGAATTTGATAACCTCGTCAAAATTCGTGGTAGCCTGCCCGAAGAAGTCCGCGATTTAGAAGACGAGATCATCGGATTCGAGACCCGGATTGGCAAGTTCAAAGCCGAAATCGAGACCCTCAACGAAGAAATCGAGCGGAACAAGTCGGTCAAGAAAGACTCCGACAAGCTCATCGTCCGCTACGGCGAGCAGCAGATGAACGTCAAGAACAACCGCGAATTCGAGGCCATCAACAAAGAAATTGAACTGCAACACCTCGAAATGGAACTCGCCGATAAGCGCATCGGTGAATCGCAGGTCAAAATCAAAGGCAAACAAGAAGAAATAAAAGGCACGCAGCAAAGCCTGAGCGAGCGCAAAGAAGACCTGAAAGCCAAAAAGCAGGAACTTGACCAAATCACCGCCGAAAGTGCCGAAGAAGAAAAAACGCTGAAAGTGCAGCGCGACGGGCAGGCTACGCATATTGAAGAACGCCTGCTGAAATCGTACAACAAAATCAGGGGCAACGCCCTCAACGGCCTGGCCGTTGTGATGGTGAAGCGCGGGGCCTGTGGCGGTTGTTTTAACGTGGTGCCGCCCCAACGGCAGGCCGACATTAAAGACAAAAAGAAAATTATCGTTTGCGAACACTGTGGCCGCATCTTCGCCGATGTAGAAGGCGTGCCAGAACCCGCTCTAACGGGCCGGGGCCGGTAGAAGACAGAACGCAGATGACGCAGATTAAGCGAATTTACACAGACGGTTGGCCCCTGCCATCTTTTACTAAAATCTGCGAAAATCTGCTCAGTCCGCGTCATCTGCGTTCTATCATTTTTTTACTCCTGCCCAGCACTCTCTTCGCGCAGGATTTTGCCTTTACACCCGGCCTACAACAAGCCTACGCCGACATTGGTAAACTGAAAATCCAGCCCGCCCACCAAATCCTGACCCGCGAAGCCGAAGCCAACGACCGGAAGATCAATGGTTTGCGAGTTTTTTTGGACGATTACGCCGATATGATCACGCTGCTCATCAGCGATGACGAAGCCCAATATAACGCCTGGGCCATCCGGCAAGACCAACGGCTCGACCAGCTCCGGCGGCTCGACAGTAAATCGCCCTACTACCGGCTCACGCAGGCCGAGGTACGATTGCACTGGGCATTTGTAAAACTCAAATTTGGCCGCGAAATGAGCGCCTGCTGGGATATTATCAAAGCCTACAAACTGCTGGCCGAGAACCAGAAACGGTTTCCCAACTTTATCCCGACTTATAAATCATTAGGGATGTTGCACGTATTGATTGGCTCTGTACCAGACAATTATGCGTGGGTGGCGCGGCTGCTGGGTTTGCGAGGCAACGTGCAACAAGGTTTGGCCGAACTCGACCGGGCGCAACAAGACCCGGCCCTCCGCACCGAAGCCCACCTGATTGAGCTGCTGATTCGGGCGTATATCCTGAAATTTTCGGATACCGATGCCCGGCAACTCGCCCAACTCGTGGCCCAACAACCCGAAAACGCGCTGTTGCCATTTTTCGGGGCTACTATCTCTCTCAAAAACGGGCAAAGCGAACAGGCGTTGGCGTATCTCACCCACCGACCCACCGGCCCGGCGTACCTGCCGATGCCGATTACAGAGAATCTTTTGGGCGATGTATTTTTGCAAAAAGGCCAATACACCGACGCTGCCGGGCATTACGCCCGTTTTTTGACGGCTTACCGGGGTCAGAACTTCCTGAAAGACACTCATTATAAACTGTTTTTGTGCAACTGGCTGCTGGGTAACGATGCTACCGCAATGCCGCATCTCCGGCGCGTGACGGACGCAGGCCGCACGGTGGTTGAAGCCGACAAAGCCGCCCAGAAATTTGCGGATTCGTTCTTGAAAAAAGGCGCGTCGGCCAATCAGAAAGTGCTGATGCGGGCGCGGTTAGCCACCGATGGCGGCTTTGCCGACGAAGCCCTGGCGCAGCTAAAACCGTTGCGGGAGAGTGATTTTTTAACGGCAGCCGAAAAAGCTGAGTTTAATTATCGTTTAGGCCGGATTCAGCAACGGCGCGATCAGCCTGATGCTGCCATTCCGCATTTTGTCAGGGCCATCGCGCTCTGCGACGCCGTGACCGAGGTGCTTTCTTTTGGAGCAACATCGGCGTTGCAGTTGGGGTATATTTATCAGCAGAAAAAAGACCGTGTTGCGGCTCGCGTCTATTTTGAGAAAGCCCTCAGCTACCCCAAACACGAGTATAAAAACAGCATTGACAACAAGGCACGGGCGGCTCTGAACGGATTGGGTAACTGACGATAAACAGTTTAAAGCCTGTGTCAGAGCCAGTTACCGTGCAGAATATCCCGGAGTGCAGAATACGGAATCACGATAGTAATGGGGCCGTAAGCGTAGGCCGCAATTTCGTAGGGGTTATAGTAGCAGATCAGCCCGGCGCGACCAAGAGCGATGTTTTCGGGGAGAAAAAACTGCCCGTTTTTCAGGAAATAACCCGCGTTTTCGAGGTCTCGTTTGGGGCCGAGATTCATCTTCCGCCGAAATTCACGCTCAACCAACGGCAGTAACCGGGCGGTGTCTTTTACGATGGCCGTCAGTTCGATGGGTTGCCCGCTGGCCCGGTCAAAACTCCGCAGCCAGACGTAGGCGTTGGGGTGCGCTCCGCCGGTGTAGGCATAACTTTCGAGTTGGGTAGTGAGAACACGGCGGTTGCTGAACACGGTATCGCCCCGGATAGTCAGTTCCCAGCAGCCGCCGACCATGCCATTCAAGTCAGTCGTAAACTGCTCATATTCAGCGGCAAACAAATTGGCAGCTACCGCCAGATCGGTACGGGCCTGTGGGTTTTCGGCCACAGCCGCGCTGTCGAGCCAGCCCGATACGCTGCCGGCAATCATGGCGCGTAAGGTGTCGTTGAGGGTGTTGGTCGCCTGATTATTCCCGCCATCGAGCAGGCTATAATCTACCCTGACGGTTACACCTTTGCGGGCAAGCGTATCGCAACGGTTGGGGCCATTGTAGAGAAAATAATGTCGGGAGAGCGCGGGGTGGTCAGGCTGCTGATCAAAGCAAGCCAGCAAAAAAAACGTAGAGCAGACAAAGAGGAGAACGGGCAACAACTTCATTAACCAAACTGGTTTGTATTCAACGGCAAAGGTAGCGCAATCCCGCCAAGGCAACGGGTGCGGCAGAAAATAATCTGCTGATGTGACCTTGTCTGTATCTTGCCAATTAATCCCTAAAACGCTGTGTTATTGTGAAAAAATTACTCCTCTTATTTGTACTTCTGCCCTCTTTATCAACCTCATTCGCCCAGAAAAGCGTTGCGCGGCAACGCGTTGCCTGGCAAAGCGTTGCGCGGCTCGATAAAGACCTGCGGGGTCTCGTGGCCGGTTTTCGGGGCGAGGTCGGCGTATATGTTCGCAATCTGAAAACGGGTCAAACGGTTAGTATCAACGCCGACACGCTGTTTCCAACGGCCAGCACGGTTAAAATCCCGATTCAGTGCGGCCTGTTCGATAAAATTCAGCGGAGCGAGGTAAACTATGCCGCTACGCTGACTTATAAAGACTCGATTCATTACGACGATGGCATTGTGGGGTCTCTGCGCGACGGGGCCAAAATCCCGCTCGCCGAGGTGGTGCTGCTCATGGAAACTACGTCTGACAACACGGCCAGTTTATGGTGTCAGGCGTTGGCCGGGGGCGGCACGGCCATCAACACCTGGCTCGATGCCAACGGATTCCCGAAAACCCGCGTCAACTCACGCACGCCGGGCCGCAAAGCCAACCAGGCCCAATATGGCTGGGGCCAGACCACCCCGCGCGAACTCGCCGAACTACTGGCCTACATCCGGGCCGGGCGGGCCATCAGCCCTGCCGCCAGCGACCGGATGTACCGCAACCTGACCCGCCAGTACTGGGACGGCGAGGGGCTTTCGCAGTTGCCGCCCGATGTAAAAACAGCCAGTAAAAACGGGGCCGTCAATAAATCGCGGTCGGAGGTGGTGCTGGTTCATGCCCCGCACGGCGAGTATGTGTATTGCCTGATGACTAAAAATCAGCAGGACGAATCCTGGACGGAGACCAACGAGGGTTTTGTGTTGCTCCGAAAAGTCGGCGCGTTACTCTGGCGGCATTTTGAGCCTAAATCGGGCTGGAAACCCGTTGCCGGGGGCGAAAAATTCGGGATCGGTTATGAAGAGTAACGAGACCCCTCTGCCCCCCTGGGTACTGCACGGCAACGGCGTGGTGGTGCTGGCTTTTGGCAACTGTTGCCGTAGAAAACTTTATGATGACGTTTCGGGTGCCAGAATCAGTATAGTGTAGTCACCACAACGAGTGATTTCAGTAGGTTTTGGGGGCGGTTTTCTTTCATCGCATATAACAAACCTCTATTCTGGTATCCGCACGCATGAAACCTTACGCCCACTATACCGCAGAAGAACTGGCTCTCGACGACCTGTTTGTGCAGTGGGTGCGCCAGCCCGACGACGAAGAAGTATTGTTGTTCTGGCAAGGAATCCTTCGCAAAAATCCGCGCTTCATCACCACCGTTGATATGGCCCGTCGGTTGGTACTAACAATCTCACAACCACCACCTAACGGCCTTACCATTGCCGAAACAACCTCGCTCTGGCGACGAATTCGCACGTCATTGGCCGACGTTGACGACGTAAAACTGCTGCCGCCCGATGCCCGTTCGGTGATTGGCTGGTGGTATTTTGTCAGAACCCTGGCGGGTCTGGCCGGTATTGCGCTGCTGATTGGCTGGGCCGCCTGGGTGCAAAATGATTCGCCGATGCAGACCGTCAGAACCGCCGTTGGGCAACGGCGCACCGTGCGCCTGCCCGATGGCTCAACGGTGCGGCTGGCCGGCGATAGCCAACTGCGCTTTGCCCGGCACTGGGGTTCTGAATGCCCCCGTGCCGTTTGGCTGCATGGCAACGGGCAGTTTGCCATTCGGCAACGGGCTGGTGTTACGCCGGGCGGTTCGTTTCGGGTGCATCTGCCCGACCTGACCGTTGAGGCTACCGGCACCCAACTTCACATCTGGCAGCGCGACCCGCAAACAACGGTAGCCCTGAAATCGGGCCGGGCCACGCTGCTGTTGCGTCACGCCCAAAAACCAGTACTACTCCAGCCCGGTGACTCAGTAACACTCTGCGACGGTGAGCCGATGGCAGGCGGATTTCTATCGGCTCGGCGGTAAGCAACCTCAATACAGCCACGTAGCTGTCACCTCGGTCAGGGTTTCTACCCGTTTCAGCACCGCGTTTACCTGCGTTTTTCGCACCTCCACCTCCAGCACACAGATCGTATCGAAGGCCTGATTCAAGACCGTAAGTTGCTGCTCTTTCACGAGCTTCATCACGTCGTTCACGCGCTCAAAACCAAACGTAATCCGATACACATCGTTCACGGTGCGGGTTATGAGCCGGGTATTGGCCAGGGCATCAGCGGTGGCTGATTTATAGGCGTTTATCAGCCCCGGAACCCCCAGCAACGTACCGCCAAAATAACGCACCACCACCACCAATAGATCAGTGAGCGGCTGGCCGGGCTGGTCGAGACCATAAATTGTGTTTAGAATCGGTCGTCCGGCGGTGCCGTTGGGTTCACCGTCGTCGCTGACGCGGTAGGTGTCTTTGCCCAGCCCAAGCCGATAGGCGTAGCAGTGATGGTTGGCTTTGGGATGCGCTTTGCGAAGCGTTTCCAAGTGCCCTCTCACCTCGGTCTCGGTACGGATAGGATAAACGAAGGCTAAGAATTTACTGCCCCGGTCGCGGAAAAGCCCGTCGGCGGGCTGATCGGGGGTGCGGAAGGTATCATCAAAGAGCATAATACAAAGTTCATCTATTCTGCATTTGGCATTGTAATCGGGGGTCGTATATTTGAAACCGTTCTTTTGTCTGATTACCATGAAAGTCTCGCCATCTCAGCCATTTCAGTTGGTTTATTCGCTGCTCGAACACGAGTTTCTGGGCTACCTCATCGAGGGGTTTGTGGTTCAGCGCAACAGCAAAGGTCAACTCACGCTACTCAATCAGACGCTCTCGGCCCAGAACGCGGGTGAGTTTGCCGAGGGGTTAGACGACCGCGATTTTGAACTGATCCGGCTCATTGATGCCATTCAGCAGGATACCATCGTTAAGAAATTTAACACGCGCAAAGTCCCCGCCATTGAGTTTTTCCTGAAAGTATTTGATCCCCAAAAAGGCGATAAAATTATTCAGGAGGCCATCTCCGGCTACATCGAGACGCTAAAAACGCGCATTATGGAGCGGCTCACCGGCAAGCCGTTTTACATCATGAGCAACGATGGCAACCCTGCCGGGCAACCGATTCAGTGGATGGCTAACCCGGCAAAGGTGTATTTTCATTTCGTCCGTAATGATGACTCCACGCATTATTTCCCGATCGTCCGGCACAACGGTGAGCGCGTAAGATTCCAGTTTCAAAACGCCCTGCTCCTCTGCGACGATCCCGCGTGGCTGCTCGTGGGGCCGTGCCTGTATCACTTTGCCACCAATGCTGCCGGGGTGCCGGTAGACGGCAAAAAGCTCCGCCCGTTTCTCAACAAAAACCATATTGTGGTGCCGCGCAAGATGGAAGATGAGTATTATCGCCGGTTTGTGGTGCCACTCATTGCCAATTATGACGTGTTTGCCCAGGGGTTCGAGATTGTGGCCGAAACGCTCGAAGCCCTGCCCGTGCTGACCATCTCTGAACAACGCGTCTCGGCCAGCCGACCGGCTCCGGTGGGTCTCTTTGCCAACGGCACTGCCGTGATGACCGATGATGCCGACGACGAAACCGATCCCGACCGGATTTCGCTGGACCTGGCGTTTCAGTACGGTGCGTTCACGTTTCGGTTCGATAGTTTTTCCGATAAATCAAATGTCAGTGTGGAGAAACGCGGGGATGAGTACGTGTTTCACAAGATCAGACGAGACCTCAAACTCGAACGGCAGAAGTTTAATTTTTTGCGCGACAACGGACTCGACCTGCGCGAAGGCCGCCTGACGCTGCCCAAACCCGAAGCCTTCGCGTGGCTCGATCAGCACAGCGACCTGCTGCGGGAAACCGGCTTTATCCTGCGCCAGCAAACGGCCAACAACAAGCGGTATTTTCTGGGTCAGTCGAGCATCAGCGTCATCATTAAAGAAGGTAATGACTGGTTCGATATTCACGCAACGGTGCGGTTTGGCGAGTTTGAGATTCCGTTTATGAAACTGCGGTCGCTGATTCTGGGCAAAAAGCGCGAGTTTAAACTGCCTAACGGCGAGATTGCGGTGATTCCCCAAGCCTGGTTTACGCGCTATTCTGAACTGTTGTCGCTCGTAGAACACGCGGGTAATGAGGGTATTGACGACGACGATAATAGCCGGTTTGTGTTGCGAAAACACCACCTCGCGCTGGTGCGGCAATTAGCCGAAGACGACCTGGCCGAAACGATTATCACCCGCCGGCTGGAAGGACTGCGCGAATTTTCGGGTATCGAAGAAACGCCCGCTCCGCAACACTTCCGGGGAACCCTGCGGCCCTACCAGAAAGCGGGTTACGACTGGATGAATTTCGTGCGGCAATACCGGTTTGGCGGTTGTCTGGCCGACGACATGGGCCTGGGCAAAACCGTGATGACCCTGGCGATGCTGCAGGGCCAGAAAGAACAGGCCGATGCATTCTGGAGCGATTATGGGCAGGAAGAAATTGACGAATCGGCCCTGCCCGACGTGGCCCGGCCAACGCTGCTGGTGATGCCCACATCGCTGCTCTACAACTGGGAGTTAGAAGCCGCAAAGTTTACGCCCGACCTCCGGGTGATGGCCTACACGGGTACCTACCGCGACAAAGACACGAGCCAATTCGATGATTATGACCTCATTATCAGTTCGTATGGCATTGTTAGGATAGACATTGACCTGCTGAAACGCTACCGATTCAATTACGTGATTTTAGACGAATCGCAGGCCATCAAAAACCCGTCGTCGCACATTACGAAGGCCGTGATGCAGCTCAACGCGGCCAACCGCCTGATTCTGACCGGCACCCCGCTCGAAAACAGCACAATGGATTTATGGAGTCAGATGACGTTTATCAACCCCGGTTTGCTGGGCAATCAGACGTTTTTCCGCAACGAATTTCAGATACCCATCGAAAAACGGGGCGATGATCAGAAAATGCAGCGGCTCTACGGCCTTATTAAACCCTTCATGCTCCGGCGCAACAAAGCGCAGGTTGCCACCGACCTACCCGCCAAAACCGAAAGTGTACAGTTTTGCGACATGACCCCGGAGCAGGAAACGCAGTATGAAGAAGCTAAATCGTATTACCGCAACCTGATTCTGGAACGCATCGAAGAAGATGGCATGGCAAAATCGCAGATGGTGGTGTTGCAGGGGCTGACCAAACTGCGCCAGCTTGCCAACCACCCGCGCATGATTGACGAAACCTACGAAGGGGATTCGGGCAAATTGGCCGACGTGCTGATGCGGCTCGAAACGGCGATGGCCGAAGGACATAAAATTCTGGTATTCAGTCAGTTTGTGAAGCACCTGACCGTGATTCGGCAGTATCTCAAAGAAAAACAAATCCAGTATGCCTACCTCGACGGTTCGACCCATGACCGGCAGGCGCAGGTTGAACTGTTCCAGAATGACGAGTCGGTGAAGTTGTTTTTGATTTCGCTGAAGGCGGGCGGGCAGGGCCACAACCTCACCGCTGCCGATTACGTGTTTATTCTGGACCCCTGGTGGAACCCCGCCAGCGAGGCCCAGGCCGTTGA
>JBBRUV010000008.1:0-30948 GCA_038247465.1 Cytophagales bacterium
ACAGGGCCGGAATGCCTAATTTCTGGGTTACGGGGCTGTTGTTGCGGGCCAGCAAAACCTCTACCGGAAGACCATCCCTAAAGTTGGTAACCGTCTGGTTAAAATTGATTTGTGCCAGCGACGGAGCGCGGAAACCCGTACTGAGGGTTCCGCGCAGCAGAAAGTTGTCTGATACTTTCAGGCGGGTCGTGAGTTTGCCGGTGAGGGTAGGGCCAAAATCGCTGTAATTCTCAAACCGCAGGGCCGTCCCAATCATAAACGCTTTGCTCAGATCGGTTTCAACATCAGCATAGATACCAAAATTGGTGCGGATCGTGTTGGTTGCGTCGCTCGGCTGGAATCCCGGAAAGCCCTGCGCCCCACCCACGCGGGTTGGGTTGTAGTTTTGGTAGGAAGCTGCTTCTCCGGCAAAAATCCGGTAATTCTCGACCCGGAACTCGGTTCCCATAGCCACGTTGACGCCCCGCTTAAAGTAGCGCGTGACATACAGGCCGGTCACGTTTTGGCGGAGTTGAAACCCGCCCGCATCGAAACTCGTGGGCGATTTATCACCCAGCGAGGCATTGAGGGTGTTTTTTACGCCGTAACCAAAGCGGTTGCTCCCGAAGGTATTGCTCAAGTCCACATTCCAGTTTTCCCATTCCGTCCGCAGGCCTGCCGTAGCCGCCCCGTCCAGAATATTGCTGGTGATAATCGGGTCAAAACCAGCGGGATAGATACTCGGCACGTTGCGGTCACTGTCGGCAAAGCGCGTCCAGGCAAAGGCGTTGCCCCGGCGCAGGCTAAGCCCGCCGAACCCGTAAAACAGCAGGTTATCGGCCAGCGGCACCTCGGCATTGGCCCAGAGCGAGGTGTTTCGGATTTGCGCGTCGCCGTATTGCCGCCGGAGAATATCGGGGCCGACGTTGGCGCGTTGGGTGTGGTTGCGCCCGTTATAGTCGGCGGTGAGGTTCAGAAAACCGTCTTTGCCGAGTTTGAATCCGTAGTTAGCGTTGAGGTTGAGGTTGCCCCCATCGAATTTTTTGTCGTCGAATCGGTAGCTGGCTTGGTGTGCGCCGTAGTGGACATTACCCGTGAACTCGCCGACAGTTTTTTTCAGCACGATATTCACCACGCCCGCAATGGCATCGGAGCCGTACTGAGCCGCAGCCCCGTCGCGCAGCACTTCAACGCGGTCAATCACGGCAATAGGAATAGTGTTGAGGTCGGTGCCGGTGTTTCCGCGCCCCCGCGTACCAAAAATATTGACCAGCGACGATTGGTGCCGCCGTTTGCCGTTGATAAGCACCAGCGTCTGGTCGGGGCCGAGGCCGCGCAGGGTGGCGGGGTCAACGTGGTCGGCCCCGTCGGAGCCGGTTTGCCGGTTGGCGTTGTACGACGGTGCCACATATTGCAGGGCTTGCCCCAGATCAACCTGGGCGATGCGGGGTGTTACTTCGCGCAGGCTGATGAGGTCAATCGGCGCGGGCGAGTCCATCACCGAACGGTTCAGGTTGCGGGTTCCGACCACCGTCACTTCGCTGATGCTCTGTTGGGCTGATGATAACCGGGCGTTCAAGATGCTAAATTTACCGTCGGGCTTTACGGTAACAGCCCGGTCAATGGCGTTATAGCCCACCGAAACAAACTGGAGGGTATAGTTGCCGGGCCGAAGCCGTAGTGTAAAGTCGCCTTCGCCATCGGTGGAAGTGCCGATTACCGTACCAACGACCCGGATTTGAACGCCGGGAAGCCCCAATCCGGTGATACCATTACTAACGCGGCCCCGAACGCCCTGCCCGAAGGTAATGTTAGCCACTAAGCAAAAGAGAAAAAATAGACGTGTTTTCACAAAATTTCAGTTAGGGCAAGTAAGTTAGCCGTGTTTGCAAGAGAGAATACCGAATTAACTAACAAAGAGCGTTTATACTTACCAAAAATGCAAGAGATTGGCCGTGAAGAATTTGTTAAAAATTCGTCTGTCGTGCGCCAGATTTGGGGCGATTCTGATGTAATTCTGTTGGTTTTTGCCGGGTCTGCCGCTGAGTTTGCCCTCAACCGTGCCGTTGACTGGCTTTTCTTTACCGGAAAACTCCCCGCCGACCCCATTGCCCGGCTGTTTTCGACGGTCGAATACGCCCAGAAAATCGTGTTCTCGTCAGAAACCGAAGCCCAGACCGCCATTGCCCGAATGAGTGCCATTCACGGCGGGGTTGAAGCCAAACGCGGGTATCAAATCCCGAACTGGGCCTACCGCGACGTGCTGTACATGCTCATTGATTACTCTGAACGCGCCTTTGCCACGCTACACCGACCGCTTACAGAATCTGAACGGAACGAATTGTTCGTCGTTTTCAGGCGCGTTGGCACCGGGATGCACGTGCCTGACCTGCCCACCACCTACGCCGATTGGCAAACCGACCGCCGGGCGCATCTCAACCGGGATTTAATCCGTAGTGAATTTACCGATAAACTCTTTGCCCGCTACCGCGAGCAGTTGGGCGGCTGGCGGTATAACCTCCTCCGCCAGGCCCAGGCGGTGCTGGTTCCCGAACCCGTTGGCCGGTTGCTGGGTTTGCCAAAAAATCCGTTGCTGGCCCGCACCATTGGGCTGTATAAGGTACTGAACGCCCTCGGCTTACGGACTGTGGTGCAACGGGTGTTATTGCCAACGGCGTATTTGGGCCAAATTCAGGCGTTGGAGAAACCAATATAAATTTGTTTCATTGCGAAACAGTCTTTGTATCGTATTGATTTAATGTGATTACGCAACAGATAGATTTTGCAGAAAAATTAGCTCGTTCTGAGAAAGAATCAGATAGGAGCATCCAACTGGTACGCGAGTATGGCGTAGTCGTGGACATGACTAAATGGCTCACTATCAAGCGGTATGCTGAAAAATATGGCCTTTCAACGCAGGTTGTTACCAACTGGATTAGCCGTGACATTATTCCGGCTGATTGCGTCATGGATTTGCCCGAAATTAACAATATCCGGCTTGTGAAAGACCAGCCCTATCGCTGATTTTTTGGGGGTAAGGGACAAGTGATGAGGAGTTGATTTGCCGCTTAGATTATGGATGCGCCAGCCAACTAACCCCTCATCACTTGCCCCTTGCCGCTATTTTTACCTAAGTTTGGCCCGAAAACAACCCGATTCGTTCGCCAAACAGTATGACAACACTCGATCAGTTCGACTTTGCCGGCAAAAAAGCCCTTGTCCGTGTGGACTTCAACGTGCCACTCGATGCCGACTACCACATCACCGACGACACCCGGATTCGGGCTACGGTGCCGACGATTCAGAAAATCCTGAAAGACGGCGGTTCGGTTATTTTGATGTCGCACCTCGGTCGGCCCAAAGGTGTACCGGAAGAGAAATTCTCCCTCAAACACCTCGTTCCAACGCTTTCTGACACCTTCGGCGTGACCGTAAAATTTGCCGACGACTGCATCGGCGAATCCGCTACTGAACTGGCCGCGAGCCTGCAGCCGGGCCGGTCAGCCGTTGCGGAAATTCTGCTGCTCGAAAACCTGCGTTTCTACAAAGAAGAAGAAAAAGGCGATGTGGCGTTTGCCGAGAAACTATCAAAACTCGGCGACGTCTGGGTAAACGATGCCTTCGGAACGGCCCACCGCGCCCACGCCAGCACAGCCGTTATCGGGCAGTTTTTTCAGGATCGCATCTGCGGCTACGTGATGCAGGCCGAAATCGAAAATGCCAATAAACTCCTCGAACACGCCGAACGCCCCTTCACGGCCATCATGGGCGGGGCCAAAATCTCGGATAAAATCCTGATTATCGAGCGATTACTCGACAAGGTGGACAACCTTATCATCGGGGGCGGCATGACCTATACCTTCACCAAAGCTAAAGGCGGCATGATTGGTAAATCATTACTCGAAGCCGACAGGCAGGAATTGGCGTTGGACATCCTGAAAAAAGCCGCCGAAAAAGGCGTAAACGTCGTCATGCCGCTTGATAACCTCTGCGCCGACGATTTCTCGAATACGGCCAACCGGCAGGTATGCGCCACCGGACAAATTCCCGACGGCTGGCAGGGCTTAGACATCGGCCCGGAGTCTGTCAAGCTGTTTTCGGAGGTAATCATGAACTCAAAAACCATTCTCTGGAACGGGCCGATGGGCGTATTTGAGTTCGAGAATTTTGCTGCCGGCACCAACGCCATTGCCGAAGCCGTGGTAAAAGCGACCGAAGAAAACGGCGCGTTCTCGCTCATCGGCGGGGGCGATTCGGCCTCGGCAGTGAATCAGGCCGGGTATGGCGACCGCGTGAGTTACGTCTCGACTGGGGGCGGTGCCTTGCTCGAATACATGGAAGGCAAGGTGTTGCCTGGCGTGGCGGCATTGGCTTAGAAACCCCCGCGTTTTACTGCCTGCACAGCCCTTCCTGACAATCGGGAGGGGCTATTTTTTGCGGGAATTCACCCCACCATCAGCAGCCGCCACACACCGGAGAGTAGCAACAAAACCAGTGCTGCGGGGGTCAGTACTTTCCAGCACAAAAACATCATCTGATCTATCCTGACGCGGGGCAGCGTCCAGCGAATCCACATCTGCACCAGCACCGCGCCAAGAGCCTTACTCAACAACCAAAACGCTCCCCACAAATTTCCGGCAACGGTACCGGGTTGGCCGCTTGTCCAGTCGGCAAACCGTGCCGGGCCGATGTTGGGCAGGGGCGTGTTCCAACTGCCCAGAAACAGCACCGCGCCCAAAATAGATACGAGCAGCATCATGGCGTATTCGCTGAGGTAAAGCAGCGCAAAGCGCATTCCCGAATATTCGGTGTGGTAGCCGGCCACGATTTCTGACTCGCCTTCGGGCAGGTCGAAGGGGGCGCGGTTGCTTTCGGCCAGGGTGCAGATAAAGAAAATCGGGTAGGCCAGCAGCAGAAACGGATTCCGCAAAATATTCCAGCTCAGGATACCGCCCACGTCAGTTACATTGATATTCAGGGCTTTAAGGCCAAACAGGTAGTTGGTTTCGTAGGAATAAATCCCCTGCTGAAAACTCATCTCCTGCAAGTTCAGCGTCTGACAAATCATGACCACGCACAACACGGTCAGGCCCAGTGGAATTTCGTAGGAGATAATTTGCGCCACCGACCGCATCGCCCCCAGTAGCGAATATTTGTTATTACTGCCCCAGCCCGCCATCAGTAACCCCACGACATCGAACGACGTAACGGCCATCAGGTAAAACACGCCCACCGACGCGCCGGAGCCTTGCAAATCGGGGGTGAGGGGCAACACGGCGTATCCGGCAAAAACCGACGCGAAAATCACCGCCGGGGCCAGCAGAAACAGGTTCCGGTCGGCAGCTGTTGGCACGATGTCTTCTTTTTGGAGCAGTTTCAGCAAATCGGCGATGAGTTGCAACAGCCCCCACTTGCCGACTTCCATCGGCCCCAGCCGGTCCTGGATGAAGGCCGAAATCTTGCGTTCGAGATAAACGCCAACGACAACGAAGCCGGTGGACATGGCCAGATAGATGGGGAGCGCGATGAGCATACGTTTAGCTTTGTTTTCTGAACTCGTCAATTACTTTATCCTCCCCGTTTTTATCTGTGAACCGCCAAAATGTCCAGCCGCTTTGACAGGTTTGCTCAGAAGCCCCTAAATCTATTTTTGCCTTCTGAACTGACACCTACGGAGTAGCAATCGCTAATCACCGCCGAAACAACTCGTTCACCGTTAGGGCTAAATCAGGCAGGGCGGGGGCCGCGCTCAGGCTGTCGGCACCCGTAGCAACGGTAATGGTTTTGGGCGACGTGTAGCAATAAACCATCTGCAAATCAGGGATAATCCACCAGACAACCTGCACCCCGGCGGCAAAGTATTCGTTGAATTTTTTGAGTTGCTTGTTCACCTCGTCGTAATCAGACAGAATCTCGACTGCAAACGCTGGTATCTCGTTTTGCCCGTTGGCCATTGCCCGAATCTGATCAGCCGTAAAAAAGGCCAGATCGGGTCGTCGGCGTTGCGAATCATTCACCCACACGTCTATTTCAGGAATGAGTTGAGCGCGTTGCTGGAACGCCCCTGTGGTGTAAAACGTGTAGTTGATGTTGGCGATGATATACGCTTCTTTCTGCTGAATACTGCGGGTTGGGTCAAGAATGCCGTGGTCAAATTCATACACAAACTCATCGTCATCGGATTCCCAGCGCAGAAAGTCGGCTTTTGACATAACCATGCCGCCGTATTTTGAGCCAGCAAGCAGTTCGGGGAGTTGCGGACGTTCGAGCGTTTCCATGTCAGTTGTTGTTTTGTGCTAATTTACAAAAAATAAATCGCGTTAAGCCTGCCATCCGGCCCACCCAACGCGATTTTGAGCGCGGAACCAAAACAGAAACCAGCGCAGTAGAGAAGGCCCTGTTAAAACTCCGCCGATTTGGGATACCTCGGAAACGGAATCACGTCGCGGATGTTGGTCATGCCCGTCACAAACATCATCATCCGCTCGAAACCCATACCGAAGCCCGCGTGCGGGGCCGACCCAAACCTCCGCGTATCCAAATACCATGACAACGATTCGGGTTCGATACCCACTTCCTGCATCCGGGCCACGAGTTTGTCGTAATCGTCTTCGCGCTGTGAGCCGCCAATCATCTCGCCGATGCCCGGAAACAGCACGTCCATCGCCCGCACGGTTGGGCCGGGCGACGCTTCGGCGAAGGTTTCGCCCCGGCTGTTGGTAGCCGGCGAAGTGTCGCCCGGTGCGTCGTCTTCTTTCATGTAAAACGCCTTGATGTTGCGGGGGTAATTGGTCAGGATAACGGGTTTTTTGAAGTGCTTCTCCACCAAAAACCGCTCGTGTTCCGATTGGAGGTCAATGCCCCACGATACTTCGTACTGAAACTGGCCTTTTTTGGCCGGTTTCGAGTCGCGCAGAATGGCAACGGCTTCGGTGTAGGTCAGCCGTTCAAAGTCGTTATCCACCACGAAACGGAGTTTTTCGAGCAGCGTCAGTTCGCTTTGTTCTTCTTTCTTTTTGGTTTTTTCTTCTTCGATGAGCCGGTTTTCCAGGAAAGCCAGGTCATCGGCGCAGTGTTCCATGGCATACCGGATGATATACTTACTAAAATCCTCGGCCAGCGTCATATTGTCGTCAAGGTCATGAAACGCCATTTCCGGCTCAATCATCCAGAACTCAGCAAGGTGGCGGGTAGTGTTTGAGTTTTCGGCCCGGAACGTTGGCCCGAACGTATAAATCTTACCCAACGCCAAAGCCGCCAGTTCTCCCTCCAACTGCCCTGATACGGTGAGGTTGGTTTCGCGGCCAAAAAAGTCCTGGCTGTAATCAACGGTTCCGGTGTCGGTCAGGGGTGGTTTGGTAGCCGAAAGCGTCGTGACCCGGAACATTTCGCCCGCGCCCTCGGCATCAGAAGCCGTGATGATGGGCGTGTTGAGGTAATAAAACCCATGATCGTTGAAGTACTGATGCACGGCAAAGGCCAGCGCGTGCCGCACCCGCATCACCGCGCCGAAGGTGTTAGTACGGGGCCGCAGGTGGGCAATCTCGCGCAAAAACTCCAGCGAATGTCGCTTGGGTTGCAGCGGAAACTTGTCGGGGTCGGCCAGGCCATAAATAACAACCGATTCAATTTTAACCTCTACCGTCTGCCCTGACCCCTGTGAATCAACGAGTTGGCCCGTGATGGCAACGCAGGCCCCAGTGGTGATGGCTTTCAGCGTGTCGTCGGGCAGAAAGCCCGCTTCCGAAACAGCCTGAATGTTGTTGATCGTAGAACCGTCGTTGATGGCGATAAAAACGGCGTTTTTGCTTTCGCGCTTGGTTCTCACCCAGCCTTTGACCGTAATTTGGTCGGCAGACGGGGCCGTTTGAAGCAGGGATTTAATGTACTGGTAGGGCATTTTTGACAGACGTTAATCATGCAAAAGTACCATAAAAAAGTAACCATCCCCAGACAGACGGGCTGAACTGGTCAGCCAACCACGCATTGTCTGGGGATAGTTGCCAATGGCGTTGTACCCGCCCACTCTTAATCCTGGCTACTCTATTTGAGTCGCACGACTGCGGCCACGTAGTATCAGCATCACCCCAATCGTAACCGCTGTGCCAATCAGCACATTGGTCATCAGATCGGTTTTGTTTGGCTCCTGCGGAGCTGTCAGGCCCTTCTCCTTTGTAAAGTTCTGGACGGTACCGTGCAGCAGGTCATCCATCAAGCCTTCAACCATGTTCACCCGGTCGGCCACGATTAGCGGTATCCAGTGCATGATATTCGACTCGCTGAAGGTGAACGCATACCGGCGAATGGCCCCGCTCAGGCCCGACGGCGGGGAAGAGGTCCCGAACACGGCGGGCAGATTTGGGCGTTCGTTGGTTTGCAGCACCTCCACCGTTTGGGGCTGCTGGGCGGGCCGTTGCCAGGTATAGCCCAATTGTTCCGCGTCTGTGCGGGGGTTTTTCATGGGATACGTCGGGTCGTTTTCAGGGTCAATGTCAACGCCCCAGCCCTTGATATGAGTGAACTTACCGGCCAGTTCCTCCCGCGTGGGAAGCTGCGTCCGTACCGCGTTTACTACTTGTATGTCAATAGTTTCCATAGTTGAATAAGGTTAAACACCAGCCCGCGACGGAATCAGTACGGGTTTGATGCAGTTGTCCAATTTGTTGGCAAAGAGGTGATACCCTTCGGCTACTTCTTCCAGCGGCAGCCGGTGCGTGATGAGGGCTTTAGGGTTGATCACGCCGTTCTGGACATGCTCGATCAGCCGGGGCAGCAACCGCTTCACCGAGGTCTGGTTACCCCGGATGGTGAGGCCTTTGTTGACGACGTTGCCGATTGGGATGTAGTTGCCCGTTGGCCCATATACGCCCACGATGGAGACGATACCGCCTTTTTTAACCGAGTTGATGGCCCAATGCAGTGCCGTTGGCGAGCCGCCCTGCAATAGCCCGATCCGACCTGTGAGCGATTGTATGGCGTTGCCGGTGGCCTCCGCCCCAACTGCGTCGATGTACACATCGGCTCCCAGCCAGTCGGTGGCTTTTTTGAGAAACAGCACCACATCGTCCATCTCCTTGAAGTTATAGACCTCGGCGGGGGCGTAGTTTCTGACGAACTCCAGCCGGTAGTCCACCTCGTCAATAACGATCACCCGCCCGGCTCCGAACAGCCACGCGCAGCGGGCGGCCATGATCCCGACCGGCCCAGCCCCGAACACCACCACCGTATCACCGGGCTGAATACCCCCCATTTCGGCAGCCTGGTAGCCGGTTGGCACCACGTCGCAGAGCATCACGGCATCGTCGGGGTCCATACCGGGCGGAATCACCGTGGGGCCAAAGTTGGCGTAGGGTACGCGGACATACTCGGCCTGCCCGCCGTCGTAGCCACCCGCCGTGTGCGAGTAGCCGAAGATGCCACCCACCGCCGTAGCTTGGGCGTTCGACTCGTGACAGTTGCCGTACAGTCCCTGCTGGCAGAAACTGCATTTGCCGCAGGCAACATTGAACGGTACCAGCACATGGTCGCCAATCTTAACGTTGTGTACATCTGGCCCGACTTCTTCCACAATGCCGATAAACTCGTGGCCGAAGGTGGTGCCGACGCGGGTGTCGGGTACGTTTCCGTTATAGAGGTGCAGGTCTGAACCGCAGATGCAGGAGCGGGTGACGCGCACGATGGCATCCTCAGGGTGCAGGATTTCGGGCATCGGCTTATGGTCGAGCCGGACCCGCTGTGGCCCCCGGTAATTCATGGCTAACACGGGCAGCGATGTTTATGATTAGAGAAAAATTAGCTTGCCCTACCCTAACCCATCAATTAACCTACTTTTCCTGTATAATTATCGTGCGGACTACAAAGGGCGGTTTCGCATTCATCACAGCTCAACTCATCATCCGTTTTTTCGCAGATGAACCCGCCCTATCGAAACCTACAACCGATAAAACCGCCGGGCGTTGGCCCCGAAGATTTTAGCCCGAACCTCATCGCCCCAGGGAGCCACGTAGTCGTCAACAATGGTTTTGACTTGCGTATAATTCCCCGCCACAAGACACACCGGCCAGTCGGAGCCGAACAGCAGCCGGTCGGGGCCAAACTGTTCAAAGGCCACGTTTAGATACGGGAAAAAGTCGGCCTTGCTCCAGGTTTGCCAGTCGCCCTCCGTTATCATACCCGACAGTTTGCAGCAGACGTTGGGCTGTTTGGCGATCTCGGCCATGAAACTCGACCAGCGGCTGATTTCCTGTTTGCGGATGACCGGCTTGGCGAGGTGGTCAATCACAAACTGCACCTCTGGCACGGCCCGCACTAAATGCAGCGCGGCTTTGAGTTGGTTGGGGTAAATCAGGATGTCGTAACTGAACTCAAAATCAGCTAATTGGCGGATGCCGTTCATCATCGCCGGGCGAGTCAGAAAATCGTCTGGTTCGGCCTGAGCTATGTGCCGAAAGCCTTTCACGGCCCGTACACCAGCCCAGTATGCCAGCCGGTTTGCCAATTCCGGCGACTGCAGATCAACCCAACCAACCACGCCCCGGACAAAATCGTAGTTATCGGCCATCCTGACCAAAAATCCGGTTTCGGCTTCTGACTGATCGGCCTGCACCGCCACGCAGCCGTCCACGCCATTTTGGGTCAGGATAGGTTCGAGGTCGGCGGGCAAAAAATCGCGCCGGAGGGCGGCCATGTCGTCCGAAATCCAGCCATGCTGCGCGGGGTTGTAGTGCCAGAAGTGCTGATGCGAATCAATGGTCAATTTTCAGTTACGAGTTATCAGGTATCAATGACTGCCCGGCGGCTGCATTGATACCTGTTCATTGTTAATCGCTCATTGAAAGGCAACGGCGGTTTGCGTTTGCTGACCGAGGTGTTCGATGCCGAGCCTCACCACGTCACCGGGGTTTAGGTAGCGGGGTGGTTTAAAACCCAGCCCCACGCCCGCCGGAGTGCCGGTCGAGATAACGTCGCCGGGCAGCAGCGTCATAAACTGACTGATATAGCTGACGATGGTTTTCACGTCGAAAATCATATCGTCGGTGTTGGAATCCTGCAATCGTTCGCCGTTCAGGTCGAGCCAGAGGTGTAGCGTGTTCGGGTCAGGAATTTCGTCGGTCGTAATTAGATACGGCCCCAGCGGGGCGAAGGTATCGGCACTTTTTCCTTTCACCCACTGCCCGCCCCGCTCCAACTGAAATTCGCGCTCCGAGTAGTCGTTATGCACGGCATAGCCGGCCACGTAGTCGAGCGCGTTTTCCGGCTGGATGTAGCTGGTTCGTTTGCCAATAATCACCGCCAATTCAACTTCCCAATCTGTTTTTCGGGAATTTTTCGGGATGATTACCGCGTCGTTGGGGCCGCAGAGCGCGGTGGTTGATTTCAGAAACAGGATTGGCTCCGTTGGCTTGGGCATACTGCTTTCTAAGGCGTGTTTGGCGTAGTTCAGCCCAACGCACACAATTTTGGAAGGGCGTTTGATGCACGGGCCAAACCGCTCATCGGCCCCCACAATGGGGCAGTTTTTTGTGTTGATTATCAACCAGTTAGATAGTCTTTTTAGACCATCGGTGGCAAAAAAATCTTCGCCAAAATCTTCGCCAAATGCCGACACATCAACCGATTGCCGATTGGCGAGCATCACGCCGGGCCGTTCGTGGCCGGGCAATCCGAATCGAAATAATTTCATGGGAGAAAGGTTATTTTCAGGGTGTCAGTGCCGAAGCTACGTTGGCTTCGAGCGCGTCTAACGGCAAATAGCCCCGCGCCACGATCATCAATTGCGTACCTGTGTCCAGAATCACCGACGGAAACCCGCCGATGCCCCAGTGGGCCACCTGTTCAAACTCGGCCAGGGTGGTCTGCACAATAGCTTCGTGGTTGAGGTGGGCTACAAAATCGGCAGGGTTCAGGTCGTAGGGTACTACGAGCGGGCCGTAGTTTTCGGGCTGATTCAGGTCAATCCCATCGTAATAAAGTGCGGTTTGGAGCGTACCGGCAAACTCAATGGCGCGGTGTGGCAGGTGTTGCTTAAACAACGTCATGGCCTGCCCCGGTGGTTGAGAATCAGACAGATAAGTGCCTTCCCGGAGCAGGTTGTTCAGATAAGCCTGGCCAAACTGCACACCCGTCCGGTCTTCAACGGTTTTGTAGGCCTGCTCGATATAGCCCATTGATTCGGCAACGGGCCGAACGCGGTTGCCGGTCATCATGCCGCCACTCAGCACCTCGAACGTCAATGGCAGGGGGGCATCGGGGCCGGTGTGTCGCGCCTGAAATTCGCGGATAACCGGGCTAAACCCATAGCACCAGCCGCAGAGTGCGTCATAGACGTAGAGGAGTTTCATCGTAGGCCGCGCACAAACCGGCGCATAGTTTCCTGATACACCTGTTCTGACTGAGCCAGTGGTTGCTGATCGCGCAGGAGCAGGGCGAGCATAATAAACCCGTGCGAGGTAGCCCACCACTCGAAGTACAGTTTCTGAATGGCTTCCTTGGCTTTCGGGATAAAGGAAAAAATCGTTTCGCGGACTACATCACCAACGGCTTGCATATCAGCCGATTGAGAAATGGGCAGGGTACAATACGCCCCGTCGAGGTTGTACATGACCTGATAAACTTCGGGTTTTTCGGTAGCGAATCGCCACTGAATCAGGGAGATTTCAAAGAGCCGTTTTTCGGGGTCGCGGTAGAGTTTCATCACCCGGTCATACTCTGTGCTGAGGTAGCGGAAGCCTTCGCAGCGGATTTCGTCGAGCAGCACGTCTTTGCTGTCGAAGTATTCATACACAATCGGGGGGCTGTACTGGATGGCATCGGCAATTTTACGGATCGAAACGGCCTGCCATCCGTCTCGCCGGGCAATGGCTTTGGCCGTCAGCACAATACCGGAGCGGGTTAGCTCGTGGCTACGCGGTTTACGGTCGGTTACGTCTATCATACATTTTGGTTAGCTAACGGTGTTAATCTGACCGCAAACTACACATTTACAGTTATTTGCGCTATTACCGACTTAAATTTTTTGCGCCAGCAACCACACGCCATCATCGCCAAGGGCAAATTCGTCGCCCAGCACCGTGCCGAAACACTGCTCAACCAACAGCCCCGCCCCAGCAAATAGGCGGTGCAACTCGACGAGGGTATAGACGTAATGCTGCGCTACGCGGGTTTCGACGGTGGTCTCAGTTCCTGCTTTTTTCTGGATATACGTCAGGTGTTGTTCAATCCGGCTCTCGGCGGGATGGTAGGTGTGTTCGGCCAGCATAATCAGGTCGGGGCCAATGGGTAGCCAGCTCCGCTCCTGGTAATCAGGCAGAATCACTTCGGCAATCGTACCCGAATGAGCCAGAAACCGACCGCCGGGCCTCAACAGCCCGGCAATCCGGCGCAGGAAAACGGTCATCTCATCAGCCGCAAAAAAGCTGAAACTGTTGCCCAGACAATACCCCGCGTCGAACAGCCCCAAGCGTGTGAGCGTAGCATCGGGCAGGGTCATAAAATCGCCTTCGATAGTAGCAAGAGGGAGATTCTCGGCGGTGGCATCGGCCTGTAAATCAGCGATATATTCTGCCGAAATGTCAACGCCCGTTACGGCGCAACCCATCCGGGACAGCGGAAGCGCGTGGCGACCGTAACCGCAAAACACATCGAGCAACGCATCACCGGGGCCAAAATCAAGCGTTTCAACGATCAGCTCGAGTTCAGCCTGCGTCTGCTCGTCGGTTTGGGCTTCGCGCCAGGCGCGTTGTGGCAAGCCGTGAAAAAAAGTATGGTACCAGGGCATTTTTTCAATTATCAACGAGCAATTATCAATGAACAAGTTGAATCGTCTATTGATAATTGCTCATTGATCACTGTTAATTGTTCATTGACAACGCTTCCTGAATCCCGGTAAAACTGGGAACGTCACCGGCGTTTTCCAGCACTTCGGCGTATTGGATAACACCCTGGCCATCAACCACAAACGCCGACCGTTTGCTCACGCCTTTCATGCCAAAAGCGAAGGTTTCGTAGAGCGAGCCGTATTCGGTGGAGACTTCTTTGTTGAAGTCAGACAGCAACGGAAACGGCAATTCCTGCTCTTCTTTGAACTTAGCCAGCGTAAACGGCGAATCAACCGAGATACCCACAACCTCCGCGTTCAGATTGGTGTAGGTGGCAATATTGTCGCGCATTTCACAGAGTTCGGCGGTGCAGACGCTGGTGAAGGCCATCGGAAAAAACAGCATTACCACGTTTTTGCCGTTGTAATCAGCCAATGAAACTGGTGTCTTGTCGCTGCTGAACAAGGTAAAATCGGGGGCTTTCTGGCCGGGTTGGAGTGCCATGACACGGGGCGTTTAGGGGTTAATTTATCCGTAAAAGTAGGGTCTATTTTCAGCAAAGCCGACCTGCATATCCGATATTATTCGGGCCGGGGCGGTAAATCCTGAACAGTCTATTCAAAAAAAACCGACTTTTGCCCGCCAATCCAAAGACAATGAATCAGGAAATTAACCGGATCCTCCTCGCTGTTAAAGCTATCCAACTACGCCCCAACGAACCCTTTAGGTGGAGTTCGGGATGGCGGTCACCTATTTACTGTGACAACCGCATTGTGCTCTCGCACCCCGAAGCCCGAACCTTTATCAAACACGCCTTAGCCGATACCATCCGCCAGCAATTTGCTGACGTTGAGACCATTGCGGGTGTGGCAACGGCGGGTATTCCGCAGGGCGCACTCGTGGCCGACGCGCTGGGTTTGCCGTTTTGTTACGTCCGGCCCGAACCCAAAAAGCACGGTATGACCAATCAGATCGAAGGTGAACTACTGCCCAATCAGCGCGTGGTGGTGATCGAAGATTTGATCTCGACCGGGGGCAGTTCGCTCAAAGTGGTTGACGCGCTCCGGGCTGCCGGGGCCGAGGTGCTGGGCATGGTGGCGATTTTCACCTACGGCTTTGCCATCGCTGCCGAAAACTTTGCCGAGAAAGACGTGCGACTCGTGTGCCTGAGCAATTACGAGAGCCTGATTCAGGAAGCGCAAAGCCTGAATTATATTCCGGACAGCGCGGCAGAACTGCTCACGGCCTGGCGCGAAAACCCGGCCCAGTGGGGGCAGTAGCGCGAGTGTAACGTTGCTTTTGTTGCCTTGTTAGGCTGTTATTTGTCATTGTGGGCGCAAGGAGCAGGCAGCCGTTTGTATAGCATCAGCCCCGATATTGGTCGTCTGACCGATACCGGGGCTGATGCTATATTGACAAACAAGAATCGGTTTATCGCATCAGCAACACCCGGCCTGTCTGGTTTCTACCACCACCGTCAGACGTGGCCCGGCCCGACACCCGAATCAGGTACAGCCCCGATGGTTCGCGTTCCATGTCTAAAACTTCGGTTTGGGCTGCGCCCGTGCCAACCACCAACCGGCTTTGCAGCACGGCTCCCGTCAGGCTTTGCACTGACAGACTACCCCGCTCACCGGCTGCCAGCCGGAACCGCACCGACACCCGCCCCGACGGCGGGTTTGGGCTGATAACCAAACCCGTATCCGCGTCTGAATCCGGCTCTGACACTTCGGCGACAGCCCGGCTACCTCCGCACGCTACTCTGAATAGTCGGCTAACCTCGCCGTTGCCGCTCTGCCGGGCCTGAAACGTAAAGTCAGTACCGTTGAGTTGATGGGCGGGTACAGTCAGCACGTTACCCGTTCCCCAGCCCCGCAACCCAATGGTCTGGTACTCTACCGGGTTGCCGTTGCTGTTGACCACGCTCAGGGTGACGTTGCCGCTGGCGCAATTGAGCGAAGGCGCGTTGAGCGCAAAACCCGGTGGTGGCGGGGGCGGGGTATTACCGGCACAAATCTTATCGAGGGTGAAGCGGAAACCGCCCTGCACCCGGATGGTGTTGCTACCCGCGTTGAGGGCGATGGTAACGGCACTGCTGGCGGCAAACGTATTCCAGCCCCCGGTGGGGGGGATGCCGTTGCCGTTGTTGTCGAACCGCAACACACTCCCGCCGTTGATGGCGTAATCAATATAACCGCCCGCTTCGCCCGATGCATAGTAAAACGTGAGCGGATAACTCCCCGCCGAGGTTGCATTCACGGTGAAGTCCACGTAGCGGCTGGCCCCGTCGAAACCGCCCACGTATTGCCCGCCCGACGCATTGCCACTCGGTTGCACATCGGTGCCGGCACTGCGCGAGCCGCTTTCGGCTTCGTAGCAACTGCCCGTTGGCGGGGTGGTGACGCAGCCGCTGACCGTCACGGTGGTCTGCACCTGTTGCTGGCAACTGCCTTTGGTGGCCGTGAGGGTGTATGTCAACGCGCCGTTGGTATTGAGTGCGCCCGTGCCGAGACTCTGCCCCGCCGACAAGGTCTGGTTGATGCCGTTGCCCGACCAGGTGAAGGTGGCCCCATTGCAGTCGGCACCCGAACAGTTAAAATTGAGTTGGGCCGACTGCCCGCATTGAGCGTTTGGGTTGGTGTTGCTGGCCGATACGTTCAGGTTGCAAGTGGTGGTAGGGCAGGTGGCCGGGGTGAAGCAGAACGAGCGGTAGGTATAGAACGGCTCTCCGGTGTTGCCGTAGAGTTGCAGCGTAGCCTGATTGCCGAAATCGAGCAAATCCCAGGTGGTGTTATTGCTGGTGAAGACGCGGTAGAAGCCGTTCTGCGCCCCGATGCCCCAGCGTTGTTTGTCGTCTCCGGTGTAGTTGCCCAGGGCCAGGTAATTGCCGTTGGTGCCGGTGGTGGTCTGCACCACGCGGTTGGTGCCATCCTGAATGGTGAAGCGGTAACGGCTGTTGCCGGTGTCTTCTATTTTCCAGATTTGGTTGGGTTGATTGTTGGCTGCGAGTTGCTGAATACTGGCCCCGCCGTTGACAGTTTGCAGCATCAGGTCGGTTTTCTGGACTTTGATGGTATAGCAACTGCCCGAAGCAGGAGCCGCGCAGGTTGTTGGCTGTGGCGTATCGTCCACCTCGTAGTACGGATAGGGTACCGATTGCGTAACGATTAGCCGCCCCTGCGAATCCTGAACCAGTACCCGACGTGCGCCTTGACTGCCCACATTAGACGAACCCGGTGAGCAGGTAGGGCAAGGGGGTGATGTGGGGATATTGGCCCCTATGCTCTGTTGTGTACTAACCGGGCTGTTTGGGTTGGCACTGCCACCAACTTCGGCCAGCCAGCTATACGCCGTACCCTGGGGTGCGGTAAATGTGTTTCCGTCACTGCTCAGGGTAAGTGGCCGGGCTTGTGACCCCATAGCGGCAACGGTGGCCGGGCCTGCTGCATTGCGGAGAACGCCCGTGTTAGCGTCGAATAAGGCAGTAGCCCATGACTGAGCTACTTCCGACAAACCCGCGTCTTTGAAATGGGTTGGTTCGGCTCCATATATATCATTGACAGCCGGATTATTGGGATCCAGTACTATTATGTCAGTGGACACCCGACGTTTGGTAGGGCCGGTAATGTTATCCGTTTCCGGGCCGGGGAAGATTTTGTTGTCAATTTGATTGGCTGTATTAGTTGCTAAATTCTGCCCCGTAGTAATCAAACTCAGCGCCGTATTATTTCGGAATGAAGCGCGGGCCACCACCCAGGGAACGGTTGTCCCGAGCGCAATTCGTGATTCCTGCACTACTTGAAGCAGTTCATCGCGATACTGCTCCGAGCTCGACAACCGGCGGATGTAGCTTGTTGGCGAGAGGTCTTTGTTTGTGACCGTTTCTTCAACATTCCAACTGGGGTCACTGAATGCTTCGTTATCGGTTTCGCCCTGCATCCACAGTATTGCCCGCACTCCGTAGGTTCGTCCGTACAGTCTCAACGCCCGGCGCATGATATTGAAGGGTAAACCATAGACGTTGACTCCATTTGACTTCTACTGACCACCCGACGGGGAAGCTAACACCCCGTTATTGGGATTAGTCGAACGGCTCCACTCCTTAATGGCTGTACCGCCCCAGGCGGCATTGAAAAACGCAACCGGCACTTCGTCGTTACCATATCGTTGCGTAATCAACTCACCCAGCCGCGCCCAGTACCACAAACTCGGCCCCGCCGGAGCGATACCAGACGACGGGTCGTTAGCGGCTTCGGCTACTGATTTTAGGTTCGACAACTGACCCCATCGCTCAAAAATACCCAGTGGCACCATTGCCGCCTGATCTGCTTCCGCAAAGTAGGAAGTCACAACCCGAACACCATCATAAGTAGGCGCGGGTGAGGCCACCTTGTTCCAGTTTGGATACTGTCCGTTGTTGGGGCGGTTGGGCAGTCCCTGCGCGTTCGACTGACCGCCAATCACAAACACATCGCCAATACCAACCTTAATGGATGCACTGACGGGTCGAAGCCGCCCGACAAATAATCCTGCTGACTCGGCTTTGAGTGTGAGCCGATACCACCCCTTATCCACATTCTCGAATGATGCAAGCTGCCCCACCCTGTCCAACTGCGTTACCGTCTGCTCAATAATGGGCGCACCGGGAAATGGTTCGCCCGTGCTGACTTTCAACTTCTCCAGCGTTGCTGTCACCCGGTAAGCCGATGTGCCAAACCGTCGCCACAACAGGGAGTTAAACGCGCCTAACAGCGGGATTCGCCCCTGATTATTGGCATCTTTCTGAAAGACGGCCCCGTCCTGCGGCCATCCGATAGCAAGTGTGGGTGTAGCACCCTGCGCCCAAACACGCTGGCTAAGACATAACAAAGCCAGACCCAGTGCGATGCACCGGACAAATGAAACATACTTCATAAACTATAGAGGGATAAACTGTGGCGTTTTCAGGGAGCGTCAGGGACACTCGTAGGTGTAATCAATTATGCTGTTAATCTCTTCACTGGTGGCAAACGTCCATTTTCGGTTTCGCTCTGTCAGTACCGTAACCCGGCGTTTGACTAAGCCCCGTGCGTCGTAGATGTAGTAATAATCGGCCTGATTCACCGGCCCGTCATCGTACAATTCACTGCCATAAATGCTCTTAATCAATTGTTTGGGCAGGTTGCGGCTGGGTTTGCCGAAAATGGACGTTGGGGCAGGCAGGTTCGGGCGGTCTGTGTAGTATGAGGTTTGAGTAACGACATCACCCGATGTTGAGAACCAGCGCACTTCAATCTCATTACCGTTGTCTATTTTATAACGGTAAGAGGTGCGATTGCCGAAATACTGTCTGATAATTTGACCTTCATTGTTGTATTCATTCAACAGTTGACTACCCCGATTCCGAACGGCAAGTCCGTCGGTATTTAACTGTATCAATTCTAAAGGCGGCACATCAGAAGAGCTCCGTTTATAAGCAGCAATGCGAATGGAATCTGACGTATATGAATAAGTCAACGAATCATTCCTATCAAAGTATTTGGATTTAAGTCTACCTTGACCATCGTATGTATAATTAATTCCATCTGCCGCAGACATCGTTAGCGAATAATTAGGGGTAATAAGTATTTCAGGGTCTCTTAGCAATGAAAACCCTCCCAGTTTTTGCACCGTTCGCACTAAGCGGCAGTTTGCCACTGTTAGCACAGGGGGGACGATATTGGTTAGTGAGACTACGTTAGTCACGGGCCAATTGGCCGTACCAGAAACCGGCGGGGTCACCACCACCACCGGCGGCTTCACCGGCTCCACTTCCTTTTTGCAGCCAATGCCCACGCCCAACATCATCAGGAAAAGGAGACTGTATAGCATCGTCGTTTTCATACTTTTCGGTGCGTTTTGGTAAGACAAAGGTGAGGGGTTGCAATCAGCCGCGCAAGGGAGGATACTCCCTATTTTGGGCAGTTTTGGGGGGAGGATACTCCCTATTTTTTGTCTGCCAAAACCGGCTGCTGCCGCAAAAACACCCGATGCGTGGCAACAAAGTCGGTTAGGCAGTGCCACGAGGCATTGGTTAGCCCCAACTCCGCAATAATATCGGTTTTGCGGTTGGTGATCGTCTTCTCGCTCTTGCACAGTTTCTCCCCAATCTGGGCATTGGTCAGCCCCTGCGCCGTTAAACACACAATGTTTCGGCGGTAGATGTCTAACCGTTCCCAGCCGGGGGGCGTAGCGGGCAGGGTGAGGTTAGCATTGGCCAACTCGCCCGTTGTTGCGCCACCGGCTTGCAAAGATAGGGTCTCCGTCTCTGTTACTTCAGTGCGGGGGGGGGGGTAACTTGTTGGGTAGTTGAGACGTACATCATTGACATTGTGGTTAGTTTAATAAACCAAATGTAGGTGTTTTTACATACCCCCACAACATCTGTATATGAAGAAATTGTTATTAAATTGACCTATACCGTTGCGTATGTTCGGGCAGCAACGTACCAAAACCGCCAACGTTGTGGCTCATTTCCGATAAGCCGGGGTTGCCAGCGTTATTTTCCCGCTGAAATCAAATTCGCAAACAGCCGGTATGCCCCCGAAACGCCAGCCGGTAACTCCCTGAAAAACACCAGCCCGGTGTACATAAAATGCCCCCGGCCATATTTGGCGTAGAGCAAACTGCCTTGCTTTTCGGCTTCGTTGGCATCGTGGCTGCTGAAAATGGGTTCGTAATTCCGGTCCCAGTCCTGGGCAAAATAAATGCCGCGTTCCTGAATCCAGCCATCAAAATCGGCTTCGGTGATTTTGTTGGGGCGGTTCAGCAGTGGGTGGCCGGGGTTCAGAAACGTCATCTTCGCGTCTTCTTCGGTCACGCGGTCGCGGCCAATGGTGATGGGGTAGGGGCCAATCTGCGCCACTTTCATGCCGCCCTGATTTACGAAACCGCCCGGCGTGGCGTACTGTACCACCATCGTGCCGCCGTTTTTGACGTATTCCATGAGTTTGTCCTGGTAAAATTTCAGGTAATCCTCGGTGTTATACGCCCGAACACCCACCACAATAGCATCAAACGGTGCGAGGTCGCTGGCGAGTTCGGCGCGGCCCAGCAGCGTTACCGTGCAGCCCATCTGCCGAAGGGCGGTCGGTACTTCGTCGCCCGCACCCATGATATAGCCGACGGTACGGGCCGTGACTTTCACGTCGAGTTTGAGCAGTTTGGCCTCGGCGGGCGGAAACGACGTTTGCGTCGGGATGTGCTTGTACTCTACCAGCCGAATGCCCTGCGTAAAGGTGCCGCTCTCGGTGACGGCTACCGCGCGGAGGGTGCCATTGGTGGCTTTTTCGCCGGGCGCAATCACAAACGTTAGCCGGGCTTCTTCGCCTTTGGTTTTTAGGGTAAAGGTGGCCTGTTCGGGTTGTACGCGCCAGCCGTCCGGGATGTCGAGCCGAACTGTTCCTGACACGTTGGCGCGGCCCGCCTTCAAGACCATCTCAACGGGTCGAAACGGGTTTGGCGGGGCTACGTTGCTGCCCGCTTCGAGGGGCGCGGTGGGCGCGGGTGCGTCAGAGAAGGCATAGACTTTCTCGGCTAAGTTGACCATCACGGCGGGCTGCACCACAAACGGGCGGTAGGTTTCGCCGTCAACGGGGTCGGTTGATTTATACAGAAACGGGCGGCTGAACGTGATTTTCTGACCCGAAACCTCAAACGTGAAGTTCGTATTGAGGGCCGACGGGTTTTCGGGCATACCGATGAGCCGTTGGTCGGAGACCTGAAACACGCCCTTGTCAACGGGTTTTTCGAGCCAGTACGGTTGCGAGATTTTCTGCCCCACCGGAATCACAACAGTATTGGGTAACTGCACTAACTCATTCTGTTTCAGGGTGATGTTCAGCGTACTGTCTTTTCCCAGCGCGGGGTAACTGACGGTCAGAAGTTTAACCGGCGCGTCGGCCCGCAGCACCACACTTGCCGTCACTTTCAGGCGTTCGCCGGGCGTAGCGGCATAGTCGGCGGGGTTGATCTCGAACCACAGGCCGAGGCATTGCTGAATCACCTGCCCGACTTCGAGTTTCTTGCGGTTCACATACTCATCATTGGCATCTAACTGATTCAGGGCTTTGAGCAATTCGATCAGTTTTGGCACCGAAGCCGCCGGAGAATCCGCCTTAAATTCATCAATCACCTGCTTGACCAACTGCTGCACGGCGGCACTCTTGGGGATGCGTTTCCAGGTCAGATCAACGCCATCGAAGGGGTCTTTGGTAACGGGTGTTCCGGCTTTCGTCACTAAATAATCAACGCGGGTATTGCGGTTGGCTGGTACACCAAACCCCTGACTTTTATGCTGACTGCGGCTTTCGGCGGCAATTTCGCCGTAGCTTTTGCCCAGCAGCGGGTTGTATAATCCCGTTTCAATACCAATCAGATTACCCGGTTCGTCGGGGCGTTTGGTGCTGAGAAACGCGTTCGGGATAAACACGTTCCACATGATACGCTTTGGTTGCCAGGGCTTTACGAGCGTGAGTTGTTCGGGGAACCTGGTCGGGTCGCCCGCTATTTTAAACGCTTCTTCGGCCAGAAACCCCGACGCACTGTGGTGGCCGTGGCCGGCGCGGGCATCGGGCGGAAAGCGGGTGATAATCACGTCGGGCCGGAACTGCCGGATGCGCCAGACCACATCGGCCAGCACTTTGTCGCGGCCCCAGGTTTGCACGGCTTCGTCCGTTGATTTAGAGAACCCGAAATCGTAGGCGCGGCTGAAAAACTGCTCCGGGCCATCCACGCGCCGGGCCGCCAGGAGTTCCTGCGTGCGAATAATGCCGATGTATTCGCCCTGCTCGGTACCGATGAGGTTCTGCCCGCCGTCGCCCCGTGTGAGCGAGAGGTAGCCTGTTTTCAGGAGCCGTTCTTTGGCGAAATAGGCCAGCAGGAGCGTGTTTTCATCGTCGGGGTGAGCGGCCACGTATAACACGGAGCCAACAACGTTGAGTTTTTTGAGGTTGAGCAGGATTTCGCCAGCGTCAACGGGCCGGGCCGGGCCATAAGAAACCTGCGCCAGAATTGGCAACGATAAAACAAGGGCAACGATAATAGTGAGCAGAAAATGGGAGCGTTTCACGGGCAACGGGCGATTTGAGATTGGGATTGTGGCAAAGATAATCCCTCACCCTGAATGTCAATCCACTGCCGACGATTCCCGCACCACCAGCGTCGAGGGTAATTTAATCGTGCCTGTTTTGGGGGCATGGGGGCCGTGTTCGATCAGGTCAATGAGTTGCTGGGCAGCTAAACGGCCGATTTCTTCGGCGGGCTGCCCCACCGTACTCAGCGATGGAGCCAGCAAATCGGCGACGGGCAGATTCGTGAAACCAATCAACGCCACCGAATCAGGAATAGCAATGTTTCGGGCGCGAAGGGCACGTAAACAACTGAGCGTCAGCCGGTCACTGACGGTAAAAATCGCATCGGGGGGTGGGGTTTGTTGTAATAATTCTTCAACGAGCGAATCCACTTCATACTGTCCGAAACCGGCGTAGCGCACTAACTTTTCGTCGTAAGTCAGCCCATAATGCACTAATGCAGCCCGGTAGCCGGCCAGCCGTTCGCGGGAGATGGAAATATAGGGCGGAATGGTGATGAGGGCAATGCGGTTGCGGCCCGTCTGAATCAGGTGTTCGGTACCGGCAAAAGCTCCGCCAAAATCATCGGCCACGATGCAGGGCGTACCCAAATCAGCCGATACCCGATCAAACAACACCATCGGAAAGTTTTGGCGGTGCAGGGCGGTTAGGTGCGAAATATCGTCGGTTTCGCTTGATAATGAGAGTAATAAGCCATCTACTTTGCGGTCAACGGCCTGCCGAACGGTCAGTACCTCGCGCTCGCGCAGTTCGTGGCTCTGAAAAATAAAGACGTGATAGCCCCGGTTATAGGCCACTGCCTCGATGCCGTTGATGGCCTGCGAAAAAAAATAATTGGCAATCTCCGGCACCACCACGCCAATAGCCCGGCTGCGGTTTTCTTTGAGACTCAGGGCAATGGAGTTGGGCCGGTAGTTTTTCAGGGCGGCATAATCCATCACTAATCGCTTAGTGTCAGCACTGATTTCGTGACTGTCGCGCAAGGCCCGCGAGATGGTTGAGGTTGAGAGATTCAGCGCACGGGCAATGTCTTTGATGGTAATCGCATCCATAATCAATACAAGAAAGCGGGCCGTTCATGCTACTCATTTTGCCGACACACCGCGTTGGCAACGTTCCCGATAACGATTGCGTGAAATAAATATGAGTTCGTGGTTTGTCGTTCGTAGTTTGTCGTTCGTCCCACGTCAGCCAACTACCAACGACAAACGACGAACGACAAACCGAATACGCCATGATTTACTGTTTCGGAGAAATTTTACTGCGCTTTTCGCCCGTTGCCGACAGCGGCTGGGTTCAACAGGCCACGATGCCCGTTTTTATCGGTGGAGCCGAACTCAACGTTGCCACTGCTCTGGCGAATTGGGGCTTGCCCGTGCGCTATGCCTCGGTGTTGCCGCAAAACAGCCTGGCCGACGACATGGTTGCGTATATCGCTCAACAAGGCATTGATTCGTCGGGCCTGATTCGGGGCGGTCAGCGTGTCGGAACGTATTACCTGCCGCAGGGAAAAGACCTCAAAAACGCAGGCGTGATTTACGACCGGGCCAATTCGGGTTTTGCCAGTCTAAGACCCGGTGACGTTGACTGGAATACGGCGTTGACTGGAATCAATTGGCTGCACATCAGCGCGATAAGCCCCGCCCTGAACCAGTCCGTAGCCGACGTTTGCCTTGAATTAGTACGGGCAGCATTAGCCAGAGATATTCCGATTTCGATAGACCTCAACCACCGCGCCCGGCTCTGGCAATATGGCCCGGCTCCAACCGACATCATGCCTGGTTTGGTAGAATACTGTAACGTGGTGATGGGCAATATCTGGTCGGCAAACGCGCTGCTGGGTATTCCGGTTGACGAACACATCCATGACAAAGGCCAGCCAGCCGATTATATAGCCCACGCCCGCGCCACGTCAGAAGCGATTCTGGCCCGGTTTCCCCGTTGCCACACCGTTGCCAATACATTTAGGTTCACTACATTACCCAAGGGAATTCGCTACTATACCACGCTCTACACCAGTGGTGAGCAATACGTATCGCCAACGTTCGAGACCGACACCGTTGCCGATCAGATTGGCAGTGGCGACTGTTTTATGGCCGGATTGATTTATGGATTGCATCAACAACACCCGCCCCAGACCGTCGTTGATTTTGCCACTGCCGCAGCCTTCGGCAAATTGCAGGAAATCGGTGATGCCACCCGGCAAACGGTGGCTGATGTGAAAAAACGATTATAAACCCATCTTATGCTCAAATACTTAACCCAACACCCGCTGGTTCCGGTTTTTTACCAGGCCGATTCTGCCCGTGCCATTGCCATTGTGCAGGCGTGTTATGACGGCGGAATGCGCGTCATCGAATTTACCAACCGGGGCGAAGCGGCCTTGCCCGTTTTTACTGATTTAGTGGTTCATACCCGCCAGCACTGCCCTGAACTATTGCTTGGCATTGGCACGATTCTAACCGCCGACGATGCGAACCTATTTCTGGATGCCGGGGCCGATTTTGTGGTGCAGCCCGTCACAACGGCCAATGTCGGCGCGGTTTGCCGGGAACGAAACCGCCCTTGGATACCGGCAGGAGCCACGCTGAACGAAATTTATCAGGCGACGCTGCTGGGGGCCGAAGTTGTGAAGGTATTTCCGGGAAATGTGGTGGGGCCGGGGTTCATCAAAGCCATCAAAGGGCCAATGCCGCAGCTAAATCTGATGGTGACGGGGGGTGTAGAACCCACGCCCGAAAGCCTGAAAATGTGGTTTGACGCGGGCGCAACAGCGGTTGGGCTGGGTTCGCAATTGTTCACCGGCGGCAATAGCGACCCGGCTCTGTTGCGGGCGCGGGTGACCGGGTTGGTGGCGGGTCTTCAAACTTCCCCCGGCTTCAGCCGGGGGAAGTTATAGTTGTGCAATCCAGCAAAGGAAAATCCATTGCCCTTGGCTTCAGCCAAGGGCTTTTTTTTACAATCCAATCACCGAAAAATGATGAATGACATCGTTACCGGGAACGATTGCGTAAAAAAAGATAACTTTTTATTTGTTCAACACTATTTATTTGCCAAAATTTATGCGCTATTAAGATCAAATCCCGAACCCTTACTTTCTCAACCTGTTGTATGGCTTTCCCTGATGGTTCTTTAACGAGAAGAAAATTTCTTGACCTATCGGCTCGCACTGTAATTGTTTCAGGAGCCGCAGCCGTTGGTTTCCCGACTATCGTACCGGCTTCGGTATTTGGCAAAAGTGCGCCCAGTAACCGCATCAATATCGGGGCCATCGGTACGGGGCGCATCTCCCGCGACCACGATATGCCCGGTGTCTGGCAGTATGACACGGCCCGGATTATTGCCGTTTGTGACCTCGACACTCGCCGGGTGGCCGAGGCTAAAACCCTCGTGAATGACTATTACACAAAGAAAACGGGCAAACCCTACGACGGCGTAACGACCTATACCGACTACCGCGAACTGCTCCAGAATAAAGATATTGACGCGGTTCTCATCAGCACGCCCGACCATTGGCACGCGCCCATTGGCATTGCCGCTGTTCGGGCCGGGAAAGACGTGTATATGCAGAAGCCGGCCTCGCTGACCATTGCCGAGGGCCGCGCCCTGAGCGATGCGGTGAAAAAAACCGACCGAATCATGCAAATCGGCAGTCAGCAACGGTCGTCCCCTCAGTTCCGGTATGCGGCAGAATTGGTCAGAAACGGGCGTATCGGCCAACTCAAAACGGTGTATATCGGCTTGCCCTACGACCCGGCAGGTAACGACGAACCCGAAATGCCGCTGCCGAAGGGGTTCGATTACGATATGTGGCTCGGCTCAACGCCCGAAACCTACTACACCGAAAAACGGGTACATCCCCAAATTGGTTACGACCGTCCCGGCTGGTTGCGCTGCGAGCAGTTTGGCGCGGGCATGATCACGGGCTGGGGCGCACACCACATTGACTCGGCGCACTGGGGCATGAATACTGAATATACCGGCCCGATTGAAATTTCGGGAACGGCGCAGTTTCCGGCATCGGGGCTGTGGAATGTACACGGCAGTTTCCGCACCGAAGCCCGCTATGCCAACGGCGTTACGATGGTGATTAGCAATGACTTACCCAACGGGGTGAAGTTTGAAGGCACCGAGGGCTGGCTCTTTGTCACACGCGGCAATTATTCGGCAACGGCCAGCGATCCGGTTTCGCAGGGCAGCAACGCCAAAGCCTTAGACGCGAGCAATCCCAAAATTCTGACATCAGTAATCGGGCCGAAAGAGGTGCATCTGACCGTCAGTGCCAATCATCATGGCAACTGGTTAGAGAGTATTCAGAGCCGCAAACCGCCCGTCGCGCCCATCGAAATTGGGCATCGGTCGTGTTCTGCCTGTTTGCTGCACCACGCCACCATGAAGCTGAAACGCAAACTGTTCTGGAACCCCGCCACCGAGCAGTTCAAAAACGACCCTGAAGCCAACGCCCTGCTCTCGCGGCCACAACGCGCACCCTACGCCCTGAAATCATGAAACAGAATGAAACCAACCGGCGCACATTTATCAACCAATCGATAGCAGCCGCAACGGGCTTAGTGGTTGCCTCAGCATTACCAGAACCGGTTTTTGCCACGAGCCAGCCTGGGCTTAACCCGTTGACTATCGGCGGATTAGCTAAAGTCGCCCCCCGGATTAAGTTTGCTGTTGTTGGCATAAATCACGGCCATATTTATGGTATGACCGATTCTGTGATTCGGGGTGGGGGCGAGTTGGTGGCGTTTTTCGCGAAAGAAGACGACCTCGCCGATGCCTTTGGCAAAAAATACCCGCAGGCCAAACGTGCCCGTACCGAAGCCGAAATCCTTGACGATAAAACCATTCAACTCGTTGCCAGTTCGGGTATTCCCAACGAACGCGCCCCACTTGGTGTGCGGGTGATGAAGGCCGGTAAAGACTACATGGCCGATAAACCGGGCATTACGTCGCTCGACCAATTGGCCGAGGTACGCCGGGTGCAGAAAGAAACGGGCCGGATTTACTCGATTTCGTACAGCGAACGGCTCGACAACGGCGCCACCGTGAAGGCCGGTGAATTGGTGAAAGCCGGGGCCATCGGCAAGGTGATTCAGACAATCGGCATGGGGCCGCACCGGGTTAATCCACCCGTGAGACCCGACTGGTTTTGGGAGAAAAAACGCTACGGCGGCATTATCTGCGACATCGGCTCGCACCAATGCGATCAGTTTTTGTATTTCACCGGCTCCACCAAAGCCGAGGTTTTAGCCGCCGAAACCCGGAATGTGAACCATCCCGAACGCCCCAACTTCGAGGATTTTGGTAGCCTGATGCTCCGGGGGGATGGCGGTTCGGGGTACGTTCGGGTTGACTGGTTTACGCCCAAAGGTTTGCCCGTTTGGGGCGATGGACGACTGACGATTCTTGGCACCGAGGGCTATATCGAACTGCGGAAGTACGTGGATATCGGTGGCCGAACCGGGGGCGACCACCTGTTTATCGTTGATCAAAAAGAGCAGCGATACATTGACTGCCAGAGCGTGGTGCCGCCCTACGGTACGCAACTCGTTGATGATGTGCTGAATCGAACCGAAACGGCGATGCCGCAGGCGCATTGCTTCTTGGCGACAGAATTGGCGTTGAAAGCGCAGCTTTTGGCAGGTAAAGCAGTTAAGGTATGACCCAGTTTACGCACAATCTACTTCTTAGCCTACTCATCGGACTCCTTTCGGTTGGCCCCGCGCTGGCTGATAGCTCTGGTATGAACGCAGGCAAAAAAGTGATAAGCGTGTTGGTTTACACCAAAAACGGCAAAGGCTACGTCCACGACAATATCCCGGCTACGGTTGCCTGTATTCAGAAATTGGGCCGCGAGCAGGGATTCAGCGTAACTGTTGCCGATGAACCAACGGTGTTTACCGAGGAAAATTTGCGGAATTACACGCTCCTGATTTTCGCCAGTACCAACAACGACGTGTTTGATACTGACGCGCAACGGCTGGTTTTCCGGCGATACATCGAAGCGGGGGGCGGCTTCGTGGGGATTCATTCGGTACTGGGTACGGAGCGTAATTGGCTGTGGTTCAAACGAATGATGGGTGGAACGTTTGCGTGGCACCCGCATTTTCAGCCGCTGACGGTTAATGTGATTGCGACAAAACATCCGTCGGTGGCCGGGTTGCCCAAGGTTTGGGAGAAACAGGACGAATGCTATTTCATCAAAGAAATGTCGCCGGGGCCAACCGTGATTATGGCCCATGATTTGGGGTCGGTTGATGCAAAAGACTCAACCGAAACGGCGAAGATTCGGGCGTTTGGTGGCCCGTTCACCGCGCTCTATCCTGCTGCGTGGTATTATGAATACGACGGCGGGCATACGTGGTGTACGTCGTTGGGCCACGCCAAACCCGATTATGAAGACCCCGTTTTTGTGCAGCACCTCCTCGGCGGAATCACGTATGTGGCCGGATTGGTGACCAAGATTGATTACGGAAAGGCATACGCCATAACCCGTGACGATACCCTGAGATAATTGAATTTGTACACTTAAACTTTTAACTATATTCTATGAATTCTTATTACTTTCCTTTTACAATCAGCAGCCAACTATCAAGGTTGCTTTGCCTGTGGCTGTGCCTGTTGGCAAGCTACGGCGCGCTGGCGCAGGAACGTGCCATCACTGGCCGTGTCACCGCCGAAAACAATGCGCTACCCGGCGCAAACGTTGCCGTAAAAGGCACATCGCGCGGCACCACAACCGATGCCGATGGGAACTTTAAGATCAATCTGCCCGCCGGAAACGCCGTAATCGTGTTCTCGTCGGTCGGGTTTCTCCCCAAAGAAGTTACGGCCGGCAATCAGACAACAATCAACATTTCGCTCGAAGCCGACACCCGTGCGCTGAACGAAGTGGTGGTAGTGGGCTATGGTACGCAAAAGAAAAGCCAGCTGACGGGGGCAATTTCGTCAATATCGGCCAAGCAACTCACCGAAATGCCCCTCACCAACATTGGGCAGGCATTGCAGGGCCGCGTGGCCGGCGTTGATGTGGCGCAATCGGGTAGTAAGCCCGGCTCGGTGCCAACTATTCGGATTCGGGGTCGCCGGTCGTTCAGTGCCGGTAACGATCCACTGTATGTGGTTGATGGCATTCCGCTATCGGCTGGTTTTGAAGATATTAACCCCAATGACGTGACCTCAACAGAAATCCTGAAAGATGCTACGGCCACCGCGATTTATGGCGCACGGGGTGCCAACGGTGTTGTTTTGATCTCGACCAAGCGCGGCAACACCAATGGAAAAACCACCATCACCTATGATAACTACGTGGGTCTGACCGACCCGCTCGATAAAATCAACTTGTTTAGCGGGCCTGAGTTTGCTGAATATGTTCGGGAAGCCTACCGGACAACGAATAACTACAAAGATGCCAATGGAAATCCGGTGCCAACGGGCGTGGCCGATGCATTTGCCGACTCAAAAGTACCCGTTCTGGGCGGAGACCCGCAGGTTGCGGCTGGCATTGCGGCTAACAGAAGCACCGATTATCAGTCGTTGATTCTGAAACAGGGTTTGCAGCAAAACCACTCGCTTGGTCTTCAGGGCGGTTCAGAAAAAACGCAGTTCTACATCTCGGCGGGTTATTTTCAGGACAAAGGCATCACGGAGGGTCTCGATTATACCCGGTATTCTCTGCGGGCAAACATTGACCATCAGATCAATAAAACGTTCCGGGTGGGGCTGTCGTCTTACTTTATGTACAGCGTTCGGAACGGAGCCAACCTGAATCCGTATAGCTTCACGATTCAGCAAAACCCGTTGGGGCGGCCTTACGATGATAAAGGCAACCTGATTTTTGAACCGACCAACGACGCGCTGCTGACCAACCCGCTGTACGTCGGCCAGATGTACGCGGGCGACGAGGTGGTGCCGGCCGACCACGAGGGCATCGTCGCGCAGCCGCTCTTCGACGAGGTGCAGGCGCTGCTCGTCGGGCAGACTGCCGCGCGGGCAACCCGGCAGCCGTGGAGCGCACTGCTCACTGGGCTGAT